>NZ_JAAFZA010000226.1 GCF_015356865.1 Catenulispora pinisilvae
TTTTCTAACCACGAAAGCCAACCCCGCACCCCACCGGCGGCCGCCATACCCGACTCACCTCGGATCCGGCGACCAAAACCCCCACCCGACCACCGGGCCCGCGCACCCAACCTACGCCCAAGCTACGCCCAGCCGGCGACCACACCACCAACCCGGCAAACCAACCCGGCCACCGCACTAGCCGCCGCACGCCGAACCGACTACGCAATCGACTGATTGATCAAACAGAACTGCCGGGGTCCCCCGCGGGGACCCCGGCAGTGATCAGCGTCAGCAGATCTCGGCGCTTACTCGAACGACGCCAGGTACCGGCCGTTCGGGCTCCCGACGCCGGTCGCGTTGTCGTACCCCTTCGTCGCGTGCAGGTCGACGCCGTCGCCGAACAACCGCAGCGACGGGTCGGTCGCGTCGCCGCGCACCACCGCCAGCGGCGAGTTCGTGCGCGGGTGGTCGGTCACGTCGGTGAACAGGCCGAAGGTCGCGCGCAGGTAGATCTCCGGGTTCGCGAAGCCGATCGGCGCGCGCTGGGCCTGCTGCGCGTCGGCCTGGATGCCGACGAACGTCGGGGCCGCCAGGCTGGTGCCGCCGATGCGGGACTCGGCGTAGCCGGTGGAGCCGTCCGGCAGCTGCTGGGTGTAGCCCTGCAGGAAGCCGGTGCTCGGGTCGCCGTAGGCCGCGACGTCCGGGACCACGCGCTCGGGCGAGGTCTGCTTGCCGTTCAGCAGCGTGCTGGACAGCGAGGCCGGGACCGTCCAGGTCTGGTACCAGGGCTGCGCGAACACGTCGCTGGTACCGCCGCCACCGCCGTAGAGGTACGACGCGGGCGTCCAGGCCGAACCGCCGGTCGCCAGCGACGAGCTCGAGGTCTGCCACGAGGTCTGGAACTGCATCCGCTGGTCCGCACCGATCGCGATGCTGGTCCCGCCGACCGAGGTCACCCACGAGGAGGAGGTCGGGTACTCGGCCTGCGACCGGGAGGATCCGCCGCTGGCGCCGCAGCTGCTGGCCGGGTTGTCGTCGCTACAGTCGCCGGCCGAGAAGTAGAAGCCGATGCCCTCCGCTGCGCCCTTCTGGAAGGTCTGCTCGTAGACGTTGATCAGCGACGGGTCCATGTCGACCGGGTTGCCCGACGGGTCCAGGAAGTGCATGAGCTCGCCCCACGAGTTGGACACCATGTCCGCCAGGTGGTGGTCGACGACCAGCTGTAGCGAGTCCAGCAGGCCGCCGTTGGCCGCGACACCTCCGCCGGCCGTGTCGAAGCAGGAGTTCGCGCCGATGTAGAGCACCTTCGCGTCCGGCGCCATGCCGTGCACCGACTCGACGTCCAGCGCCTCCTCGCCGGCCCAGCCGTCGGGGCCGCCGCACGCGGTGGTGTCGGTCCACTGGCCCGGCGTGACGATCTCCGAGTACTGACCCGCCCGGAACGGCTTGTCGCCGTGCCGCACCGCGTACTCGTCGGCGTCGGCCTTCATGCTCGGCAGGCCGTAGGCGTCCAGGACCGCGACGGTGACGCCCTTACCGGTCAGACCGCTGCTGGTGACGCCGTAGGCGCCGCGCACCTGGTTCGGGGTGTAGCCGCAGACCGCCCACGGCACGGACTGGCCGTTCAACGACGGCAGGTTCGTCGCGACCTTCTGCCCCTGGTAGTCCGAGCAGGGCAAGGTGCCCAAGTAGGGGACGCCGCCGGGGGACACCGAAGCGGTCTTCTTGTCGCTGGCGTCGGTGCTGTCGGAGTTGTTCGGCTTGTCGGCGGTCCGGTCCTGCGACAGCCCGATGATGCCGATGATCGCGGACCGCACGTCGGCCGGGACGCTGACGTCGCGCGAGGGGGCGCGCAGCGTGCCGTCGGACGTGGCGTACTCGTGGAACGAGGTGTTCAGGGCGGCCGCGACAGCCGCGGTGCTGCCCTGCACGGCTATGTAGTCCTCAGTCTGGCCGGTGACGGTCAGCCCGGCCCCGCTCAGCCACGCCTTGACCGCCGCGACCTGCTCGGCACTGGCGCCGAACCGCGCCTGGATCTGCTCCGGGGTCAGGAAGTGCCGGTACGCCGCGCTCTTGGGATCGGCGACCGACCGCGCGTAAGCGGCCAGAGCCTGCGGATCCCGCCCGGCCAGGTACACCCGCACCGCCAGCGGCGCCGCGGCCGGCGCCGAGCCGCGGTCGGCGCCGGCCGAGGCCCACGTCGGCTTCGAACCGGCCAGCACATCGGAGGTGGCGGCGTGCGCGGCCCCGGCGCCCATCAGGAACATCGAGCCGGCCGCCAGCGTGCCGGCCACCGAGACGACGGCGGCGACACGCCCGCCCTTGTGCGGTCTCGTGAGGCGAGAGGCCGCGTTTGTGGGGTTTGCCACAGTGAGCTTCCTTCGTCGAAGCGGCACCCGCGTGTGCCAACAGTGGCGGCGCCCACGGTATGCACAGCGGTGGATCATCCCGCTGCGTCGCTGATTCTGACGATGAACAGTGGGTTGCGACAGAGCTCACAGATCACGGAATGGCAAATAAGGGGAGGGTGAACTTCGCGAAGACGGCTTACATCCCAAGCAGGACAATCAGCCTCTCACTCGCGTTCGCGGCCCTCACCGGAGTCGGTTGAGGCGGCGGAGTCGGCGGAGCTGCCGGCGCCGCATCGCCGCGCGATCAGCTCCGTCCGTCGCCGGCGGGTGACGGATGTCGCCCCGCCAGCCACACCACGGTCCCGGCGCCGACTGTGACGCGCGCCGAGGCCGCCTCTCCCGACCAGGGTTCGGCGGTGGCGACCACCGTTCCGAGGTTCCCCACGCCCGAGCCGCCGTACACGGCCGCGTCGCTGTTGAGCACTTCGCGCCAGGGTCCGGGCCAGGGCATGCCGAGGCGGTAGTCTCGCGCCTGCACGCCGGAGAAGTTGGCGACGCAGACGAGTGCCGTGCCGTCGTCGTAACGTCCGAATCTGGCGAATGCCAGCAGGTTCGCGTCGGCGTCCGAGGCCAGCCAGCGGGTTGCGTGCGGGTCGGCGTCGCGGGTCCACAGTGCCGGGTGCTCGCGGTACCGGGCGTTGGCGTCGGTCATCAGCCGGGCCAGGCCGCGGTGCTCCGCCTCGTCGGCGTCGGGCCAGTCCAGTCCGTGGTCGGCGCTCCACTCGGCCCGGTGTCCGAACTCGCCGCCCATGAACAACAGTTTCTTGCCGGGGAACGCCCACTGATACGCCAGCAGCCCGCGTAGTCCACCGGCTTGTTGCTGCCATCGGCCGGGCTGCTTGCCGGCCAGTGAGCCCTTGCCGTGGACGACCTCGTCGTGGGACAGCGGCAGCAGGTAGTGCTCGCTGAACGCGTAGGTCGAGGGCTGTGTCAGGTCACTGTGATGGTGGCTGCGGTGGACGGGATCGCGCTCCACGTAGCGCAGCGTGTCGTTCATCCAGCCCATGTTCCACTTCAGGTCGAACCCGAGACCGCCGTCGGCGGCCGGGCGGGTCACGCCCGGCCACGCCGCCGACTCCTCGGCGATCGTCAGCACGCCGGGGTGTCGGGCGTGGATCTGCTCGTTGAGGCTTCGCAGGAGGGCGGTGGCCTCCAGGTTCTCCGTGCCGCCGTGTACGTTCGGCTCCCACTGGCCCGGCCCTCGGGAATAGTCCAGGTGCAGCATCGAGGAGACCGCGTCCACCCGGATCCCGTCGGCGTGGAACTCCTCGATCCAATACAGCGCCGAGCCGATGAGGAATTCGCGCACCTCGTGGCGTCCGAAGTCGAAGATCAGGCTTCCCCAGTCGGGGTGTTCGCCGCGGCGGGGATCGGGGTGCTCGTAGAGTGCGGTGCCGTCAAAGCGCGCCAGCGCCCACCAGTCCCGGGGGAAGTGCGCCGGGACCCAGTCGAACAGCACCCCGATCTGCGCCTGGTGCAGCTGGTCCACCAGGTACCGCAAGTCGTCGGGATGCCCCAGCCGTGACGTCGGGGCGAAGAAGCCGGTCGTCTGGTAGCCCCAGGATCCGCCGAAGGGATGCTCCATCACCGGCAGGAACTCCACGTGCGTGAAGCCGTGCCGGTGTACGTAGTCCGCCAGTTCCGAGGCCAGGTCCCGGTAGGAGCGCCCACGCCGCCACGACGGCAGGTGTACTTCGTAGACCGACATCGGCAGCGACGCGTGCTCGCCGGCCGCCTTCCCGCGCGCCTTCAGCCAGTCAGCGTCCTGCCACAGGTGGGACGATGCGAAGATCCGCGAAGCGCCCGCCGGCGGCGTCTCGGTGTGGAACGCCACCGGGTCGGCTTTCAAGCGCCACACCCCGTCGGCGCACTGCACGCGGTACTTGTACCGGTCCCACTGCCCGGCGCCCTCCGCGTGGCCGTGCCAGCAGCCGGTCCAGTCGTCGCGGCTCAGCTCCGTGGCGCGGTTCGGGTCCCAGCCGTTGAAGTCGCCGGCCACCTGCACGCGCTGCGCGTTCGGCGCCCACACCGCGAAGCGTGTGCCTCCCGGCTCCGGGTGGGCGCCGAACCGGTCCCAGTAGCGGGGCCCTGCGGTCACGCCGCCAGCCCCGCCGCCGCGAGCAGGTTGCCGTCCGGTATGGCGATCGGCCGCTGCCGGGACCGCCACAGCTCCTCCGGCCCGGCCGGTACCACCGGCGCCCCGTCGACGGCCGCCGCGTACGCCGCCGCGGTCTGCTCGCCCACGGTCGGCCAGCCGTAGCGGCGGCGCACCATCGCCTTGGCCGAGAGCACCATCCGGCGCGCCCTGGGCCGGTCCGCCAGCAGCGTGGACACCGACTGTGCCAACGCGCCCTCGTCGCGCGCCGGGAAAGTCAGGCCGGTGACGCCCGGCTCGACGATCTCGGCGAGGCCGCCGGTCGCCGCCACGGCCAGCGGGGCGCCGGCCGCCGCCGCCTCCAGTGCCACCATGCCGAACGGCTCGTACAGGCTCGGCACGACCATCGCGTCAGTGGCGGCCATCGTGGCCGACAAGTGGGAGCCGACGAAGCCGCCGAAGCTGACCGCGTGCTCCAGGCCCAGCCGGCGGCTCAGATCCTCCAGCTCGCCGCGGACCGGGCCGTCGCCGCAGATGACGGCACGCAGCCCGGGATGGGTGCGGCACAGCTCGGGCAGCGCGTGCAGCAGATGCTGGACGCCCTTCTCGTGGACCAGCCGGCCGGCGAAGCCCACCAGCGGGCCGGCGCCGGCGTACTTCGCCCGCGCCAGGCCGACCTGCTTGGGCTGGGCCCGCCAGCGCGGCATGTCGACCCCGTTGGGGATGGCGTCGATCTTGGATTCCGGCGTGCCGAGCAGCACCGAGACCTCTCGGCGCATGTACTGGGAGCAGACCAGCACCCGGGCGGCCTCCTGGGCCAGCCAGCACTCGATGGAGTGGATGCCACGGTTCAGGTCGCCGGGCAGCCAGCCCTGGTGCCGGCCGGCCTCGGTGGCGTGGACGGTGGCCACCAGCGGGATGCCCAAGTAGTCCTTGACGGTGACGGCGGCGTGGGCGACCAGCCAGTCGTGAGCGTGGACGAGTTCGAACCCCTCGCCGCGGGCGGCGTGCAGCGCGGTGCGGGTCAGGGTGTGGTTGAAGGCGACGGCCCAGGCCAGCAGATGCTCGGTGTCCAGCGGGATGACGGGCGGGTCCTGCGGGGCCCGCACCACGCGCACCCCGTCGACGACCTCGTCCAGGGGCGCGCCGGGGGCGTGACGGGTGGCCACTGTCACGTCGTGCCCGGCGCGGGCCAAAGTGGTGGCGAGAGCGTGGACATGCCGTCCCAGGCCGCCGACCATGACCGGCGGGTACTCCCAAGAGAGCATGAGGAGCTTCCTTTTACCGAACGCGGTCATCGCGGCCATCGGTTCGCCTCCTCGTCAGGGATCACGGATGCCGTTCGCTCAAGGCGGGTTTTCGGCGGTGCGACCAGCATCGCCGCGGGAGATTGCACGCACATTGCGTGCGTGAGGCCATCGTGTTCGGGATTCGCGCGCATAGCATTTCGGAAACAGACCGAAATCATCGCCGGTCCACACTGGCCGCATGGAAGACGCCGAACGGATCCGCCTGAGCGCCGCCGACGCCGGGGGCCGCGCCCGTGTGCCCTGGCGGGAATGGGGCCCCTATGTCGCCGAGCGCGCGTGGGGCACCGTCCGGGAGGACTACTCCGAAGGCGGCACCGCCTGGGACTACTTCCCCCACGACCACGCCCGGTCCCGGGCCTACCGCTGGAACGAGGACGGCCTCGGCGGGATCTGTGACGAGCAGCAGCGATTCTGCTTCGCGCTCGCGTTCTGGAACGGCGTCGACCCTATCCTCAAGGAGCGATTGTTCGGCCTCGGCGGCCAGGAGGGCAACCACGGCGAGGACGCCAAGGAGTACTGGTGGTTCCTGGACTCCACGCCCACCCACTCCTGGATGCGCTGGCGGTACCACTACCCGCAGCGGGAATTCCCGTACCACGACCTGCTGGACACCACGCGGGACCGGGGCGGCGCCGACCCCGAATACGAGCTCGTGGACACCGGGATCTTCGACGACGACCGGTACTGGGCGATCACCGCCGACTACGCGAAGGCCGGCCCGCACGACATATGCATCCGGGTGCGCGTAGAGAACATGGGTCCGGAGCAGGCCACGCTCCACGTGCTGCCGACACTGTGGTTCCGCAACACCTGGTCCTGGGAGCTGCCGGGACGCAAGGCCGTACCGCGGATCACGGTCCACGGCGCGCGGCTGGCCGGCGAACACGAGCATCTCAGGCCACTGTCATTGCTGGGCGAGGGCAGCCCGGAGGCGCTGGTCTGCGACAACGAGACCAACAGCGAACGGCTGTGGGGCTACGGCGGCTACAGCGACTACCCCAAGGACGGGATCAACGACCACGTCGTCGACGGCGCGGAGACCGTCAACCCCGAGCGTGTCGGCACCAAGGCCGCGCTGCGGTACGTGCTGACCGTCCCGCCGTGGAAGTCGGCGGAGATCCGGCTGCGGCTGCGGATGGCCGGCCCGGATGTGCCGCAACATACCCGCGCCCGGCTCCTGGGCAGCGACTTCGACAAGGTGATGGAGGAGCGCGAGCAGGAGGCCGAGGAGTTCTTCGCGGCGCTGACCCCGCGATCCTGCTCCGACGACGAGGCCATGGTGCTGCGGCAGGCCGTCGGCAGCCTGCTGTGGTCCAAGCAGTTCTACCACTACAACGTGCCACGCTGGCTGGACCACGACCCCGCCCACTCGGCCCCGGTCGGCGGGACCGCGCGGCGCAACGCGCACTGGTGGCACATGTCGGCGCGCGACGTCATCGTCATGCCCGACACCTGGGAGTACCCGTGGTTCGCCGCGTGGGACCTGGCCTTCCACGCTGTCGCCCTGGCCAGGGTGGACCCGGGCTTGGCCAAGCAACAGTTGCAGCTCCTCCTGCGGGACTGGTACCTGCACCCCAGCGGCCAGATGCCGGCGTACGAGTGGAACTTCGGCGACGTGAACCCGCCAGTTCACGCCTGGGCCGCGCTCCAGGTGTTCGCCGCGGACGGAGGCCGGGACCTGGAGTTCCTCAAGCGCATCTTCCACCGGCTCCTGCTGAACTTCACTTGGTGGATCAACCGCCTGGACGCCGAGGGCAAGAACGTCTTCGAGGGCGGATTCCTGGGCCTGGACAACATCGGCCCGTTCGACCGCAGTGCCGGCGTCCCGGCCGGCGGGCAGTTGGAGCAGAGCGACGGCACGGCGTGGATGGCCCTGTTCACGCTCACGATGATGGACATGGCCCTGATCCTGGCGACCGAGGACAGCGCCTACGCCGAGATGGTCACCAAGTTCTTCGAGCACTTCGCGCTGATCGTCGAGGCGGCCAATACCCAGGGCCTGTGGAACGAGGAGGACGGCTTCTACTACGACATCATCCGCGTTCCGGGACAGGAGGCCGTACCGCTGCGGGTCCGCTCGGTGGTGGGCCTGCTCCCGCTGACCGCCACCGCCACGGTGTCCTCGGCGGCGCTGGCGGCGATTCCGGAACTGGAGCAGCGGGTGGCCTGGTACCGGACCAACAAGCCGCACTACGCCGACGTCTTGGCCGGCCGCATGATGCCGGCCAGCGACCTGCGGCTGCTGACCATGGTGCGGCACGACCAGTTCCCGCGCCTGCTGGAGCGCATGCTCGATGAGAACGAGTTCCTGTCCGACCACGGCCTGCGCGCGCTGTCGCGCGCACATCTGGCCTCGCCGTTCACCGTTCGGCTGGGCGAGGCGGACTACAGCGTCGGCTACGAACCGGCCGAGTCGCGCTCGACGTTGTTCGGCGGGAACTCCAACTGGCGCGGCCCGGTCTGGTTCCCGGTGAACTACATGCTCATCGACGCCCTCGACCGTCACCACCGGTTCTTCGGCGACCGGCTGCGCGTCCCCTATCCGACACTCGCGGCGCCGCACGGTGCCCCGAGCCGTGAGGCGACCCTCGGCGAGATAGCCGACGACCTGTCCCACCGCCTGGTGTCCCTGTTCCTGAACGACGCCGACGGCCGCCGTCCGGTGTTCGGCCAGACCGAGCTGTTCCAGAAGAACCCGGACTGGCACGACCTCATCCCCTTCCACGAGTACTTCCACGGCGACACCGGGGCCGGACTCGGCGCCTCGCACCAGACCGGCTGGACGGCGCTGGTGATCAATCTGATTCTGCGGCGGTCGGAGCGGGAAGCAGACGTCGCAGCTCCAGGGCATCGGCGGCAAGGGCGCTGATGACGACGGCGGGCCCGTCGAGAGGGAACACTGCCACGGCGCGGTGCGCGTCGTCACGAGGGTCGAGCCGGAGCCGGAGCCGGTCGGCGGGCGGCACGGCGTTCCAAGCCGGATCGACGATGACCGTGGTGGAGTTGGCCCGGCCGGCTCCGACGACCGCGGGGCCGAGCGACCCGGGATAGTGCGGGCCGACCGCCAGGGTGTGGTCGAGCAGCGGACGGCCGGCTCGACGGATCCGCAGCCGGGTGAGCGCCGAGCCGGGTTCCTCACCGTGCCGGCCCAGCAGTGTCTGCTCGTGCCACGCCAGGCGGGCGTCGTCGGCCATTTCGATACGCACCGTGGTGCGGTGCCTCGCGCCCCGGGCGGCGATGAGCGGCTGCACGTTCCAGTCGAGCGCGGCACCGCTGTCGATACGTACGCTGATATCGAGTGTCGATTCGCCGGGCTGCGGGCCGGGCAGGGCCAAGGCGGCGGCGACGCTCCGGATCCGTACCCGGGCGCCGGGGCCGAGGTGCAGGCTCAGGCGCAGTTCGTCGCCGCCGACGGGTCCGGCCGCGCCGGCCACGAGGTGGACCTGGGCGGTGTCGGCCGGGCCGTCCCCGATGGTCTGGCGCAGCAGCAGGGGCGCCTGGCCGGCCAGGGTCGTCAGACGGGTCGTGCCGTCGGGACGGGCCTCGGCGACCAGGCGTGCTGTCGCTTTCATACCGTCGTCGAGACGGTTTCGGCGTCGGCTCCGGTTTCGGTTTGGGCTCCGGTTTCGGTTTGGGCTCCGGTTTCGGTTTGGGCTTTGGTTTCGGTCTGGGCGCGGCGCTGAGCGATCAGCTCGGTGATCCATGCGGCGACGGTGGACGCGAGGGGGTCGGCGGTGAGCGAGGTGAACATCGTCGGGCGCTCGGTGCCGTGCGCGTCAGTACGCTGACGCTTCGCGTCACGGCGCATCACCTCCAGGTCCGCGTGAACCAGCGCCGCGAGGTCCGTTTTGTTGATCACCAGCAGATCGGAGGAGATGATGCCGGGACCGCCCTTGCGGGGCACCTTGTCGCCGCCGGCGACATCGATCACGAAGATCTGGCGGTCGATCAGGCCTTTGCTGAAGGTCGCGGTGAGGTTGTCGCCGCCGCTTTCGACCAGCACCAGATCCAGCGGCGCGAACCGCCGCTCAAGGGCTTCGACGGCTTCGAGGTTGGCCGAGATGTCGTCACGGATCGCGGTGTGCGGACAGCAGCCGGTCTCCACCGCGCAGATCCGTTCAGGTTCGAGAACGCTTTGGCGCAGCAGGATCTCGGCGTCTTCACGGGTGTAGATGTCGTTGGTCACCACGGCCAGGGCGTACCGCTCCCGCAGTGCGCGGCACAGAGCCGCGACGAGCGCGGTCTTGCCCGAACCGACAGGTCCGCCGATGCCGATCCGCAGCGGTCCGCCGGTACGCGCGGCACCCCCGCCGAATCCCGTGCCGAATCCCATGCCGACGCCGGCTGTGCCTTCCTCAGGATATTTACGATGCAAAGAGACGCACCTCCCATGTGCTGTGGTGTTCCGCCGAGATGTCCAAGCGGAGTGCGCTGAACGACGGAAACTCGCTGACCGGGCCGAGCGCCGCCTTCAACGCGGCGTCGGCGGTGTCCTGGATGTGGGGTTCGAGGGCGGCGAGCACGGCGGTGACCGTGTCGGGGTCGATGCCGAGCAGCCGAGTCGCGGCGTTCGCAGGACCGGTGACGGCGCCGAGCGCGGAGGCGAGCGCCGAATCGTGCGGGCTCACACCGGCGGCCGCACAGGCTGCGCCGAAGGCGATCGGCTGATGCGGGCCGTCCGGGTGCACGACGGACGCCGCGGCGAGCGCGGGGCCCGGCCAGCCCGCGCGGACCGCGCGCAGGAGCTGCCGCCCCAGCTTTCGGGACGCGCGACGCTGCGCGGGCGAGGGGGTGCGCGCCTCGTATTCGGCGTCGAGTTCGGCGAGCAGCGCGTCGTCTGGTCCGCTCGCCGCTTCCAGCGCCGCCGCCGAGAACGCAGCTCCGGTCGGGCCGGTGGTGGTGAGCCGGCCGAGCAGGAATGCATGGAGGTCGACCGCTTCGGCGACCCGCCCGGCGGCGACGGCGGCCTCCAGCCCGCCCGAGTGCGCGTGCGTGCCTGCGGGCAGACGGCTGTCGGTCAGCATGAGTAGCGAGATGAGGCTCACAGCTGCCGCCCTCTCAGAACAGGAAGTAGCGCTGGGTCAGCGGCAAGGTCTGGGCCGGCGCGGGCTCCACGACCTCGCCGTCGATGCGGACGGTGAAGGTGTCCGGCTCGACTTCGATGCGCGGCAGTGCGGTGTTCTCCGGCAGGTCCGCCTTCGTCAGTCCCCGTACGTCCTTCTGCGTGACCAGCTCGCGCCGCACACCGAGCCGCTCGGCGAGCCCGTCCCCGATCGCGGCCGGGGCGACGAACGCCAGGCTGGTCGCGGGCGCCGCGTCGCCGTACGCCCCGAACATCGGCCGGGGCAGCACGGGCTGCGGCGTCGGGATGGAGGCGTTGGCGTCCCCCATCGCGGCCCAGGCGATCGCGCCGCCCTTGATCACCAGCTGCGGGCGGACGGCGAAGAAGCGCGGGTCCCAGAGCACGAGGTCGGCGAGCTTTCCCGGTTCGACGGATCCGATCTCGGCGTCCATACCGTGCGCGATCGCCGGGCCGATGGTGTATTTGGCGACGTACCTGCGGGCCCGGTGGTTATCGGCCGCGCCGTCGCCGGGCAGCGCGCCGCGCCGGGCCTTCATGGCGTGCGCGGTCTGCCAGGTGCGGATGACGGTCTCGCCGATCCGGCCCATGGCCTGGGAGTCCGAGCCGATCATCGAGATCGCGCCGAGGTCGTGCAGGATGTCCTCGGCCGCGATCGTGGTCGGCCGGATGCGCGACTCGGCGAACGCCAGGTCCTCCGGGATCGCCGGCGACAGATGGTGGCACACCATGAGCATGTCCAGGTGCTCGTCGATGGTGTTGACGGTGTGCGGCCGGGTCGGATTCGTCGAGGCCGGGAGGAAGTTCGGCAGGCCGGCCACGGTGATGATGTCCGGGGCGTGCCCGCCGCCGGCGCCCTCGACGTGGTAGGCCTCGATCGTGCGCCCGGCGATGGCGGCGACGGTGCTGTCCACGAACCCGGCCTCGTTGAGCGTGTCGGTGTGGATGGACACCTGCGCTCCGGAGGCGTCCGCGACCCGCAGGCAGACGTCGATCGCGGCGGGCGTCGCGCCCCAGTCCTCATGGATCTTGAACCCGGCCGCGCCCGCACGCAGCTGCTCCCACAAGGCGTCCTCGTTGGTCGTGTTCCCCTTGCCGAGCAACGCGAAGTTGACCGGCCACGGGTCCAGGGCCTGGAACATCCGCGTCAGGTGCCAGGCTCCCGGGGTGACGGTGGTGGCCTTGCTCCCCTCGGCCGGTCCGGTGCCGCCGCCGATCAGGGTCGTGATACCGGAGCCCAGCGCCTCGGTGATCGCCTGGGGGCAGATGAAGTGCACGTGCCCGTCGATGCCGCCGGCGGTGAGGATCTTGCCGTTTCCGGCGATCACCTCCGTGGACGGGCCGATCACCAGCGCCGGGTGCACGCCGTTCATCGTGTCGGGGTTCCCGGCCTTGCCGAGCGCGACGATCCGGCCGTCGCGGATACCGATGTCGGCCTTCACGATGCCCCAGTGGTCCAGCACGATGGCACCGGTGATCACCGTGTCCGGGCTGCCGGGCACATCGCCGCGTGCGGTGCGGGTGACGTGGCCCATGCCCATCGACTCTCGGATCACCTTCCCGCCGCCGAACACCGCCTCCTCGCCGTATCCGGCGTGCGCACAGAGATCCTGCTCGACCTCGATGAACAGGTTCGTGTCGGCGAGCCGGACGCTGTCGCCCACGGTCGGGCCGTACAACGCCGCGTAACGCTCGCGGGAGATCTCAGCCATCGAGCTTTCCCTCCCGGCGGGCACCGCTGATCCCGCGCAGTCCGGTCACGACCCGCCGCCCGGCGATCGGTACCAGCACGACCTCGCGGGCCAGGCCCGGCTCGAAGCGCACCGCGGTGCCCGCCGGGATGTCCAGGCGCCGGCCCCAGGCGGCTTCGCGGTCGAGATCCAGGGCCGGATTGGCCTCGGCCAGGTGGTAGTGCGAGCCGACCTGTACCGGCCGGTCGCCGGTGTTGAGCACGGTGAGCGTCGTGCGCCGCGCCCCGGCGTTGAGTTCGAGCGGCTCGGCGGCGAGCCGGACCTCACCGGGGACCTGTGGCTGTGGCCCGGTCCCGGGCTGTCCTGTGGGTTCCACGGTGTCCCTCATCCGATCGGCCGGTGCACGGTGACGAGCTTGGTGCCGTCGGGGAAGGTCGCCTCGATCTGCACGTCGTCGATCATTTCCGGCACTCCCTCCAGCACGTCCTCGCGGGTCAGGACCCGGCGGCCGGCGTCCATCAGCTCACTGACACTGCGACCGTCCCGGGCCCGTTCGAGCAGGAACGAGGTGAGCACGGCGATCGCCTCCGGGTAGTTCAGGCGCAGCCCGCGGGCCCGCCGCTCCCGGGCCAGGCCGGCGGCGACGTGGATGAGCAGGCGTTCCTGCTCGTGAGGGGATAGCAGCATGATTGCGCGCCTTTCGCCGATTACGCGGTGGTCGCGGTGGTCGCGGTGGTCGCGGTGACGGGCATGCCCAGGTCGATCGGCCCGGACCCGGTCTTCTTGCACGCGTCATGGCACGCGGCCTCCAGGCTGCAACACAGCGAGCAGATCGGGCCGCTGTGGAACGGGCAGGAGGCCATGTCGGGCCGCTCGAAGGCGTCGGTACAGACCGAGCAGGTGAGTTCGACGGCCGACAGTTGGCCGTCCACGATCAGCGGCTGGTCGAGCTCGTCGACGCGGGCGATGTAGTACTTGCCCTTCGTCGCGTAGGCCAGGATCGGCGAGAGGACCAGGGCGATGCCGATGGCGATCAGCGGGGAGAAGGCCTTGGCGTAGGCGCCGAAGGCGTTGAAGTACGCGACGATCGAGACCGCGGAGGCGATCAGCATCGAGCCGAAGCCGACCGGGTTGAAGTTGTACAGGTGCGCGCGCTTGAACTCGATGTAGGACGGACTGAGCTTCATCGGCTTGTTGATCACCAGATCGGCGGTGACGGCGCCGATCCAGGCGATGGCGACGTTGGAGTAGAAGCCGAGGACGTTGTTGAGGAACCCGAAGACTCCGCCCTCCATCAGCGCCAGCGAGATGCCGACGTTCAGGAAGATCCACACGACGCGGCCGGGGTGCTTGTGCAGGACCCTGGAGAAGAAGTTGGACCAGGACAGCGATCCGGAGTAGGCGTTCGTCGAATTGATCTTGATTTGCGACAGGACCACGAAGAAGGTGGCCAGGCCCAGCGCGACGGGCGCGGCGAAGGTCTTCAAGCCGAGCAGGTACTGCTGGATCGGCTCGTCGGCGACGGACTTGCCGATCTTCTCGGTGACGTAGAACGCGAGGAACGCGCCGCCGAGTTGTTTGAGCGCGCCGAGCACGACCCAGCCCGGACCCGCCGAGAGCACCGCGCCCCACCATTTCTTCTTGTTCTTCTCCGTCTTGTCCGGCATGAAGCGCAGGTAGTCGACCTGCTCGCCGATCTGCGCGATGAGCGAGAGCGCGACGCCGGCGCCCGCCCCGGCGCTGAGGAAACTGAACCCCGCGCCGGTCGGCGAGTCGCCGCCGAAGTGCGTGAAGTGGGCGAACTCGCCGGGGTCCTTGATCGCGATGGCGATGAACGGGGCGACCATCAGGATCAGCCAGATCGGCTGGGTCCACACCTGCATCTTCGACAGCGCGGTCATGCCGTAGATCACCAGCGGGATGACCAGGAGCGAGGCGATCAGATAGCTGACAGCCAGGGGTATGTGCAGGCCGAGCTGGAAGGCCTGCGCCATGATCGAGCCTTCGAGGGCGAAGAAGATGAAGGTGAAGCTGGCGTAGATGATCGAGGTCAGCGTCGAGCCCAGGTAGCCGAATCCCGCACCGCGGGTCAACAGGTCCATGTCCACGGAGTACTTCGCCGAGTAATACGCGATCGGGATGCCGGTGACGAAGATGACGAACGCGGCGATTCCGATCGCGACCGCGGCACTGGTGAAACCGTAGGAGATGGCGATCGAGCCGCCGATCGCGAAGTCGGCGAGGTAGGCGATCCCGCCGAGCGCGGTCGTGGCGACGACGTAGGGGCTCCAGCGGCGGAAGGACTTGGGCGCGTAGCGGAGCGAGTAGTCCTCGAGCGTGTCGTTCTTCGCCCAACGGTGGTAGGCGCGCTGGGCCTGCCCGGCTCTGGCCGGACTGTCAGTGTCGGTCATGCCGGTTGAGCCTGGCGCTGGGGTGTTGAGATTGCGTTACACCATGTTACTTCACAGAGAAATTGTTTCTGCGACGGCGTATTCCGGCCCGGCGCCGGTCTAGAGTTGCGCGACGATGTCGAAGTCGAAGGCGTCGGCCCTCGCCAGATAGATGGGTTGCTCCACATGGTTGCCGTGCAGCCGGACCGTGCCACGCGGCCCGTCGTAGGCCGCACCGCGCCCGGCGTGAAGCAGGGTGCGAACGTCCAGGCTGCGAGCCCGCTCGGTCAGCGCCGCCAGCAGCCGGACGCCCTCGTAACAGGACTCTCCCAGGCTGCTGAGCACCGGAGCCTGCGTCCCGAACCGCGCCGCGTACCGCCCGTTGAACTCCAGACTCTGCGCGGTGGCGAGCGTCTCGAAGTAGCCCGCGGCGGCCCAGAGGTTCTCGGTCGCCTCGGCGCCGGTGGCCATCAACATGTTCTCGTCCATGTGCGTGCTGAGCCGAAGAGCACGCTGGTGCAACCCGTACGCCGCGTACGCCCGGTTGAAATGCACCGCGTCCGCGCCGATCAGCAGCATCAGGACACTGTCCGCCGCGCTCCGCTCGATCGCGCGCATCACACCGCTGTAGTCCTGCGTGCCGAGCGCGACGAACTCCTGACCGCAAACGCGTCCCCCGCAAGCCCGCGCATACCGAAACGCGGCCTGCGCCGTCACGCGCGGCCACACGTAGTCGTTGCCGATCACGAACCAGCGCCGCACGCCGTGGGACTGGGCCAACAGCCGCATCGCCGGAAGCAGTTGACGCGCCGGGGTCTCCCCGGTCACGAAGACACCGGGCGTCCGCTCGCCGCCCTCGTACTGCGCGGTATAGATGTAGGGGACCCGACCGGCGATCCGCGGCGCCAGCGCGCGCCGCACCGCCGAGATGTGCCAGCCCACGACCGCGTCCACCGCGCCGGCGTCCACCAGTGCCGCCACCTCGGCGGCCACCCGCTCCGGCGCCCCGCCGCCGTCCACCGGCAGCAGGCGTATCCGTCGCCCCAGCACGCCGTCGGCGTCGTTGAGCTCGCCGACCGCCAGCCGCGCCGACAGCTCGCAGGAGGGGCCGAAGACGCCGGCGGGGCCCGACAACGGGATCACGAGGGCCACCGTCAGCTCCTCGCCGGGCGCGCCGGGCGGCAGTGGGCGGGCCGGTTCCGGCTGCGGGCGCGGACGTGGCTGCGGCTGCGAGCGCGGGTGCGACTGGGAACGCGGCTGCGGCTGGGGGCGCGGCTGCGGCTGGGGGCGCGGCTGCGGCTGCGGCGTCTCGGCGAACACGCGACCACCTCGGGACGGGTACGAGGATGCGGACAACGGCACAGGTTCGGGAGCGGAGGGCTGACACTGACGCACCACGGCTCGACGCTGAACCTCAGGCGCTGCCATCCTGACTGGCAGCAGCCCCGTCCGTCCAGGCCAGAGCACGCAGCGAGCCGAAAAGGGAAGAGCTGTAGATGACCACCACCGGACCACAGCGTGACCTCGTCCACCTGCTGAGCCTCGCTGAGCACCGCGCGGTACACCGCCAAACGGCCCTCCTGCAGGCCCAGGGCGAAGGCTGCTCGATCGAGCAGTGGCGGGTCCTCAACCTCCTCGCCGACGGCCAAGGCCACACCATGACCGAGGTCGCCAAATACGCCCTGCTCCCCGCCCCCACCGCGACCAAGCTCATCGACCGCCTCGTCACCGACAACCTCGTCTACCGC
>NZ_JAAFZA010000227.1 GCF_015356865.1 Catenulispora pinisilvae
GAGCCAGGTCCGGGGCCGGACGGCCGGGGATGACGGGCCGGCCGTCGCGCATCGCCGTGGCGAGCAGCGCGGCGTGCTGTTGCAGGGCCGGCAGCTGCCAGCGGCCGAACAGGGTGCTGGCGCCCTCGTACATCTGGGCGTCGTACTCCTCGGGGGTGGTCACGTAGTGGCCGTAGGCGTTCGCGTAGCCCTGGATGAGGACGTGGTCCGGATCGGTACCGACGGACTCGGCGACGGTGCGGCGCAGGCGCAGGCCCGCGACGATCGTCACCTCGAAGGGCAGGCAGAGCAGATACAGCGACCCGATGCGCAGCAACTGGAGCGGCAGGACCTCCTGCCCGAACGGGACGAAGCGATTCAGGAGGCTGATGGGCGCGGCGAGCGTCTTCGGGGCCTGCGAATCCTGGAGCCGGTGCGAAAGGCGGTAGATCCCATGGCGGGACAAGGCGTCCAGGACCGGGTTCTGCTCGGCGCCGACGAAGCGCCAGCCGGTCGGGCCGTCGGGCAGGGCGCCGGCGAAGGCCGTGGCGCCGGGGACCGCGTGCGAGGTGCGGTGCGACAGGCCGTCGCCGGTGAAGCGGGGGCCGACGCGGACCGCGGCCATGTCGACGTGGACGATTCGGTGGTCCAATCCGCCCTCGAGGATCTCGGCGTCCTCGTTGGCCGCCAGCAGTTTCGCCGCCGCTTCGTACTGCCGGGTGCCGATGATCCGGGTGTTCTCGAACTCGTCCTCGGTCGGGCCGCTGCCGGGCCGCAGGTTCAGGTTCGGCGACAGGTCCCCGGCGTTGGTCTGGGCGAACGCGGTGACCAGGGGCGGTTCGGCGTCGCCGTCGAGATAGTCGATCCCTGACACCTCGCGCTCCCAGTGGTACGCGGCGTAGCCCTTGTTGTCCGCGCTGACCAGCCGGCTGCGGTTGGTCATGCTGGTGTTGTGGACGGCGAACCAGCTGATCAGACCGACCGGGGCGCCGTCGCGCTCGATGGCCAGCAGCGTGGTCGCCGGGTCCACGGCGTCCGGAAAGGCGGCCTTGTCAGCACCCGGATTCCGCTCGAAGGCGCGGCGGGCCCGGTTGACGCTGGCCCCGTGCAGTTCGCCGCGGTTCAGGCGCAGGGCGGCGGGCCGCAGATCGGCGATGGCGCGGCGGGCGGCCTCCACGATGCCGTCGACGATCGCGCGGAACGTCTGGGGCCGGAAGCCGCCGGTGTTGCTGTTGTAGACGGCGTGGTGCGAGTAGCCGCCGGGGCCGCAGTGGGTGTGGGTGGCGGTGATGACGACGTTCGCCGCGGTGTAGGTGGAGGGCAGCCGGCGCAGGACGGCCTGGGTCACACTGCTGAAGACCAGCGGCAGGTCGCAGACCACGAGCAGCAGCCGGCGGTCGCCGTCGGCCAGCGCGAAGGCCCGGGCACGCAGCCGGGTGTGCAGCCCCGCCGCCTGTTGCTCCGGCAGTCCGTAGCCCAGGAGCCCGCACTCGGCGATCTCCCCGGTGATGTCGGCGATGCCCCGCCCCGCCAGGTAGCCCATGCGGATCACGTAACGCGCACCCGATAACCGGTGTCAAGCACCACCACGGTCTGAGACCATCAAGACATGGCTGACGAGACGGCGAGCGGAGTGAACGGACCCCTGGCAGTCCGCTACAACGCCATGCCCGCGAGCAGCCACTCCGGACGGCACCGAGCCGAGGCGGTCATCCCGGCCGCGGAGCTCACCTGGCGCTTCTCCCGCTCGGCCGGGCCCGGCGGCCAGGGCGTCAACACCACGGACAGCCGCGCGGAACTCTCGTTCGACCTGCTGGCGACGACGGCGCTGCCGCAGTGGCTGAAGTCGCGCGCCGCCCAGGCGCTGGCCGGGCGGCTGGTGAACGGGGTGCTGACGGTGACGTCGAGCGAGCAGCGCTCGCAGTTGCAGAACCGTGAGGCGGCCCGGGAGCGGCTGGCGCGGGTGCTGGCCGAGGCGCTGGCCCCGCCGCCCGCACCGCGCCGGGAGAAGAAGACGCCGGCGGGGGTCACGCGGCGCCGGCTGGAGAACAAGACCCGGCGGGGGCAGACGAAGCAGCTGCGGCGGCGGGTGGACGACTACTGATGTGAGTTCGGGCCGGCTCACGATCGGGCTCGAACTCGGCCTCACGATCGGGCTCGAACTCGAACTCGGCCTCACGCCCGAACTCCGGCTCCGGCTCGCCGGGGTACCGCTGATGGCGGGTTCGGGGATGCTGATCCTCAAACCCGTGCGGGAGGGCGCGCAAGGCGCTTGAGCGGGCCGCCCTCTCGGCGAGAAGCGTCGCGGCTACTCGGCCGCGGGGCCCTTCGCCGACTCGCCCTTGGCCTTAGCCTTGGCCTCGCTCTTCATACCGTCCTTCGCCAGGCCGTCCTTCTTCGGGCTGTCCTTCTTCAGGACATCCTTCTTCAGACCGTCCTGCTGCTTCGGCACCTCGGCGACCGCCTCGGCGGTGCCGACCGTGGCCGGGGCGGCGGCCTCGACGGCGGCCAGCGCCGCGTCCTCGGCCTCGAAGTGATCCTTGGCCCGGCCGAGCTGCTTGCCCATGTTCTTCAACAGGGCCCACAGCGCGACGCCGATCGCCAGCACGATCAGGAACGCGACCAGCCCCGGCTTCGTCTTGTCGAGGCTTTGGCTGCTGGCGAGCACCGGCTGGGCGGGTGTGAGCAATCCGGACACAGCGTTCATGCCCCGCAGTCTACGAGCAGACTCCGGCGGGCTCGTGCACACCCTGCCCCTGGGCCCCGCACTGCGCCTTCTCGTACTCGCGCACGCCCGCGAACAGGTCGTCCTCGGGCAGCGTGGTGTCGATCACCGAGCGGGCCAGTTCGAAGTCCTCGGTCGGCCAGATCGCCCGCCGGACGTCGTTCGGGGTGCGGAAGAACGGGCCGTCGGGGTCGATCTGGGTGGCGTGCGCCTTCAGGGCGGCGTCGCGGATCTCGAAGTAGTCCCCGACCGGGACCCGGGTCGTGATCTCGCGCTGCGGCCAGGTCTGGCGTTCCTTCAGGAGTTCCCAGTAGGGGGACTCCAGACCACGGTCCAGCAGCTCCTGGTGCTCGGCCTCCAGCCGGGCCAGGGACCACATCACGTCGTAGTACAGCTTCAGCGGCTGCCAGGGCTCGCCGGCGTCCGGGTACTTGGTCGGGTCACCGGCCGCGTCGAAGGCGGCGACCGTGACCTTGTGGGTCATGATGTGGTCCGGGTGCGGGTAGCCGCCGTTCTCGTTGTAGGTGACGATCACCTGCGGGCGCTGCTGCCGGATCAGCCGGACCAGCGGCTCCGCGGCGGTCTCCAGGTCCTGGAGGGCGAAGCAGCCCTCGGGCAGCGGCGGCAGCGGGTCGCCCTCGGGCAGGCCGGAGTCGACGAAGCCCAGCCACTCCTGGCGCACGCCCAGGATCTCCCGGGCCCGGTCCATCTCCTTGCGGCGGACGTCCAGCAGGTTGGCCTCGATCTCGGCCTGGACCGCCGGGTCCTTCTTCAGCTGCGGGTTGAGAATGTCCCCGCGGGAGCCGTCGGTGCAGGTGACCACCAACACGTCCACCCCCTCGCGGACGTAACGCGCGGCGGTGGCCGCACCCTTGCTGGACTCGTCGTCCGGGTGCGCGTGGACGGTCATCAGGCGCAGTTCATGCGTCACGGTGTTCCTCCATCAGTAGCCGCCCGAATATACTGGCGCACGAGTCCGACACTGCGCACATCCGAATCGCGCTCAGTCCGATGAAGGCCAGGTGAACCGAGTTGACGTCCGAGGTGCAGGACGAGGTGGTCGCGCGCTACGCGCGTTCCTCCGGCCTGTCCAGACGTTCGCGGATCACCCTGGCCGTGGCGGGTGTGCTCGCGCTCACAGGCGTGGTGTCGTATATCGGCCTGAAGCAGGCCTCCCCGACGCTGAACGCGACGGTCTTGGGGTACCAGGTTACCTCTGACCACGCGGTCGACGTCCGCTTCCAGGTGGACGACCGGCAGAGCGACCGGGCCGCGACCTGTACCGTGCGGGCCCGGGACTACGGCGGGAACGAGGTGGGCCGACTGGATGTCCCGGTCCCCATCGGCCACCGGACCCAGGTGCTCAGCGCGACGATCCGGACCAGCAGCCGGGCGATCAGCGGCGAAGTACTGGACTGCCAGCTCAACTAGGCCCCGGCGTCCACAGCTGATTCACCCGGCGTTATCCGTCCGTGCTCCTTGTTACGATCGCCATTCTGTGCGTGACTGAAAAGCACGGTCCCTCAATGAGTAGAACCCCTAGGAGTACCCGTGACCCAGACCAACGACAGCGTCACCTGGCTGACCCAGGACGCCTACGACCGGCTCACCGCCGAGTTGGATCAACTGTCGGGACCGGGCCGCGTCGAGATCGCGCAGAAGATCGAGGCCGCTCGGGAAGAGGGCGACCTCCGCGAGAACGGCGGCTACCACGCGGCCAAGGAGGAGCAGGGCAAGATCGAGCTGCGCATCCGTCAGCTCACCCAGCTCCTGGAGCACGCCCGGGTCGGCGACTCGGTGGAGTCCGGCGTGGCGGTGCCCGGCGCGGTGGTGACCATCGCCTTCGACGGCGACGAGGACGACACCCTGACCTTCCTGCTCGGCTCGCGCGAGGACGCCGCCGACAACATGGAGGTCTACTCGACGCGGTCGCCGCTGGGCGGTGCGATCAACGGCAAGAAGATCGGGGAGCGGGCCGAGTACGAGCTCCCCAACGGCAAGCCGATGATGGTGAAGCTGATCGACGCCAAGCCGTACACCGGTTGAGGCGGCCGTCAGGCACGCTTTCGTGCAGCGGCCCTCGCGTGCAGACCACGCGGGGGCCGCTTGCTTTATGTTCGAGTTCTGGTTCGGGCTTTGGCTCGGGCTTGGTTCGGTTTTGGTTCGCGTCTTCCTTTGTGTTCGGGCTTTGATTCCCGGCTCGGCGAGCGCCGGCTCAGCTGTGGCTCGACGTGGGATGCGAGGCCGGCGTGGACGAGGGCGAGGACGGGCCCTGCGAACTGCTGTCCGTCGAGCTCGGCAGGCCGGAGGAACTGGAGCTCGACGCGGTGCTGGTGTCGGTCGGCTGATCGGACCGGCTGGTGGTGCTCGAGTCGGCCGAGGAACTGGGCGTCCCGGCCGCCGAGGAGTGGGTGTAGCTCGGGTACGACGAGGGCGAGTGATGCGAGTAGGTGTGCTCGTACGTGCTCGTCGAGGTGGGGATCGGCTCGGTCGGCGGCACGGTGTCCCCGGTGCCGGTTGCGGTCGGCGCGTCGGTCTGCTGCGCGGGGCCCGGCGCGGGCTGGCCGCCATCTGGCGACTTCCCGGACGAACTCATCGCCAGCGCCACGGAGAGCCCCAGCACGGCCGGTACGGCGACCGCCGCGGTGATGAGCGCCTTGCGGCGCACCTCGGGCCGCAGACCCCCGCGCAGACCCCCGCCACGGCCGCCGAGGCCGGTGGTGCCGCCCGGGTAGGGCTCGGCCGCGCCGCGCCGGCGGACCGGGGGTTCTCCGGGGTCGTAGCCGTCAGGGTCGTAGCCGTCGGGCTCGTAGCCGGAGCCCGCGCGCCGGCCGCCGGAGTCGGCGAGAGAGGCCGGGAGCTCGTCGTAGACGCGGGTCCCGTCCGGGACGGCCGCGTGGCCGCGGCGGCCTCCGGAGTCGCCCAGGGAGGCCGGTATCTCTTCGTAGACCCGGGTGCCGTCGGCCGGGAAGTCGGCCGCGTATGGCATCCGGGCGGTCGCGCCGGGCAGGCCGCCCGGCGCGGTTCCGGGTATCGCGCCGGGTATCGCACCGGATATCGCTCCCGGCAGCGCGCTGAGCTGAGCGGTCTCCTCCAGCGGGCTGACCCGGCCGTGACGGCCGCCGGCCTCGGTGTAGGAGTCGGTGTAGGAGGGCGAGCTCGCCGGATATCCGTTCTCGTATTCGTCGTGACCGTACCCGGGGCCAAAGCCGGACGCGGCGTTCTCCCCGAACGCCGCGTCGCGACCGTACCGGCCAGCCGGGCCGGCGTCGCCGTATAACCCTTCTTCGTACCCGCCCGCAGCGGCGGCGGCAGCGGCGCCGGCAGCTCCGACAGCCCCGACAGCCCCCGCGGCCGCGTATCCGGCCTCGGCGCCGGGCCGCCGACGCCGGCGCCCGCCGGAGTCGGTCAGGGTGTCCTCGTAGCCGCTGGGGGTCCCGGAGTAGCCGGCGTGCATACCGCCCGCGCCGACGTCCTCGCCGGCCTCGACCGGGCCGGCCAGCACGTGCCGCAG
This sequence comes from Catenulispora pinisilvae, assembly GCF_015356865.1. Lineage (GTDB taxonomy): Bacteria > Actinomycetota > Actinomycetes > Streptomycetales > Catenulisporaceae > Catenulispora > Catenulispora pinisilvae. The sequence goes on from NZ_JAAFZA010000227.1 coordinate 6,219, forward strand.
CGCCTCGGCCATCTCGGCGCCGTCGGCCCAGCGGTGCGCCGGGTCCTTCTCCAGCGCGTGCCACAGCACCTCGACGACGGGGGCGGCGACGTAGTCGGGCAACGGCGGTGGCGGCTCGTGCATGTGCATGTACATCACGGCGGCGGTGCTGGCGGCCTGGAAGGGCTGGCGGCCGGACAGCAGTTCGTAGCCCAGGATGCCGACGGCGTAGACGTCGGCGCCCGGGGTCGGGGTCTCGGCGTGGAAGAGCTCGGGAGCCAGGTACGGGACGGTGCCCATCAGCGCGTCGGCGGCGGTCAGGCCCAGCGACTCCGGGGAGCGGGCGATGCCGAAGTCGGCCAGCACCACGCCGCCGGCGGTGAGCATCACGTTCGCCGGCTTCACGTCCCGGTGCACCACGCCGGTGCGGTGCACGGCGGCCAGCGCGTCCAGTAGCGAGGCCAGCACCTTCATCGCGAACCGGGGCTCCAGCGGCCCGGTGCGGGCCAGCACCCGGTCCAGCGACTCGCCCTCGATGAACTCCATCACCAGGAACGCCGCGCCCGGGGTGTCCGGGTCGGCGGTGTCGGTGTAGCCGTAGTCGTAGACGCCGACGATGCCGGGGTGGTCCATCATGGCCATCACCCGGGCCTCGGCGACGAAGCGGGCCCGGAAGGTCGGAGCGTCCAGCAGCGCGGGCAGCACGATCTTCACCGCGACGGTGCGGCCCAGCACCAAGTCCCGGCCGCGCCACACCTCACCCATCGAGCCGCCGCCGATGCGGTCGATCAGCTCGTACCGGTCGTTCAACACCTCGCCCGGTCTAGGTCCTGCCATCGGTCCCCCCTGCTGCTGTTTGTTGCGCCCCCTTTCCCCAAGAATATGACGCCGTAACATCGGGGTCGGTTGCCGAGGTGCTCGATCATGCCAGGATCGTGCTCGATTTCACGCCGAAACCGAGCGGTACTTGCGCACCGACAGCGGGACGAACACCGCCAAAATCAAAAGTGACCAGAAGAGCGACACCCAGGGGGCGTGCTCGATCGGCCACGGCATTTTCACCGTCGGCCCATAACCATCAGGGTTTCCCCACAGTGATCGCAAGGCCTGCACGGTCGAGGAGACCGGATTCCAGTCCGCGACGTCCTGCAGCCACTGCGGCGAGATCTTGCGCGAGGGCACGAACGCGTTGGACAGGAAGGTCAGCGGGAAGATCCAGATGAAGCCGATGGTGTTGGCCGCCTCCACGGTCCGCACCGACAGCCCGATCGTGGCGCCGATCCAGCTCATCGCGTAGGCGAACAGCATCAGCAGCGCGAACCCGGCGATCGCCTTGAGCACCCCGTCGTGGATCCGCCAGCCGACGACCAGCCCGCAGGCCGCCATCACCACCAGCACGAACAGGTTCTGCAACCAGTCCGCGGTGGTCCGGCCGGCCAGCACCGCCGAGCGCGAAATAGGCAGTGAGCGGAACCGGTCGATCAGGCCCTTGTGCAGGTCGTCGGCCAGGCCCACCGAGGTGGTCGCGGCGGTGAAGGCCAGGGTCTGCACGAAGATGCCGGGCAGCAGGAACTCACGGTAGGCGGTCTCGCCGCCGGCGCCGGGGATCGGGATCGCGCCGCCGAAGACATAGGCGAACAGCAGCACGAACATGATGGGCTGGATCGAGGAGAAGACCACCATCTCCGGGATCCGGGTCATCCGGCGCAGGTTGCGCAGGGTGACGACCCAGGCGTCGTGCAGGGCGGTGGCCGGGCCGTGCCCGCCGAGCGGGACCGGGGGCGCCAGACTGTCCGAACTCATCGTGCTGCCTCCTGCGGCTCCTGGCCGTCGCCGGCCCCTCGGCCGGCGTCGAAATCGCCGCCGCCCTGTTCCTCGTCCTCAGCCGAACGCCCGGTGAGCTGGAGGAACACGTCGTCCAGGGTGGGGCGGCGCAACGCCACGTCGTCGATCTTGATGCCCAGGCCGTCCAGCTCCCGGATCGCCTCGACCAGCAGCTGCGCCCCGCCGGAGACCGGCAGCAGGATCTCCCGGGTCGGCTCGTGCACCCGCGGCTCGGCCGTCCCCATCCGGCCCAGCAGCGCCGCCGCCTCGCCGAGCCGATCCGGATCGGAGACCACGATCTGTAGCCGCTCCCCGCCGATCTGCGCCTTGAGCTGGTCCGCGGTCCCCCGCGCGATCACCTTGCCGTGGTCCACCACGGCGATCGAGTCGGCCAGCCGGTCGGCCTCCTCCAGGTACTGCGTGGTGAGCAGCAGCGTGGTCCCACCCTTCACCAGCCCGGCGATCACATCCCACATGGCGATCCGGGTCCGCGGGTCCAGCCCGGTCGTCGGCTCGTCCAGGAAAATCACCGGCGGCTTCACCACCAGCGCCGCCGCCAGGTCCAGCCGCCGCCGCATCCCGCCGGAGTAAGTCTTGGACGGCCGGTCGGCGGCATCGCTGAGCGCGAACTCGTCCAACAACTCCCCCGCCCGCTTCAAGGCCGAGGCCTTCCCCATGTGGTAGAGCCGCCCGACCATGACCAGGTTCTCCCGCCCGGTCAGGTTCTCGTCGACCGCCGCGTACTGCCCGGACAACCCAATCACCCGCCGCACCTCGTTCGGCTTGCGCAGCACGTCGATCCCGAGCACCCGCGCACTACCGGCGTCCGGCCGCAACAGCGTGGTCAGCACCCGCACCGCGGTGGTCTTCCCCGCCCCGTTCGGCCCGAGCAGCCCCAGAATGGCGCCCTCCGGCACCGCGAGGTCCACACCGTCAAGGGCGCGGACCTCCTTGGTCTTCTTGCCTCCGCCGTAGATCTTGACCAGACCTTCGGCCTCGATTGCTGCCATGGACCGACCGTAGATGAGGCTTCCGACACTATGTGCGCGCGTGATCGCTGGCGGTAGGCCGAATGGATGAATAGTCGATGCGTCTCAGAACGAAGTCGGCTCCGGCTGATACCCGGCCGCCCGCAGCCGCGAAATCAGCGTCTCAGCGTGCGCGATCCCCCGCGTCTCCAGTTGCAGCGCCACCTCGACCTCGCCGAAGGCCAGCGAGGGGCGGGTCCACAGGTGCTCGATGTCCATCACGTTCGCGTCCGCCTCGCCGAGCTCGCTCAGCAGCTTCGCCAGCGCGCCGGGGCGGTCGGGGATGCGCAGGCGCAGGGCCAGGAAGCGGCCGGCGGAGACCAGGCCGTGCCGGATCATGCGCATCATCAGCAGCGGGTCTATGTTGCCGCCGGACAGCAGCGCGACCACGGGTGCCTCGAAGCCGCGGGCGTCGTCCATCACGGCCGCGACGGCTGCGGCGCCGGCCGGTTCGGCGACCAGTTTGGCCCGCTCCAGCAACAGCAGCATCGCCTTGGACAGCGACTCCTCGGAGACCACGCGGATCTCGTCGGCGAGCCGGGTGATCAGGTCGAACGGCAGGTCGCCGGGCCGTCCGACGGCGATGCCGTCGGCCATCGTCGCCATCGCGGGCAGCTGCACCGGCTTGCCGGCGGCCATCGAGGGCGGGTAGGCCGCGGCCCCGGCCGCCTGCACGCCGACCACCCGCACGTCCGGCCGGACCGCCTTGACCGCCGCCGCCACCCCGGCCAGCAGCCCGCCGCCGCCGACCGAGACCACGATGGTGCGCACCTCGGGGCACTGCTCCAGGATCTCCAGCCCGACCGTGCCCTGCCCGGCGATCACGTCGGGGTGGTCGAAGGGGTGGATGAAGGTGGCGCCGGTCTCGGCGGCGAAGGCGCGGGCCGCGATCAGTGCCTCGTCCACGGTGTGCCCGGCGAACCGCACGTGCGCGCCGTAGGCCTCGGTCGCGGCCACCTTCGGCAGCGGCGCGCCCTCGGGCATGAACACCGTCGACTTGCTGTCCAGCAGCGACGCCGCCAGCGCCACGCCCTGCGCGTGGTTCCCGGCGCTGGCCGCGACCACCCCGTTGGCCCGCTCGGCGGCCGACAGGTTGGCGATCCGCACATACGCCCCGCGGATCTTGAACGACCCGGTCCGCTGCAGGTTCTCGCACTTGAAGTGCACATGTCCCCCGACCTGCTCGGAGATGCTGCGCGAACCCTCCAGCGGGGTCCTGCGCGCCACACCTTCCAGCAGGTCACGCGCCTGCTCGATGTCTTCCAGGGTCACAGTCGCCGTTGACATGATCCCAGTCTCGCAGGTCACCGTCGGCCCCACGAGCCACCGTCCGAAACTACTTGCATGGCGCATGCATCCAGGTATATGCTTGCAGCAACCAAGCATCCTGACCCAGCGGCCCGCCATCCACACGGAGACGAGAAGGACGATGAACGGCGACGAGAGCTCCGGCACCCCCCTCACCGACGAGGAGTACAGCGAGCTCGGCAAGACCATGGGCATGTTGTTCCAGCGCATCATGCGCTCCCGCAAGGAGCCCGAGGGCGGGCAGGTCGCCGCGCTGGGAATGCTGGCCAAGTGCGGGCCGGTACGGTCCAGCGACCTGGCCAAGAACCTGTTCCTGGACCAGTCGACCGTCTCCCGCCACGTCGCCCACCTGGAGGCCGACGGCCTGGTCGAGAAGGTCGCCGACGCCTCCGACCGGCGCGCCACCCAACTGCACGTGACCGAACTCGGCCAGAAGCACATCCAAGACTTCTGGCAGAAGCGCATCGACGCCATGCGTGAGGGCTTCGACCACTGGGAGCCGCAGGACCTGCGGACCCTTTCCCAGCTGATGACCCGCTACGTCGAGGACTTCAGTGCCCTCATCGCCAAAAGCGCTGAACCAAAGAACGGCCCCACAACGGAAGACGGAACCGAGAATGACTGAGAAGACCGCCGAACCCGAGAACATAACGAGCCCTCCGGCACCACAGGTAGCCGAGGGCTCGACCATGAGCCACAAGCAGATCCTGGTGGTCTTCGGCTCCCTGATGCTGGGCCTGCTGCTGGCCTCGCTGGACAACACGATTGTCAGCACCGCCATCCGCACCATCATCGGCGACATCGGCGGCCAGAACGGCCTGGCCCGGATGCCCTGGGTGACCACCGCCTACGTGCTGGCCTCCACCGCGGCCACTCCGATCTACGGCAAGCTCTCGGACCTGTTCGGCCGCAAGCCGCTGTACATGATCGCGATCGCGCTGTTCCTCACCGGCTCGGCGCTGTCCGGCCTGTCGCAGAACCTGGACCAGCTGATCGCCTTCCGCGCGCTGCAGGGCCTGGGCGCCGGCGGCATCATGGGCCTGACCTTCGCCATCGTCGGCGACGTGGTCCCGCCCCGCGAGCGCGGCAAGTACCAGGGCCTGTTCGGCGGCGTGTTCATGCTGGCGATGGTGGCCGGCCCGCTGCTCGGCGGCATCTTCACCGAGCACAACGCGATCCTGGGCATCACCGGCTGGCGCTGGGTGTTCTACGTCAACCTGCCGATCGGCATCATCGCGCTGTTCGTCATCAGCGCCGTGCTGCACCTGCCCAAGCGCCGGATGAAGGCGACCATCGACTACATCGGCGCGACGCTGGTCGTGGCCGGCGTGGTGGGCCTGCTGCTGGCGGCGCAGATGGGCGGCCAGCAGTACGCCTGGGGCTCCCCGGTCATCATCGGCCTGGCGATCGCCGGCGTCCTGCTCCTGGTGGCGTTCGTCCTGTGGGAGATCCGCACGCCGGAGCCGATCCTGCCGATGCGCCTGTTCCGCGGCGCGGTCTTCCGGGTCTCGAACATTATGGGCTTCCTCATCGGCATGGTGATGATGGGCGCGATGATGTACATCCCGTTCTACTTCCAGGTCGTGAACTTCGACAGCCCGACCAAGGCCGGCCTGCGGATGCTGCCGATGATGGTCGGCCTGCTGGCCACCTCGATCAGCTCCGGCCGGATCATCAGCAAGACCGGCCGCTACCGGTTCTTCCCGATCGCCGGCATCGCGACGACCACCGTGGGCCTGGGCCTGATGACCACCATGGACGAGAACACCAACTTCGTCCTGGCCGGGCTGTTCATGTTCATCGTCGGCCTGGGCCTGGGCGCCACGATGCAGGTGCTGGTGCTGGCCGTGCAGAACGCCGTGGACATGAAGGACATGGGCGTGGCGACCACGTCGACCACCTTCTTCCGCTCCCTGGGCCAGACCTTCGGCGCGGCCATCATGGGCGCGATCCTGACCAACCAGCTGACCAGCCACCTGAAGAGCAACGCCGGTCCCGGCGCGGCCCTGGCGCCGGTGCGCGAGCACGGCATGGAGATCCTGCAGAGCCAGGACGCGATGGGCAAGCTCCCGGCCGCGGTGCAGCACGTGCTGATCCACTCGTTCACGCAGGCGCTGTCGACGGTGTTCCTGGTGGGCGCCGCACTCAGCCTGATCGCCTGGGTCGCCAGCTGGTTCCTGAAGGAGCACAAGCTGCGCTCGATGGCGCCGGCCGATGTCGCCAAGCAGGCGGGGTCGTCGGATGTCGAGGCGCCGGCTATGGCGCACTAAATATTTAGTGCGCACAACTAAGAACACTGTGGCCGCCTGGGGTTTCCCGGGCGGCCGCGATGTTTTTGTGGCCTGATTCAGTGGGTTCCGGTTCAGGGGGTTATTGGTCAGCCGCGGGAGCCGACGTCCGCCAGGTCAGTCCGCGCGGTCCGCCAAGTCAGTCCGCGCGGTCCGCCGACCAGTACGCGTCACCGCGCAGGATCAGCGCCGCCGCGCCGACCAGGCCGGCGTCCTGACCGAGATCGGCCGGAACCACCTTCAGATTCTTGGTGAAGTCCAGGCGCGCGTGCCGGTGGAGCGCGCCGCGCAGGGGCTCGAACAGCAGCTCGCCGGCCTGCACGATGCCGCCGCCGATCGTCACCAACTCCAGGTCGCACAGCGCGGCCGCGCCGGCGATGGCGACGCCGAGTGCGGTACCGGCGCGGGTGAAGGCGGCCTCGGCGATGCCGTCGCCGGCCCGGGCGTCGTCGGTCAGGTCCTTGCCGGTGCGGCTCTCCTGCCCGGCGCGCCACCCCTGCGCCGCCGCCCACGCGGCCATGCGTGGTCCACTCGCGACAGCCTCCAGGCAGCCGGTGCCGCCGCAGGCACAGGGCGTCTCCTGGTCCACGACGATGTGCCCGATGTGCCCGGCGTTGCCCTTGGCCCCGTCGATGAGCCGGTCGCCGAGGATCAGGCCGCCCCCGACCCCGGTCGAGACGACCATCCCCAGCATGTTCGCGGCCCCGCGCCCGGCCCCCTGCCAGTGCTCGGCGGCGGCCAGGCAGATCGCGTCGTTGTGCAACCGCACGTCCCGCTGGAAGTCTGCCTCCAGCCGCCACCGCAACGGAAACCCGCGCCACCCGGGGATGTTGAGCGGCGACACCTCCCCGGCCGGCCACCGCATAGGCCCACCGCACCCCACACCCACCGCCCGGAACGCGCCGCGCTCGTAGGGCAGGTGGTCGACGGCGTCGAGCAGGGTGGCGTACAGCACCTCGCCATCCGCATCCGCCCCGGCCGGCGTCGGCGCCCGGAACGAGGCCAGCACCTCGCCCCGCGCATCGACCGCGCCGACCGCCATTTTCGTGCCGCCGATGTCGATCGCCAGTACCGGGGCTTCGGATGCGTCGGGGCTGTCTGGGGCGCTCCCGAAGGTGTCAGTCACCGTCATGGTGGACACCTTAGGCGGTTTTGTATCAGCTTCCAGAGAAGCCCTGCAGATAGGTGACCTGCTGGCGCAGCGCCTGCGCGGTGGCCGGGGTGATCGAGCCCTGATTCAGCTGCGCCGCGATGGTCTCGGTGAGACCGGCCAGCGCCTCGTTGTAGGCGTTGGAGCCGGGCAGGGCCGGCTTGAGCTGGTTGACGGCGTTGGTGAGGGCCGACTTGGCGTTGGTGTCGGTGACCTGGGTGGCGATGACGACGGTGATTTGAGCTACGGCTTGCTGCGGGGAAGTGGGTTGCGCAGCCGAGGGCGCGGTGTCGTTGGGAGCGGTGTTGGACCCCGTGGGCGCGCCTACGGGGCTGGCTCCGGGACCGGCCGGTGCGGAGGGGCCGCCGGCGGTGGCTGACGGGGCGGTGGGTGACGCGCCGCCGGACGCCCCGCCCGCGGGGGCGGTCGAGGGGCTGCCGTTGCCGCCGGATGCTGCCCCACTGGGCACGCCTGCGCTGGATCCGCTGTTAGTGCCAGACGCGCTGACGCCGGGACCGCTCGCGCCGGGGCCACTCGCGCCGCCGGTGGTGACGTTCCCCGAGCCGCTGGGCGAGATGCCGGGCACGGCACCGGAGGCGCTGGCGCTGGCGCTGGCGCTGGCGTTGGCGTTGGCGTTGGCGTTGGCGTTGGCGTTGGGGAGCGAGGGCGAGCCGCCGATGCTGGACGCGGTCGAGACCGGCAGCGCGGTGGACGTGGAGCTGGAGCCGGAGCTGTGGACGGCGTAGCCGATCCCGATGCCGACCACCACGCCGATGAGGATGCCGCCGGAGGCTAGGAGCCACGGCTTCGGCTTCGGGGCGGCGGCTGCTGCGGCGGCGGCAGCTCCGGATGCACCGCCGGCTGAACCACCGCTGCTGGCTGCGCCGGCGAGCGCCGCGCCTGCTATTGCGCCGCTTGCTGCCGCGCCGGTGGCGACACCCGCTGCCGAACCATTTGCCGCCGCGCCACTGGCGACACCTGCTGCCGAACCGCTCGCCACCGCGCCGCCCGCCATACCAGCCGCAGCGCCAGTTGCCGCTGCACTGCCTGCCGCGCCTGCCGCAGATCCGTTTGCCGCTGCACCGCTGGCGACGCCCGCCGCCGAACCGCTCTCCGCCGCGCCACCTATCGCACCCGCCCCGCCTGCCGTGCCGGCCACAGCACCAGTTGCTGCTGCACTACCTGCCGCACCCGCAGCTGAAGCAGTCTCGGCGCCAGCCAACTCCGCACCAATCACCGCACCCGCAGCGCCAGCCGCCAACACACCCGCAGCGGAACCACTTGCCGCGCCAGCCGCGGCGCCGTTAGCTGCTCCACCACTCGCCGCCGAACCGGCAGCTGCGGCCTCGGCGCCAGCCAACTCCGCACCGATCACCGCACCCGCAGCGGAACCGCTTGCCATGCCTGCCGCAGCGCCGTTTGCCGCTCCACCGCTCGCCGCTGAACCGGCTGCTGCGGCCTCGGAGCCGAACAACTCAGCGCCGATCACCACTCCCACAGCGCCAGCCGCCAACACACCCGCAGCCGTACCTGCCCCCGCCGAACTCTGAGCTGGCAGCTGCTGCGTCTCAGCGCTGGCCGCCGCCTCAGCAAGCGCCGCCGCGACCGCAGCCGCACTCGCGGCCTCTATCGCAGCAGCCTGCTTCGCCTCCGCCGCCGCGAGCTCCGCCAAGTGCCGCGCCTCGAGTTCCGCCACCGCGGCTGCGACTGCTGCGGCCAGCGCGACTTCCGCCGCCTCGGCGTGGCTCGCGGACTCGGCAGCGTGCCGTTCCTCTGCCTCGGCGACAGCTGCCGCGACCGCAGCCGCGATTGCTAGCTCGGCAGCAGACGCGTGCTCGGCCTGCGCAGACTCCAGCTCGCCGGAATGCCGCTCCTCGCTGCCGGCCAACTCCGCGCGGTGGCGTTCCTCGGCTTCCACGACAGCAGCCGCGACGGCAGCTCCGGCCGCAACCGCAAGCGCCTCCTCGCCGACCGAGGCATGCTCGGCCCGCACCGACTCCAGCTCCGCGCGATGCCGTTCCTCAGCCTCCGCGACAGCAGCCGCCACCGCGGCGCCAGTCGCAGCCGCAAGCGCCTTCTCCGCAAGCGATGCGTGCTCGGCGCGCGCCGACTCCAGCTCCGCCGCGTGCCGCTCCTCGACCGCGGCGAGTGCTGCTGCGGCGGCAGCGGTGGCCGCTGCGCGTTCCGTGGCGTGGGACGTGCGTGCGGCCTCGAGGTTCAGGCCGTGGCGTGCCTCGGTCGCGTTGAGCTTGTTGCGGTGTCGTTCTTCGGCTTCGGCCAGTGCCGCCGCCACCGCTGCGGCGACCGCTGCCGCGGTGGTGGCCTCCGCCTCGGCGAGCGGGATCGAGTCCTTGCGGGCGGCGCCGGCTGTGGGGCTCACGGCGGGGGTCCACGCGCCGGAGTCCGCGTCTTCGACGCTCGACGCCAGCGAATCGGTTCGCGCCTCGGCCGCCAGGGCCAGCGCCGCTGCGGCTGCCGCCACGCGTTCTGTCACGATCGGCGGCGGTGCCAGTTCGGCCAGCGGGTGGGCCCGCAACGCCTCGGCGATCTGCGCCATCGAGGGACGCTCGCCTGCCTCGTCCGACAAGCTGTGGGCGAAGATCTCGGCCAGCTCGGAGCCGCTTCCGAAGTACTCGGTCAGGCGCTCCAGGGCCAACTCGCGCCGGTACGCCAGCAACGCCGCCGAACCAGCGGCAGCGTGTGCAGCGCCGGAGCCGTGCCCGGCCGTCGAGCGAGCCGAACCTGCCGAGCCAGCCGAACCGGCCAAACCGGCCAAGCCGACGGAGCCAGCCGCAGCCGAGCCGGCGACCCCGGCAGCACTGGCAGCGCCAGCAGCGTCACCAACGCCAGCAGCGCCGAGTGCCCCCGCACCCCTGTCCGCCCCCGAAACC
>NZ_JAAFZA010000228.1 GCF_015356865.1 Catenulispora pinisilvae
CGAACTATCCCCTGATGGTCGCTGTCGACGACGCCGGTACCGATGCCGGGTTCGCCGTCTCGGTGCAGTGTGTCGCCCCGATCGACCCTCACTCGGTCGCCTCGCTGATGCGGACTGCGGTGTCTGCTCTGGTTGTCGGCTTGGAGGATGATCCCGACCTTGTGCTGCGGTCGGTTCCGGTGCTGGATGATTCGGCGCTGACCGAGCTGTTGGTCGATAACAACGACACTGCTCATGCGGTGCCGGATGCGACTCTTGTCGGTTTGTTTGAGGAGCAGGTGCGGCGTTCGCCGGATGCGGTGGCGGTGCTGTGGGGGGACGAGCGGGTTTCGTATGCGGAGTTGAATGTTCGGGCGAATCGTTTGGCGCGGGCGCTGGTGGCGCGGGGTGCTGGTCCGGAGTCGTTGGTGGCGGTGGCGCTGGAGCGTTCGGTGGAGCTGGTTGTGGCGTTGCTGGCGATTCTGAAGTCTGGTGCGGCCTACCTGCCGGTGGATCCGGATTATCCGGCTGACCGTATCGGGTTCATGTTGGCTGATGCCTCCCCGGTGTGTGTGATCACCACCTCCGATGTGGTCTCGGCCTTGCCACAGACCACTGATCTATTGGTGGCAGATGACCCGCAGTTTGCGGTTGAGGTGTCGGCGTATGCGGGCGCGGATCTGGGTGTCGCATTGGGTTCGGAGTGTCCGGCGTATGTGATCTTTACTTCGGGTTCGACAGGTCGTCCGAAGGGTGTGGTGGTGTCGCATGCGGGGATTGTGAACCGTCTGTTGTGGATGCAGGACCGGTTCGGCCTCGACGTCAGCGATCGTGTGTTGCAGAAGACGCCGTCGGGCTTCGACGTCTCGGTGTGGGAGTTCTTCTGGCCGCTGCTGGTGGGTGCGGGTCTGGTGGTTGCCCGGCCTGGTGGTCATCGTGATCCGGCGTATGTGGCGGGGCTGATTGTCTCTGCTGGTGTGACGACGGTGCATTTTGTGCCGTCGATGCTGGCGGCGTTTGTGGCGGAGCCGTCTGCCGCCGACTGTGTGGGGTTGCGTCGGGTGGTGTGTTCGGGTGAGGCGCTGCCAGCGGAGGTGGTGCAGCGGTTCTTCACCGTGTTGGACGGCGTGGGGCTGTTCAACCTGTACGGCCCGACTGAGGCGTCGGTGGACGTGTCGTGGTGGGAATGTGTCCCGGACGCAGTCTCGGTGCCGATCGGCCGTCCGGTGTGGAACACCCAGCTGTACGTTCTGGACTCTGCGCTGTCTCCGGTTCCTGCGGGGGTGGCTGGGGAGTTGTATCTGGCTGGTGTTCAGCTTGCGCGCGGGTATCTGGGCCGTTCCGGTCTGACCTCGGAGCGGTTCGTGGCGGATCCGTTCGGTCCGGCCGGGTCGCGGATGTATCGCACCGGGGATCTGGCGCGCTGGAGCGTCGATGGCGTGGTGGAGTATCTGGGCCGTACCGATGACCAGGTGAAGCTGCGTGGCTTCCGTATCGAACTCGGCGAGATCGAAGCAGCCCTGGCCGGGCACGACGCGGTGTCTCGGGTTGCTGTGCTCGCACGAGAAGACCGGCCCGGCGACAAGAGGCTAGTCGCCTACCTCGTCCCTGCCGACGGCTCTGCGGCGCTGGACGCCGAGGCGCTGCGCGAGCATCTCGGTGCCGCGCTCCCCGACTACATGATCCCCTCGGCATTCGTGGTGCTGGACGCGCTGCCGTTGACCGCCAACGGCAAGCTGGACCGTCGTGCCCTGCCGGCGCCGGAGTTCGACTCCGATCCTGCCGGCCGCAAGCCGCGGACCGTGCAGGAACAGCAGTTGTGCGACTTGTTCGCCGAGGTCCTGGGCCTGGAATCAGTGTCCATCGACGACAACTTCTTCGCACTCGGCGGCCACTCACTGCTGGCCACTCGTCTGGTGAGTCGGGTGCGCTCGGCGCTGGGCGTGGAGCTGGGGCTCCGGACGCTGTTCGAGGCCCCGACCGTCGCGGGATTGGCCACGCGTCTGGGTGGCCTGAACGACCCTGAGGACTCCTTCCGTGTCCTGTTGCCGCTGCGGTCCACCGGCTCGGCGGACCCGGTGTTCTGCGTCCATCCGCTGAGCCCACTCAGCTGGGGATACTCCAGGTTGGCGGCCTTGCTCGACCCGGACGTGCCGGTCTACGGACTGCAAGGCCGGGGCATGCTGGAGCCGGAGGCTCTTCCCGGCAGCATCGCGGAGATGGCCGCCGATTACGTGGCGCAGATCCGGAGTGTGCAGAAGTCGGGCCCGTACCGGCTGGTCGGCTGGTCGCTCGGCGGGTGCGTCGCGCAGGAGATGGCGGTCCAGCTTGAGGAGCAGGGCGAGAAGGTGTCGTCGCTGGTGCTGCTCGACCCGCCGGCCAAGCGCGCGGTGCCATCGGCCGAGCAGGTGGACGTGGGGCGGCTGGCACTTGAGATGGTGCTGGACAGCCTCGGGTACTCGGTCGAGGACCTCGACGCGGCGGACCGGGGTGGGGACGTCCTGACCCGCGCGCGAGTGGTGGAGTTCCTGCGGCACAACGAGAGTAGCTGGCAGGAGCGGGACGAGGCCCGTATCCATGCACTTGTTGACACCGTCGAGAACAATCAACGACTCGTACGGGGGTTTGAACCGCGATGGTTCTCCGGCAAAGCAACGTTCATATATCCGAATCCGGATGGACTGCGGGACGGGTCCGCGGCCGATCCCTGGCTCGCCTCGATCGGCGGCGGATTGGACCGGCTTCCGGTGCCTTACCGGCACGAGGACATGATCGGCGCCGAGTCGTCGGTGTGGGTCGCGGAGATGGTGGCGGTGCGGCTGGCTGACGAGGCGTAGGACGGTCGACGGAAGCAGGGCCTTCGCCAACTCATTGATTGGATCTCATGTGGTGACTTACCGGGGGGTAAGAAAGTTGCGATTCGGAATATTGGGACCTCTGTCACTGACCGGAAAGGACGGTGGGTCACGCAATCTCAGCGCCTTGAAGCCGAAGATCGTGTTGGCGAATCTGCTGACCCGGCCCGGGCATGTGGTGTCGACGCAGCAGCTGATGGACGAGTTGTGGGACGGCCGCCCGCCGCGCACGGCGACCACGGCGTTGCAGGTATACGTCTGCAAGCTTCGCAAACTCTTGAGCGAGGGAGGGGCGGACCGCGAGGACTCCCAGATCATGACCCAGCAGCCGGGCTACGTGCTCAGCATGGCCGGGCACGAGAGTGACCTGAAGCAGTTCGAGCAGCTGCGGGACCGAGCTGACCGGCTGCAGGTCCACGGCGATCTGCACGGCGCGGCGGTTGAGCTCCGAAAGGCTGTGAAGCTGTGGCACGGGCCGGCGCTGGCCGACGTGCGGTACACCCCGCGGCTGCGGTCGGCGGCCGAGCGGCTCGACGAGCTGCGCGTGGTGACCATCGAGCGGCTGCTGGAGCTGGAGCTGGTACTCGGGCGGCACCGGGGGCTGACTGGCGAGCTTTCTCAGCTGGCCGGGGAGTATCCGACCCGGGAGCGGGTCCACGAGCTCTTGATGATCGCGCTGTACAACGCCAGGCGCCCCAACGAGGCGCTTGAGGCGTACCAGACGATCCGGACGGCGATGAATGACGAGTTCGGGCTTGAGCCGAGCCACCGGCTGCGCAGCCTCCAGCTGGCGATCCTGTCCCAGGATTCCGACCGGTTGTCGGTGTCGATGGAGAGCCCCTACCCGTCGCGGATCGCTTCGTGATGCGCGCCGGCCGTGCCGGGGCACAGCCCGATTCCCGGAGAGGCTGAGCCGGCATGCGCGAACTGCTTCGGCTCCGCAACGTGCGGATCAGCCTGCTGGGCAACTCGGTGAGCATGATCGGCGACAACGCCTTCTGGCTCGCCGCCGCGATCTGGATCAAGGAGCTGACGGGCTCGACGCCGCAGGCCGGCGTCGCGACCCTGTGTCTGATGCTGGGCACCCTGCTCTCGCCGCTGACCGGCCTGGCCGTGGACCTGCTGCGTCGCAAACTCCTGGTGATGCTGACGAACATCGGCATGGGGCTGTTGGTCCTGACGCTGGTCTGGGTGCGGGGGGCTTCCGACGTCTGGATGATCGACGTGGTGCTCTTCTTCAACGGCATCGCCCTGGCCGTCGCCTCCAGCGCGTTCGCGGGGCTGCAGGAGCGCCTGGTGCCCGCCGAGCTCATGGCGACCGCCCAAGGGCTGGGCCAGGTGCTGTATCAGGGGGCTCGGTTGATCACCCCGGCCATCGGCCTGGGTGTGCTGTCCGCGTGGGGCGGCCATGTCCTGGCCGTCCTGGACGCCTCGACCTTCGCGATATCAGTGCTCTGCTGGACTCTGGTGCGGATCGAGGATCCGCGGCCGATGAACCGGGCGGCGAACGGATGGCGCGCCGACATGGTGGCCGGGTTCCGCTTCCTGTTCAGCTCCCCGGTGTTACGGCGGTTCGTGATCGCCTCGGCGATCACGCTGTTCGCGATGGGCCTGTACGAGACGCTGGGCATCGCGGTGGTGACGGTGGGGCTGGGCCACAAGCCGACCTGGGTCGGGACGCTGCTCACCGTGATGAGCGCGACCGGGCTGGTCGGCGGGCTGCTCGCGCCGCGGCTGATCCGCGGGGTGGGCGCCATGCGGGCCGCCGCTTTCGGGATGGCGGCCGGCACGGTGGCGCTGCCGTTCGTGGCCGCGCCGGACAGCGGCGTCGTGGTCGGCGCCGCCGGGTTGTTCGGCGCGGGTCTGGCGGTGGTGATCGTCAGTTCCGGGACCGCCTTCCAACTGGCCACGCCGAACGCCCTGATGGGCCGGGTGAGCGGGGCGGCGAACCTCGTCATGTTCGGTGCGCAGATCCTCGGGATCTCAGCCGGTGCGTGGCTGGTGGGCGTCATGGACTACCGCTCGGCGGTCTACTTGAGCGCGGTGGTGTTCGCCGGCGGGGCGGTGGTCATGTTCAGCGGACGTGAGGACGTCTCGCCGGTCGCGGCGGCCGCTGAGCCCGAGCCCGGTGCTGTCGCCGAATCGGAAGCGGCCGAACCCGCGGCCGCCGACGAACCTGCAGCCGCCGACGAACTCAGCGCAGAAGCAGCGTCGCGATGATCCCGATGGTCGCGTCGGCGCAGACGTGCGTGAGATACGGCCAGAGCATCCCGCGCGTCTGAAGTCGCAGCGTGCCCAGGGCCAGCCCCCAGGTGCCGGCCATGAGCGCGCCGAGCGCACCGGAGGGGAAACCGTTCAGATGGACCAAACCGAAGGCGGCCGCCTGGATGACGACGGCGGAGCGGACACCGACGGTCTGGCGGAGCTCGTCGAGCAATACCCCGCGGAAAACGAATTCTTCCCACAACGGGTTCACCGTTGCGAATGCCGCCAGCGAGAGCACGGTAATCCATACCGGGCCGTGTCGAAGAGTACGAAGAAACTCCGGGGCGGCTGGATGGGACGCCTCGGACCACAGGACCAGAGCCGCGGCGCTCAGAGCCACGGTCGCGGCCGCCAGCCAGCGACTGCCGGCGGCGGCCTGGCCGCGGCGCAGCCAGCTCATGGCGGGCCGCAGCCACTCCCGGCGGTCGCAGGCCTTCAGCGTCGCCGCCGGGAGCAGGATGAGCAGCACGGTCGTGATCGCCGAGCTCAGGCCGAGCCGTCCGCCGGCCACCGCCACCGTGAACACGACGTCGGCGCAGGCCAGCGCCCGGACCGCGGAAGCCAGACGAGCCCGCCAGGCCATGACCGTGCAGACCGCCAGAGCGACCGCCGGCCCGGACAGGACGAGGAGTCCGCCGGGCAGCGGTACGGCGATGAACAGTGCCGCGGCGATCACCAGCAGGCTGGCCGGCCCGAAACCGGTGCGGACGGCCTTGACGTCCAGCGCCACCCGCATCTCCGGCGCGGTCACCGTCGCCCACCGTGTCTGTGGCTGAATGGCATGTCGGCCATTATGACACAGAGTGCTGACTTTGTTTCTCGTGCTTAAGGGCGGCTTAAGTGCCGGTCGCTACCCTTTCCGAGGCCCCTGTTGTGGGATTCCCGACTAAGAGTTTCCGAATGGCGGCCGTTTGCCCATTGCCGGCAGTGATGACGTTTCGTGCCAGTGTAAGGGAGGAGTCCGGTCATGCCTGTAGACCTCGATCCCATGCCGTCCCGGCTCGGCCCGGCCCGCCGTCCGGCCGCCGACCTCGATCGGTTCCTGGGCGATCCCCGCACCGGGACCGGACCGTTCAGCTACCGCGAGATCGTCGAGGCCGAGGAGCGGGACGAACTGCCCGCCGGCGCGCTGGAGGCGATCCGGGACTGGGGATTCCCAGCGTATCTGGTCCCTGAGACGGTCGGCGGCCGGCTCACCAGCCTGGAGGAGCTCTACCACCTGTGCCGTACCCTGTCGCGGCGCAACGTCACCATCGCCGTGGCCTACGGCTCGGCCCTGCTGGCCGTGAACCCGGTCTGGTTGTGGGGGCGCGAGGACCAGCGCGAGACTGTGGCCCGGGCCGTGCTGGACGGCGCCTTCGCCTGCTTCGGCGTCTCGGAGGCCGATCACGGCAGCGATCTGCGCGCCTGCGAAGCAGTCCTGGCCGACGGGCCGGACGGCTCGCTCCTGCTCTCCGGCGCCAAGTGGCCGGTGGGCAACGCGACCCGGGGACGCTTCGTGACGGCGTTCGCCAGGTCCGGGGAGCGGGACTTCAGCATGGTGCTCGTCGACAAGGAGACGGTCGATCCGGCACGCTGGTCGACGCTGCCCTTCGTCAAGACGGTCGGCCTTCGCGGCCACGACCTGAGCGGCGTCGTCTTCGACGAGGTCCCGCTCGCCCGGGACGCCGTGCTGGGCCGTCCCGGAGCGGGGCTGACGCAGGTCCTCAAGACCCTTCAGATCACCCGCACGGCGATATCAGCCCTCTCAGTCGGGACCATGGACGCCGCCCTGCGCATCGCACTGGAATACGCCCACGAACGCAAGCTGTACGGAGGCACCGTCTATCAGATCCCGGCGATACGGGACCAGATCCTGTCCGGCCACGTCGACCTGATGATCGCCGAGTGCACCGCGCTGCCGGTCACCCGGGCGCTGAACGTGGTGCCGGGAAGGATGAGTCTGTGGTCCTGTGTCGTCAAGTACCTCGTTCCCGTCATGGCCGAAGAAGTGGTGGCGAGTATGGGGCGGGTGCTGGGCGCGCGCAGCTATCTGCGTGAGGGCGTCGCGGACGGCGTGTTCCAGAAAATCCAACGGGACCATGCCATCGCCAGCATCTTCGACGGCACCACGCATGTGAACCTGCACGCCGTCGCCGACCAGTTGCCGTTCGTGGTGCGACGGATGCCCTCGGACTCCGCTGAGGAGGACCTGGGCGAGGTGCTGGAGGCGATATTCAGTTGGACACGGGGCGTTCCGCGCTGGGAGCCCGACGGCATGGAGCTCCAGCTCACCAATGAGGGATCCGATGAGATCACCCAGCGGTGGTCGATCGCCGTCCGTCTGGCCCGGAACCTGGCCGCCCTCCCCGGCGCGACTCCGACCGCGGCGCGGATCGCCGCCCTGGTGGAGCTGGCGGACGCGCAGCATGCCGCGCACTACAAGCTGATCGCGGCCTGGGGTCCGATGGATGTCAGGGGCAAGGACGCGATGCTGGCCGCGGTGCGGCATTGCGAACTCCACGCGCTCGCCTCGTGCGTCTACACGTGGCTGGTCAACCGGGAGGCTCTCGGCGGCGACTTCGCCGCCGGCGGCTGGCTCGTGCTCTGTCTGGAACGGCTGCTGCGCGGAACGGACCCGTGGGTGACGGCGTCCGAGAAGTATCTGGCCGACCTGGAGGGGCACGTTCTGGGCTGCCTGGCCGACACGACGGTGTTCTCGCTCGCCACCCTCGCTTCCGGGACCGACTGATGCCCGGTACGGACCCGGCTCCGACCGGCTGGCTGCGCCGGTTCGGCCCGCCGGGCACGCCACGGCTGCGCCTGGTGTGCCTGCCGCATGCCGGCGGCTCGGCCAGCGCGTATCACGGCTGGCGGGCTCGGCTGCCCGACGACATCGAGGTCCTGGCGGTCTGCTACCCGGGCCGCCAGGACCGGATAGCAGAGCCCTTCATCGAGGACATGGACGTGCTGGCCCGGCAGATCGCGGGGCGTCTGGAGCCGTTGTCGGACCTGCCCCTGGCCTTGTTCGGGCACAGCATGGGCTCCGTACTGGCCTTCGAAGTAGCCCGGTTGCTGGAAGAGCGGGGCTCCGGTCCGAAACTGCTCGTGTTGTCCGGCAGCAGCGGCCCGGGCGGAAGAGACCACGACCTGCCTTCTGACGACGAGGATGAGATCATCGCCTTCGCCAGGAAACTGGGCGGCACACACGCCGGGCTGTATGAGGACCGCGACTTGGGCCCGCTGCTGCTCCCCGCGCTGCGCTCGGACCTGCGCATGGCCAGGTCTTACAACCACCGGCCGGGCATGGTCGAGGCCCCGGTGCTGGTCTGTGTCGGGGACCGGGATCCGGAGGTCTCCGTGGCCGAGGCTCGTTTGTGGAGCGCGGTGGCCGCGGGGGAGTTCGAGGTTGAAGTCTTCCGCGGAGGACACTTTTACCTGGTCGACCGCGAAGAGGAACTGCTGGCGGACTTGTGGGGCAGGCTTCGGCGGTGACCGCGGATCGATGGCGATCACGCCGCACGGGAGAAGTCAGGCGGGCTCGGGGATTCCGCCCCGCCGGGCGCCCCGGGCGCGCCGACAGCCGGGGCGGCTGTGGCGTCCCGGCTGCCGGCGCCGTCGGATGACGAAGGCCTCTGCGATGTCCTGCCGACCGGGAATTCCTCTGGGACGTCACCGAGGTGCTGTTGCGGGCGGTCCCGTCGCTGGCTGGGGAACATGACCGGATCGAGAGCTGAGGCGGCGGTTCCTCCGCCCTGAGGCCCGGCCGGGCCCGGGGTACCACGGCCGGGCGGCTCTCAGGTCATCGCCACCAGGATCTTCCGGTGCCCGGTATAGGGCTGCCGGCCGTCACGTCCGGGACGGCGCCGCCGATGTGCTCGGCGTAGACGGGCTGGATGGTAAGCGACCGACTCAGAATACGGGTATTCGCTTAAGCCTCCCTTAAATGCGTGGTGAATGCGATTAAGCACCGCTTTATCGCCGACGCATAGCCTGGTTCGGATTCTCCGGATCGCTCTGTCCCGAAAGGGGGCGTTGTCCATGACCGCTCGCGATATCGAATACGTCGAGATCTACACCGGCGACAGGCATACGACCATCGATTACTTCGTGTCCGCGATGGGCTTCGCCGCGGTGGCCGAGTCCCGGGCCCACGACCGGGAGTCCGTGCTGTTGCGCCAGGGTCGAGTCCAGCTCGTGGTCACCACCGGGCCGGCGACCGACGCGTTCCTCGACGAGCACGGTGACGGAGTCGCCGACATCGCGCTGACCTGTCAGGACGTCGCCGAGACCGCCGCCGCGGCCGAGACCGCCGGCGCCGCGGTGCACCGCTCCTCGCTCGGCGGGCCGGTCGTGAGCGGCTTCGGATCGGTCGTCCACACCCTGCTGCCCGCGACGCCCGAGATCGGGACCGCGCTGCCCGCCGGACGGTCGTGGACCCCGCTGACGTCGGCGCGCGCCGTGCCCGGCCGGATCCGGCTGCTGGACCACGTCGCGGTCTGCGTCGACGGCGGAAGCCTGGGGCGCTGGGCCGACTTCTACACCGCGGGATTCGGGCTCGAACGCTACTCCAGCGAGTACGTCGACGTCGGTGGCCAGGCGATGGACTCCATCGTGGTGCGCAGCGGCTCCGGCGGCGTGACGTACACCCTTGTGGCCCCGGACCCGGCCAAGAACCCCGGCCAGCTCGACGCCTTCCTCGATCGCAACAGCGGCCCCGGCGTGCAGCACCTGGCGTTCCTCGTCGACGACATCGTCCCGGCGGTCGACGAGATGCGCGAGCGCGGTGCGGTCTTCCTGGAGACCCCGGCCTCCTACTACGACATGCTGACGGACCGCATTCCGGAGATGCGGACGAAGGTCGCCGAGCTGCGGGATGCCAACGTGCTGGCCGATCGCGACGAATGGGGCCACCTGCTGCAGCTGTTCACCCGCTCGCCGCACCCTCGGAACACCCTGTTCTACGAGCTCATCCAGCGCAGCGGGGCCCGCGGCTTCGGCAGTTCCAACATCAGGGCCCTGTACGAGGCGGTGGAGCGCGACCGGCTGGTCGCCGACTGAGCGGTTCGTCGCCCCGCCATTGCGTTGCCGGCGGTCGTATGCGGCTGCGCCGGGACGCCGTCTGCCGAGGCGTGGCGGGTGCGGTGACGGGGCCGGGTCGGCGATCGGTGACCTTCGCCACCGCCCTGACGACGCTGCTTCGATCGGGTCCGGCCTCGCCGATGTCCGGCGAAGCATCCCGCAGGAGCGCGCGCCGCTTTAGCGCCGCTTAAAAGCGGATGCATAGCCTGATTCAGGTTTCACCGATCCCTGCATCGAAGGGGGCGCTCCTGTGGTTGCGCGCGATATCGAGGGTGTCCGGCTGCGTGCAGTCTGCGGGGCCGCCGGATGACGGGCAGCCGGGACGCGACCGTCACCGCGGCCATCACCGCGGCCTTCACACTGGCCGATATCGCCCACGCGGCTCGGGAACGCCTGGACCCGGCCGTCTGGGACTTTATCGAAGGGGGCGCCGGGCCGGAGCGGACCCTCGCGGCCAACACCGAGTCGTTCGCCGGCGTCGAATGGGTTCCCCGGGTGCTGGCGGGCATCGGCTCACCGGTCACCCGGACCCGGATCCTGGACCGCGACTGGCCGCTTCCGTTCGGCATCGCGCCGATGGCCTACCACACGCTGGCCGACGACGAGGGCGAGATCGCCACCGCGCGGGCCGCCGGAGCGGCCGGGGTCCCGGTCGTGGTGAGCACGTTCGCGGGCCGTGGCTTCGAGGAGATCGCCGCGGCGGCGCGGGCCCCGCTCTGGCTTCAGGTGTACTGCTTCCGCGATCGCTCGGTGACCAGGGATCTGATCGTCCGTGCGGAGCGAGCCGGGTTCGAGGCGCTGGTGCTCACCGTGGACGCACCCCGGCTCGGCCGGCGGCTGCGGGATCTGCGCAACGGCTTCACGCTGCCGCCGCACGTGCGACCGGGCAACCTGGACCGGGCCGGCACCGCCTCGCCGGCCGATCACGCGCGGACCGCCTTCGAGTCCTCCGGCCTGGACTGGTCGGTGCTGGAGTGGATCCGGTCTGTCAGTCCCCTGCCGCTGCTGCTCAAAGGCATCATGAGCGCCCCCGACGGGTGCCGGGCTGTCGACGCGGGAGCGGACGGCATCATCGTGTCGAACCACGGCGGCCGCCAACTCGACGGCGTCCCGGCCACCCTCGCCGTGCTGCCCGAGATCGCCTCCGCGGTCGCCGGCCGGCTGTCGGTCCTGCTCGACGGGGGCGTGCGCAGCGGTGCCGATGTCCTGGCCGCCCTCGCGCTCGGAGCCGACGCGGCCCTGCTCGGCCGGCCGATCCTGCACGGCCTGGCGGCCGGCGGCCAGGCCGGTGTGGAGCGGGTGTTGGACATCGTCGTGGAGGAACTCACCGAGACCATGGTCTTGACCGGCACCCCGTCGGTCGCCGATGCCGGTCCCGAGCTGATTCGCGGTCGCTCCCGTGCCGGGACCCAGTCCGGGACCCAGTCCGGGACCCAGTCCAGGACCCTGTCTCCGGCGACGGAGGACCGCGCCCCGGTCGCGCGGGCGGAGTTCAGATTGCGCGAGGAGGAACTGCACTCCAGTGTCTCCGATCCGCTTCTGGAGACGATGACCTTCCTCAACGAGATCACGGCGTGCTACCCGAAGGCGATCTCCTTCGCGCCGGGCCGTCCGTACGACGGATTCTTCGACACCGAGCAGATCGTCGGGTATCTGCGACGCTATCTCGATCATCTCGCCCAGACCGGCTCCACCCCGGACGAGATCCGCGACGCGCTGTTCCAGTACGGTCCGACCGCCGGTCGGATCCGCGGCCTGATCGCCGAGTCGTTGCGCAAGGATGAGGGGATCGATATCGCCCCGGAGGCGATCGTGGTCACCGTCGGGTGCCAGGAGGCGATGCTCCTCGCACTTCGTGCCCTGATCTCCGGACCCGATGACGTCCTTCTGGTCTCCAGCCCCTGCTATGTGGGGATCACCGGCGCGGCCCGTGTTCTCGACATCGCGGTGGTGCCGGTACCGGAGCGGGAGACGGGCTTCGACGTCGCGGACCTGGAAGCCGCGGTGCGTGCCGAGCGCGCGGCCGGCCGGCGTCCTCGCGCCTTCTACGTCGTGCCCGACCACTCCAATCCGCTCGGTACGACCATGGCCCGGGAAACCCGGCTGGAGCTTCTGGAAGCGGCGGCCCGCCTCGGTGTCCTGATCCTGGAGGACAGCCCGTACCGGCTGGTCAGCCCGGGCCGGCAGCTGCCGACCCTGAAATCCCTGGACCGCCGGCGCGGGGTGGTCCACCTCGGGTCGTTCTCCAAGTCGTTGTTCCCCGGGGCTCGGGTCGGTTTCGCCATCGCCGATCAGGAGGTCGTGGACCGGGCCGGCGGCACCCGGCTCCTCGCCGACGAGCTCGCCAAGATCAAGAGCATGGTCACCGTGAACACCCCCGCGCTGAGCCAGGCGGTGGTCGGCGGCATGCTGCTGGCGGCCGGCGGCGGTGCCGCGGAACTCAACGTCGAGTCCCGCGCGCACTACGACGAGGCGATGCGCGCCACCCTGCGCGAACTCGACCGCCACTTCCCGGCCGAACGCCGCGCGTCTTCGGGCGTCCGCTGGAATGAGCCCGCCGGCGGCTTCTTCCTCGCCCTCAGCGTCCCCTTCGTGGCGGACAACGCCGCGCTGGCCCGGTCGGCCGAGGAGTTCGGAGTCATCTGGACCCCGATGTCCTATTTTCATCCGGTCGGCGGCGGCGAGCGCGACATCCGGCTGTCCACCAGCTATGTCACCCAGGCAGAGATCACCGAGGGGATGGCGCGGCTTGCGAAGTTCATCGAGGCACAGGCGTCGGGCCCGCAGCCGACCCCGTTTGCCTGACCGACGACAAAGGAGTTGTGAGCGACCTTGGCCGACTTGCTGACAGAAGCCCGGATCCCGCCGGTGATGAGCAGACCGCAGCGCGGTGCCGCGCGGATCGTGGGCATAGGCGCCTACCGGCCGGAGCGAATCGTCAGCAACGAGGAGATCTGCCAGCACATCGACTCCGACGACGCGTGGATCCGCACCAGATCCGGCATCGTCTCGCGCCGCTTCGCCGGCTCCGAGACCATCCCCGAGATGGCCGCCTGGGCCGCGAGCAAGGCGCTCAGCGTGGCCGGGATCGTCCCCGCCGACGTGTCCTGCGTCGTGCTCGCGACCATGTCCCATCTCCACCAGGCGCCGCCGGCCGCCGCGGTCTGCGCGGCCGAGCTGGGCGCGGACGGGGCCGTGGCTTTCGACGTCGGTGCGGCGTGCGCCGGCTTCTCACACGCCCTGGCGATCGCGAACAGCCTGGTGTGCTCGGGCGAGGCGCGCTACGTGGTGGTCGCCGGAGCCGAGCGGATGAGTGACATCGTGGACCCCCGGGACCGGGGCACGGCGTTCCTGTTCGGCGACGGGGCCGGCGCCGTCGTGGTGGGACCGGCCAGCCGGACCGGCATCGGTCCCGTCGTCTGGGGCAGCGACACCACCCATCTGCACGCCATCGAGCAGAGCGGGTCCTTCGCCGCTTTGAAGACCCCGGGTGCCGAACCGTGGCCCTACCTGGAGATGGCCGGGCGCGAGGTGTATCGGTGGGCCATCGGCGCCCTGGCTGGCGTGGCCCGGGACGCGCTGGACGCCGCGGGCCTCAAGCCGGGCGACATCAACGCCTTCATTCCGCATCAGGCGAATCTGCGCATCACCGACAACGTCGTCGGACAGCTCGGACTGCCGGACTCTGTCGAGGTGTCACGGCAGATCCGCGACGACGGCAACACCTCGGCGGCGTCGATCCCGCTGGCGCTGGAGTCGCTGATCTCGGCCGGCCGGGTTCGGCCCGGAGACCTGGCGCTGCTGGTCGGCTTCGGATCCGGGCTGAGCTACTCGGCTCAAGTGATCGCTGTACCGTGAGCCGAGCCGAGGCGAGGCGAGCCGAGGCGTGGTGGGCAGTGAAATCTGATTCCGGATCCAGTAGGGAGTCCCGGTGCGCCGCCAGGTTCGCCGCGGCCGCCATGAAGCCCCGGTCATGTCGTTCGCGACGCTGCACCTCGAATTGCGGGTCGCCGGCCTTGATGTGCTGCCGCAGGAACATGCCGATCGACTGGAGACGCAGAATGGCGTCGTTGACGACGTCCTCCGGGTCGAGTCCGCCGTAGGCGTCGCACAGGAGGGCGAGTCGGGCTCGCCGGTCCGGCGGGGTGTCCCATCCCCAGCTCGATATGTCGTCACCCAGGTGGAAGGGGACGAACTGGACGGCGAGGTAGGCCACGTCCCAGGACCGGGTCATCGGCCCGGCCGCGTCCCAGTCGATGACGCCGGTCACTTCGGTGCCGTCGAACACCATGTTCCAAGGGGCCAGATCACCGTGCCCGATGATCTCCAGGTCGCGGACCTGAGGGTGCCGATTATTGCTGCGAGCTGGGATGATGCCGTGTCGTGGGGTTGAAGCTGGTCTATCTGGTCGTGACTCGGTTGTTCGCGTGGCTGTGGCTGGCGGGGCGGGATTCGGCGGCGAAAGACGTGGAGATTTTGATGCTGCGGCATCAGCTTGCTGTCGCACAGCGCCGTGATCCGCGCGTTGCGCGGAAGCTGACCTGGACCGATCGGGCGTGGCTGGTGTTGCTTGCGAGGTTGTTGCCTACTGATCGTGTGCCGCGGCTCCGGCTGATCGTTACGCCGGCAACGCTGCTGCGTTGGCATCGGGACCTGCTGCGGCGGCGCTGGGCGAGGCGTTCGCGGCGTCGTGCAGGCCGTCCGCCGACGCATCGGAACATCAAGGCTCTGGTGCTGCGGATGGCGCGCGAGAATCCTGGTTGGGGCTATCGCAGAATCCACGGCGAGCTGGCCGGCCTGGGCATCAAAATCGCCGCCTCCACCGTGTGGGAGATCCTGAAGGGCGCCGGTGTCGAGCCGGCCCCGACCCGAGATACCGGTCCGAGCTGGGCTGCGTTCCTGCGCTCGCAGGCCGAGGCGATCATCGCCTGCGACTTCGTGGTGGTCGACCTGCTGGACGGGTCGAAGGCGTACGTCCTCACCGTGATCGAGCACGCGACCCGACGGGTCCGGGTGCTGGGTGCCACCTTCCACCCGACGGCGGACTGGGTCACACAGCAGGCCCGGAACTTGCTGATGGACCTGGATGACGCCGGGGCGAGGCTGAAGTACCTGATCCACGATCGGGACGCCTCGTTCGGTGCGGCGTTCGACGCGGTGTTCACTGCCGCCGGCATCGATGTGATCCGCACCGGCATACGGGCACCCCGCCAGAACGCGATCATGGAACGCTGGTTCCGCAGCCTACGCGCGGAGCTGACCGACCGGACCCTCATCTGGAATTTGGAGCATCTGCTGCGGCTGCTGCGTGAGTACGAGGACCACTACAACGGGCACCGCCCGCACCGATCCCTCGACCAGGCCGCGCCGATGCGTCCGCGGTCGGACAACGTGGTCGATCTCGAGGAGTTCCGGGTCAGACGGCGTGATCGCGCCGGAGGGCTGCTCCACGAATATCAGCAGGTCGCATAGGTTATCGGCACCCTCAGTATACGAACGCGCAGCGCGGCTATGGACTGTTGCCCAGATCGTCGACATACGCCGCTACCAACGACGTCGTGCTACCACAGCCGGCTGCTGGACCGCGTGCTGGTGTTGGAGGGGCGAGATCGCGCCAGTATGCCGCTCAACCAGGATGCTAGCCATCAAGATGATGATCGATGCCTCGTTCCCGTCCAAGGCCGGGACGCGTATTGCGACACCCGGAGAATCAGCTTGTGTAGCGCTCGCAATAGGAATGCCCATGTCAGGGGCACGGGATGCCCGGGCATTGTGGGCACCGCGTAAGCTTGGCTTCACACCTGGTTAAATCGGTAGAAAATATGCGTAACGTCGGACTCGGTGCGCCGTCAGCGTGCTGCCGGGGCCATGCAGCGGGAACCCTATGTATGGCAGCTGCGAATGGACAGCAGCCTCTGACCCGCCGCCCCGCATCTGGCCTAGGAACCGTGCGGGGCAGCCTGGCCCAACGAGGAGCCCAGGATGGAATCCCCTCGAATCGGTGTTACCCGCCGCCCAGCGCCCCCAACAGGGCGACTAGGCCAGCAGGTCACGATTTTGATCGTGATCATCGTTATCCTAGCTATTAGTCCGAACCCGGCACTAGTGACCGCTTGCGCAAGCCTTGTGCTCGCATCCGCCCATACTGGCGGCCGGAGCTCAGCCAGCCGCCAGTAGCACCGACACGGAGTCCCGCGCCGCGGCGCGGGACTCCGTGCGTCGCAGCGACGCCAACTGCTGGCGGCCAAGGTGGTTGTCGCGAGCGTGGCCAGATTAATGTCGCGACCGTGCGCGCGTTCTGGGTCGGCGTTCACGATGTCGACGCGTAAGAGGCTGTCCGAGATCCCGTCAGGCTGCGCGTGATAGCACCGTGCGTGGCCTGGCGAGGCGACGCGCCATCAACATGATCATGCTGATCGTGACCATCGCCTCGTGATTCTCCGGAAGGCGCTC
>NZ_JAAFZA010000229.1 GCF_015356865.1 Catenulispora pinisilvae
GCGCGCGGACTTTACTCCCGGGGTTCGGCGCTGTACCCCTTGGGGCTGACGACGCGACCGAGGGGAACGGACCGCAACCACCTCACAAACCGCCAGCGCAGGGCCCTGACCCGGCCACCCTATGGAACCGCGCCAGTTCCCCGAGGGAGCCAAGAGCCCCCGCCGGAGGCGCCTGCCGTTGACTTCAGGCACCCACCACGCACGACCGCCGCCCGCCAACACAACGTGTGCGCAGTGACTCGGACCGCCGCGCACCACCCACACAACCGGCAGCCGCCCACGCACATCGAGCGGCACAACGAACTGCGTCTCGATCCGTGATTAGTCAATACCAGGTAGTTCCGTAAAAATGCCTTTAACCAACACAGAGACCGCAAGCCGCAAGCCAAAGCCCTGCCAGTGCCAGTGCCAGTGCCAGTGCCAGTGCCAGTCTTGCCCGGTACGCCACTAGTAGGGGAGTAGAGGAGAAGGGGAGATGCGCTGGGGCGAATCAGCTCCCCCCAGCGCCTTCCTGCGCTCCCTGCCAGGCCTCGAAAACCAGCCCGCGCACGGTTCGCACCCCCGAGGCCAGCGCGCCTTCCAGCACCGCGTTCGCGCCGAGCACCGAGGCCGCCAGTTCCGGAACCAGCGGCGTCATCTTGTCCAGCGTCGTTCGCAGTGGTTCCAGTAGCAGGTCCGCGCTGTCGCCGATGCCGCCGCCGAGGACGATCAGTTCCGGGTCGATGACTGCGGCGATCGAGGCGACCGCGTAGGCCAGGCGTTCGGCTTCGCGGCGGACTACTTCCAGCGCGGTGGCGTTGCCTGCGCGCGCTGCCAGGAACACGTCCTTCGCGGAGGCCGCGTCGGTCATGCCCAGCTCGCGGGCGATGGCCACGACTGAGTCGGCGGCCGCCGCGTCTTCCAGTAGGCCGCGGGCGCGGGCGCGGTCCTCGTTGTAGGGGCCGTAGGGGAGGTAGCCGACTTCGCCGGCCGCGCCGTGGGCGCCGGGGAAGAGCTTGCCGTCCACCACGATGCCGGAGCCCAGGCCGGTGCCGATGTGCAGGTAGACGAACAGTCGGCGGTCGCGGCCGGAGCCCGCTGCGTGTTCGCCGAGGGCGGCGAGGTTGGCGTCGTTGAGGACTTCCAGGCCGGTGCCGAGTTTGGCGGCCAGGCGGTCCGTCACCTCGCGGCGGCCCCAGCCCGGGAGGTTCACCGCGTACCGTAGTTCGTTGGTCGCGGTGTCGATCACGCCCGGGCTGCCGACCACGGTGTGCAGGACGCGCGGCCAGTCGACGTCGGCCTGGGCGGCGGCGCGGTGCGCCTGGGCCACGATCGTGTCGACGATGCCGTCGGCGTCCGCGGCCTCGTTGCGGCAGTCGCTGCGGCCGACCACGGTGCCGTCCAGATCGGCCACGCCGACCCGGATCCAGCTGCGGCCGACGTCCACGCCGATGGCGTAGCCGGCGGTCGGGTCGGCCTCGTACAGGACCGGGGAGCGGCCGCGCCCGGCCATCGCCTGCTTGCCGATCTCGCGGACCAGGCCGCCGTGCTCCAGCCGGCCCAGGGCGGTGGACACCGTCGGCTTGGACAGGCCGGTGAGCCGGGCCAGTTCCGCGCGGGAAGTGGCGCCGTCGGCGCGCAGCCGGTCGAGCAGGAGCCGCTCGTTGTTGGTGCGCAGGACGCTGCGGTTCCAGGCGGACTCCACGTCTCGCGGGCTCCTTCTTCGGTCGGGTCGCGGTGGCCGGGTGGGTCCGGCGGGTCGGGTCGGGGTCGGGCGCTCAGGGCCAAGTGGTGAAGCGGTCAGGGTCAAGCGGTCAAGCGGCCAGGGTCAAGTGGTCAAGCGGTCACGACATTAGTCCCCTCACCGGCTGTCAGTGTCCGACGCTACCTTCAGAACATGACCTCCACCGCCCAAATATACGGGTATGTCCGAGCGTCCAGCCTGAGCCCCGGTGGCCTGCTGGACCTGCAGACGTCCGGTGGTGTCACCACCGCGGGCCCGGCGGCGCACCCGCGCTTCTTCTCCGGCTTCCTGGGGGAGGCCGAGCCGGCGGCCGCCGCGCTGCTGGGCGTGGCCAACGTGGCGCAGGCCCGCTACTGGCGCCGGGACCTCGCCGCGCTGCGCGATCCGGTCGTCACCTGCAACGGAGATCGTCTTCGGTTCGAGTCGTTCTCCGGCTGCTGTGGCGTCTACGCCCGGCTGGACGTGCTGGACGAGGGGATGGACGGCACCGCGCTGGACCGCGGCACCACCAACGTCGACGTCAACAACGACCTGCGGCTGGCGCTGGCCCGGGTGCGCGGTGGCGACCCGCTCAAACTTGAGGTCGGGCCTGAGGGGCTGGAGGCCACCACCTTCGACGGCACGGTGGTGGAGCGCAAGGTGCCGCTCCCGGCGCGCTGGCTGCGCGGTTTCGCCGAGGTCCAGGCGGTGACCTCCGGTTACGACCTGCGGGCCGAACTCGGCGCGGGGGACGCGGCGCGGTTCCTGCGCGGGCTGCCGAGCTCGTCGCGCGGCGTGCAGTGGCTGGTCCCGGCCGGCCGGACGCTGCGGTTGGCGGCGTCGGGCGGTCCCGGTGCGGTCTGCCTGGCCGGTCCGCACCGTCTCAAGGAGCTGCTTCCGTTGCTGCGCTTCGGCGGCAGGCTCCGGGTCTACGGGCCGAACCTGGCGCGCGGGGCGAACCCGGTGGCGTCGGTGTGGCAGCTGGACCTGCCCGGGATGCGCCTGGTGCTGACGCTCTCGCCGGAGATCACCCGGGGGTTCTCAGGCGAGGGCGCGGTGTTGTCGGCGCTGGCCGGGGACGATGTGATCGATGACGCCGAGGCGGTGGCCGCGTTGTTGGCCTTCGACGCGCGGATCGAACCGGATGTCCTGGCCGAGCAGGCGGGGCTGCCGGTGGCGCGGGTGCGGGCGGCGCTGACGCAGTTGGGGACGGCTGGGCGGGTCGGGTACGACCACGCGGACGCGTCGTACTTCCATCGGGAGCTGCCGTATGACGCGGAGCGCGCGGCGAAGCAGAATCCGCGGCTGCGCGCGGCCCGGGACTTGCTCGACGCGGGCGCGGTGAGTTGGGACGGGGCTCTCGCGACGGTGAAGGTCGAGGACCACGTGCAGCGGGTGCGGTCGGCGGCCGACGGGGCGTTGTCGTGTACGTGCCTTTGGTATGCGAAGTACCAGGGTGGGCGGGGGCCTTGTAAGCACATCCTGGCGGCGGATGCTTTCCGGCGCGGGGAGCGTGGCGTGGCATCCGAGACCGAGACTGAGACCGACGAAGCGGTGGTGGGGGCGCGATGAGCGCGGAGGGGTTCGCCGCACTGATGGCCTTGGGTGATGCCGGCCGGATCGCGCCGTACTTCGAGGGGATGACGGAGAAGGAGCGGCGTACCTACGTCGCACCGCTGAAGGAGTTCCTGAAGTCGGTGAGCTGGGGCGCCGTGGAGGGCTCCAACTGGACCGAGCTCAAGAAGCGGAGGGCGCGCGCCAACAGCACCGTGATCCCGGCCGCGCTCGCGGTGTTTCCCAGTGCCCTGACGACGGCGAAGTTCCTGCGGACGGTGCAGCGCGAGGGCGTCTTCGATCCCGGGTCCCCGGCCGCCGTCGCGCAGGTGTTGGCCGACCGGGCTCCGGCCTGGCTGGCCGACTTACCCGCGGCGCTGCTCGCGACTCTTGAGCCGGATGGCTGCCATCGGTTGGTCACCGCGGTGAACGAGGTGGCCGGGGTGCCGATGGAGGCGACGCGCGAATTCTTGCGGGCGTGGGGCGTGGAGTACCTGTGGTCGACATGGTCGGCCGACGACGAGAAGCAGAAGGCGAAGCTCCTGGCCGATCCGAAGTTCGGCGAGTACCTGCCGCTGATGTTCGACGACGACGAGAACGACGAGCTGTTCACGTCGTGGTCCGTCTTCGGGGTCACCGCCGCCGAGGCGGTTCGGGCCGGGCTGGTCGTGCGGGCGCCGGTGCTGGACGGCTGTCTGCGGCGGCTGCTGCGGGGCGGGCAGCCCGGGGCGATGCAGGTCCATTTGGCGTTCTGGACCGCGCTGGAGCCCAGTGACGCGGAGGTCGTCGAGCGGGTGTCCAGCTGTATCAGCCTGCTGTCTTCACAGAGCGGGGCGGTCGCGCGTTCGTTCCTGGCGTCGGTGAAGAAGGCCTCTGATGCCGACCTGATCGACGTCGAGCTCGCGCTTGAAGCCGCTTCGATCGCGGTGACGCGGTCCGGGAAGAACGTGGTCAAGACCGCGCTGACCTGGCTGGACGGGCTGTTCGCGAAGCATCCGGAGCGGACCGCGCAGATCGCGCAGACCGTCGCGATCGCGTTCGGCGCGCAGGCGGCGGATATCCAGGAGCGCGCGTTGAAGGTGGTCGGCAGGCGCGCGAAGGGGTTGGGGGAGGCGGAGCGGGAGCGGTTGGCAGCCGACGCGGCGATCTACCTCGCGCCGGATCTGGTCGCGAAGCTCGCCGGGCTGCTCGGGGTTTCGCAGGATTCTCCTACGGCCGACGCCGGGGACTCGGATGTCGCGCCGTATCCGGAGGTCGCGCCCTATGTGCCGCGGCCGTTGCTGCCGCCGATCGGCTCGCCGGCGGAGTTGGCCGAGGTGGTCGCGTCGCTGTCGCAGTCCGATCCGGCCGAGGCGATGGTCTTCGAGCGGGTGCTGGAGGCGGTCGTGGTGTTCCAGCGGACGGATGCCGCGGGGATGCGCGAGGCGCTGGCGCCGGTGATGGAGCGGTATCGCCCGGGGTGGGACTGGAACTCCTCGCAGATCGGGGAGACGCCGCGGATCATGTTGGGCGGGCTGGCCGCCGCGGCCGCCGGGCTCGGGGCGGACAAGCGGCGCGAGCCGCATCGGGTGCGGGTGGGCCAGCTGTGGTCGCGGATGCGGAAGTCGAATCGGGGCTGGCCCCGCCGGACGCGGACCTCACCCGCCGACTTCCTGTTGGCGCGGCTCGGCGAGGTGCACGCGGCGCTGGGCCTGCCGGACCTGCCGCCGTTGGTCTCGGTGCCGACCTCGCCCACCGGCGCGATCGACCCCTCGGAATTGGTGCGGCGGCTGCGGGACTGCCAGGCGCAGGGCCTGGAGCCGTTGGAGGCGGACTTCCACCAAGCGCTGCTGCGGTTGCCGACGGACTGCGGGGCGGTGGACGTCACCGGCTTCCGGTCGAAGGCGGGGCGGCGGCTGGCGGCGTGGGTCGGCGGGGACCGGGTCGAGATTCCCACGCCGGAGTTCCCGGACCCGGCGATGCGCCAGGAGGGGAACGGGGACCTGCTGGCGGCGTACAAGCGGGCGGCCATGAGCGCGCACGTTAAGAGCCCTGAAACGCTGCTGGACCTGGTCCGTGGTGTCTGGAGCGAGCCCGAGCGCTGCTGGGACCAGTCGGACTGGGCGGTGTGCTGGCCGGCGATCGTGCCGACGCGGCCGGACCTGGCCGCCGTGGCGATGATCGGCGGCATCGACTGGACGTCGGCCCCGGCGGTGGTGGAGTCGGCTGTGGTGCTGGCCGAGCAGGATGGGGCGCAGAGCGTGCACGATGGCAGCTACGGCGGCCCGCACAGCGCCACGCACCGGGTGATCGCGGCACGCTTGGTCCACGAGGACGCGCGCATGCGGGCCTCCGGCGTCGACGCGGCGCTGGTACTGGCGGCACGCGAACTGCTGGACCCGGCCACGCTGGCCGCCACTCTGGCGATCGAGCTGCCGATCCCCGGCGCGGGCCTGCGCCGCGCGGTCCCAGGCCTGCGCGACCTGGCCAACGCCGGCGCGGCCACGCAGACCTGGGAGGCGATAGCCCTGCTGCTGCCGGCCCTGCTGCCTCCGGCGCTGCCAAAGGCACTGCCCGGCACCGCGGATCTGCTGGTCCTGGCGACGGAACTGGCCGGCGCCCTGAAGGTGAGAACGCCGATCGCCGAGGTGACCGCACTGGCGCGGAAGAAGGGCGGCGGCGCGGTGCCGAGCGGCGCGCGGCGGCTGGCGGGGGCGCTGGGGGATGGGTGAGAACGGCTGCCGGGCGACCACTTCCCGGAATAAGAGCTCTGCATCGCCCGAAAAGCAATATCGTGCGGAACCAGCCCGGGGTCGTCCGCGTCCAAAGGGTATGTGGCTGAGCAAGTACTTGTGCGCTGTCCCGCCGGTCGTCAGCGTGGCAGGGATCTGCCACAACTGAACGCCCGGTCCGGCTTCGCCGGCGGGTAGCTCGGTGCCCCGCGTCATGGGGTGACGCGGGGCACCGGTGTTCTCGGCTTATGCTCGGCCGGGTTATGCCAGGCCGGGCTATGCCAGACCGGAACCGAGACCGACCCACTCGGGCAGGGCCTCGCACCGCTTCAGCCAGTCCTCCGGGATGCCCGCCACCCCGACCCGGGCCGCGACGATCCCGCCGACGATCGCGCAGGTCGTGTCGATGTCGCCGCCGACGATCGCGGTGTCCCAGAAGGCGTTCTGGAAGTTGTTCGGATTCTTGGCGGCCACCCACAGGCAGAAGGGGACGGTGTCCGGGGCCGAGATGTAGCGGCCGTTGCCCAGGGACGCGGCGGCGCTGCGGGGGTCGGTGAGCGGCAGCAGCGTCATGGCGTTGCCGATGCCGTCGCGGACCAGGCCCGGCGGAGTGCGCTCGGCGATCTCGTCGAGGAAGGCGTGGCCGGTCAGGTCGGAGTCGGCGGCCAGGGCGGCGGCGACGGCCACCGCGACGGCGCCCGCGACGCCCTCCGGGTGGGTGTGCGTGACCTCCGCCGACGCCGTCGCCTCGGCCACCACGCGGTCCAGGTCGGCCGAGCCGTACCAGGCGCCGAGCGGGGCCACCCGCATCGCGGCGCCGTTGCCCCAGGAACCCTTGCCGGAGAACATGCCCTGGGCTTGTTCGCGCCAGTCGGCGCCCTCCTGGCGGATCAGCCGCAGCATGCGGTTGACGCCGGCGCCGTAGCCGCGGTCGAAATCGTGGTGCTCGGCGAAGGAGTGGGCCAGCGTGTCCTGGTCGACGTGGCCGCGGTCGCGCAGGACCGCCAGGACTGAGCAGGCCATCTCGGTGTCGTCGGTCCAGTACCAGGGGTCCGGCGGCAGCCGGCGGTCGGCCAGCAGCGGCTGGTTCAACGGGATGAAGTAGCAGGCGCCCACCGCGTCGCCCACGGCCAAGCCGCGGAGCGACGCGACGGCGCGGGCCGGGGAGCGGTCGTCGGTCATGTTCCACTTCTTACCGCATGGCACACCACTAACTCACCCGGCGTCGCCGGGCGTGCCGCGCGCCGGTTTCCGTACGTGCCGCGCGCCGGTCTCCGTACGCCGGTCCGAGGGCCGGTAACCGACTCGTCTTCGTCGGTGGCATCTGCGATGATCGGCCTCGGGAAGGAAACAAGTGACCAAGCTATTCGCCCCTTACCGGCCAATCCTGGCCATGCCTGGGGCCCGGGCGTTGTTCGTCGTCGCTTTCGTGGCGCGGTTGCCGTTGACCGCCAAGGCGATGGCGCTGACTTTGCACGTCGTGCTGGACCAGGGCGGCAGTTATGCCGCGGCCGGGTTGGCCAGCATGGTGATGACGATCGGCATGGGCGTCGGGTCGCCGCTGCTCGGGCGGATGGTCGACCGGCGCGGCCTCAAGCCGGTGCTGGCGCTGACCGGGGTGTCGGAGGCGACGTATTGGGTGAGCGCGCCGTTCCTGCCGTATCCGGTGCTGTTGGTGACCACCTTCGTGCTCGGCGGGCTGCTCGGCGTGCCGGTGTTCTCGGTGATCCGGCAGGCCGTCGCGGCCCGGGTGCCGGACGGGATGCGGCGGCAGGCGTTCGCCCTGGACTCGATGATCGTGGAGCTGGTCTTCATGGTCGGGCCGGCGCTGGCGATCGCGGCCATCACCTCGATGCACTCGGCGACCGTGACGATGGCGGTCATCGGGCTGCTGACGGTCGGGTCGGTGGTGACGCTGTGGGTGCTGGACCCGCCGATCGGGATCCGGGCCGAGGCCGAGGCCGACGGCCGGGCGGGGACCGGCGAAGGGACCGAAGGCGCCGACGGCACTGCGGGCGCTAACGGCACTGGCGGCGCGAGGCGTCCCGCGCAGCCGGCGAAGATACCGCTGGCCACCTGGGTCCGGCCCGGCTTCGTGCTGGTGCTGGCCACCGGCATGGCGGCGAATCTGGTCCTGGCCGGGACGGACATCTCCATCACCGCGCTGCTGCGCCAGCAGAACGCGGTGAGCATGGCCGGGGTCTGCATATTCGCCTGGTGCCTGCTGTCGCTGATCGGCGGCTTCTGGCACGGCTCGACCGAGCGCCCCTGGCGCCTGCCGGTGCTGATGCTGCTGCTCGGCGCCGGGACCATACCGGTCGGCTTCGTCGGACAGTACGGATGGTGGTGGCTGGCGCTGATCCTGCTCCCGGCCGGCTTCATGTGCGCGCCGACGCTGTCCTCGACGGCCGAGGCGGTCGCGGCGGCGGTGCCGGCCTCGGCACGCGGGCAGGCGATGGGGTTGCAGGGCTCTGCGATGACGCTCGGCGGGGCGATCGGCGCGCCGCTGGCCGGGACGGTAGTCGACGCCTCGTCCCCGGCCTGGTCCTTCGCCACGACCGGGGCGATCGGGGTCGCACTGGCCGCGGCGATGCTGGGGTACCAGCGGTTCGCGGCGCTGCGCGCGGAGCGGGCGGTGGTCCGGGTCGGTGGCGGCGCGATCGAGGCGGAAGCGGCGGCTTGCTGAGGCCTGAGTCCTGAGGCCCGTGGTCTGAGGCCCGTGGTCTGAGGCCCGTGGTCTGAGGTCTGAGGCCTGAGGCCCGTGGTCTGAGGTCTGAGGCTCGAAGCCTCAGGCCTCCGGGCCGCTCGTGGCGACTGCTCACCCCCGCTTCGGCGTCGTCACCACCACCAGCTCGGTCCCGTCCTCCGACAGCGTGAGCTCGGCGGTCAGCGCCGCCAACTCCCCGAGCCGGTGCAAGTGCGTGCCGCCGCAGGCGATCTCGATCGTGCGCTCCGGCAGCTCGCACACCCACTGCCGCCGGGCCGTCAGCTCCGGTCCCGGGGTGTCGATGCGCACCGGCGCGTCCTGGCCCAGCCATTCGGCCAGCCGGGCGTTGATCTTCGCCGTCAGCTCCGGCAGCGCCTCGCGCAGCCCTTCGGGGTCGAAGCCCTTCTTACGGAGCGACTTGCCGAGGCGGTAGCGGTCGGTGCTGGCGTCCAGGCCGATGCGCGAGGTGTCCATCGCCAGGCTGTCGAAGTCCGGGTGGTCCAGGCCGTCGGTGCGGGCTTCCTTGCGCCAGCGGTCGGCCAGCGCCTCGTTCAGGGCCAGGGCCATCAGGTGGCAGCCGGTGTGCGAGGCGGACAGGGCCGCGCGGCGGGCTTCGTCCACGCGCAGCTCGACCGTGGTGCCGGGGGCCGGCGCCTCGGTGCCGTCGAGGACGTGGACGGCCAGCCACTGCCAGCTCTCCTCGCCCCGTCGGACCGGGATGTCGGTGCCGACCGCGAACTCGCCGTCGGGGCCGACGCCGCCGGTCAGGCAGTCCGTCACCGCGTACCGCACCCCGCCGGCGGCCATGGCGCCGGTGTCGCCGGGCTGGTCCGGCCAGCTGTGGTCCAGCGGGTGGAACGGGGTGCTGCCGACGATCACGCCGGTGCCGGCCGGCAGCGGCCGCACGGCCAGGACGGTCGCGGTCCCGGTGGTGGCGCCGGCGGGGAAGGTGACGTGGGTGGTGGTCAGGTCTGCCATGGCGCCATCGTCTCATCGGGGCCGGCGCGGGAGAGAATAGGCGCATGCGCGCGGTGGTCCAGAGGGTGAGCGAGGCGTCGGTGACGGTGGCCGGCGAGGTGGTCGGGGCGATCGAGGGGCCGGGGCTGGCGGTTCTGGTCGGGGTCACCCATGACGACACGCCCGCCAAAGCCGCGCAGTTGGCGCGCAAGCTCTGGGGTCTGCGCCTGTTCGAGGGCGGGAGCGGCGAGCCGGGCAGCGAGGTCTCCTGCTCCGACTCCGGTGCGCCACTGCTCGTGATCAGCCAGTTCACGCTTTACGGCGACGCGCGCAAGGGCCGCCGTCCCACTTGGAGCGCCGCGGCGCCCGGTCCGGTCGCTGAGCCGCTGGTCGACGCGGTGGTCGCCGAGCTGCGGGCGCTGGGCGCGACGGTGGAGACCGGGCGGTTCGGGGCGGATATGAAAGTGGCGCTCGTCAATGACGGTCCTTTCACCGTCATCGTCGAGATCTGAGATTTCCGTAAAGGTGGGGAAACACCTGCTCACCACTTGGTGACGGGGTCTGTTCGCCCGCGCCCCGGCTCTATATCATCATCGGCAATCACGCTCTGGTCGCGGGATTTCCTTGCACTTCCTGACGTCTTCTTCGGCGAGGGCTGTGGTCATGATGAGACGTACCCCGCGCAGACTGACCGTTTCGGTGCTGACGCTCGGCTGTTTCCTGGCGGCGACCATGACGGCGCGCGCCGACCAGCTCTCCGGCGGCATCTCCGCCGAGGGCGCCGTCCACTGCACCACCGCGCCGCCCGCGCCGGACCTCCCGCCCGGCGCCGCCGATCCGGATCTGCTGTGGCCGCAGCAGCAACTCGGCCTGGGCCAGGCCGGCGTCTGGTTCCTGACCCGCGGCAAGGGCGTCACGGTCGCGGTCCTCGACACCGGCGTCGATCCGGCGAACCCGGTGTTCGCGCCGAACGCGGTGCTGCCCGGCCCGAGCGTCGTCGACCCCGGCGGCGACGCCGACTACGACTGCGACGGCCACGGGACCGCGGTCGCGGCGATCATCGCCGGGAAGCAGAGCGGGCTGTTCGGCTTCACCGGTGTCGCGCCCGAGGCCCAGATCCTGCCGATCCGCCAGACCTACACCGCGGATACGCCCGGCAGCTCGGTGAAGCTGGCCGACGCGATCCGCACCGCCACCGCGGCCGGGGCCCGCGTCATCAACATCTCGATCGGCGTCACCGAGAACTCGCCCGAACTGCGTGTGGCGGTGCAGAACGCGCTCGCCAGCGACGTGTTGATCGTCGCCGCGGTCGGACCGGGGCCGAAGACCTATCCGGCGGCGCTGCCCGGGGTGCTGGCCGTCGGCGGGGTCGACCGTACGGGCAAGGCGTTGCCGCACGGGAACGGGGTCATGGTGTCGGCGCCCGGCGGGCCGCTGACGGTTCCGCTGGCCGGCTACGCCGAAGGGCTCACGACGCTGGACGGCCCCGGTATGGCCGCGCCGTTCGTCTCCGGCGTCGCGGCCCTGGTCCTGTCCGACCGGCCGACCCTGCACAACTGGCAGGTGGTGCAGCGGCTGGAGGCGACGGCCGACCAGCCGGCCGCGGATGCCGCGGACGCGGGGGCCCCGGCCCCGGCCGCCACCTCGGCCACGCTGAACCCGGCGACCGGCTACGGAGTCGTCGACCCCTATCGCGCCGTGAGCCAGGACCTGCCGAACGAGGCGCGCCCGGATCCGTCGGTCGGCCCCGGGGCCATCGTCTCCCCGGCCGAGGCCGCCGTGCCCGGCCACGACCGGAACGCGTCCCGGATCGCGCTCGCGATGAGCGCGGCCGGAGTGCTCGCGCTGGCCGCGCCGGTGGCCGTGGCCGCCTCGCGCCGGGGGCGGGTAAAGGGCTCGCGCGCAGGAGTCTGAGGTGACATAGGGTCGGCCCCGTGACCTCCATCAACGATATCGCCGAAGACTATGTCGCCCGCTACGTCGAACTGGACCCGCAGTTCGCGACCGACCTAGGTGTCACCGGGCACGACCACGAGCTCACCGACTATTCCCTGGATGGCTTCGCCGAGCGCAACACGCTGACGGCGTCCACCCTCGCGGCGATCCGGGCCCTGGAGCCCGCGGATGAGAACGAACGCGTGGCCAAGGAGGCCATGGAAGAGCGGCTGGCGCTCGCCGTCGAGACCTACGAGGCCGGCGACGACACCTCCGCGCTGAACGTGCTCGCCAGCCCGTTCCAGGCGGTGCGCTCGGTGTTCGACCAGATGAGCACCGAGGGTGAGGAGAACCACGCGAACATCGCCAAGCGCCTGGCGGCCGTGCCGGCCGCGCTGGAGCAGCTGAAGGCGACGCTGGCCGACTCCGCGGCCAAGGGCCACACCTCGGCCCGGCGCCAGGTGCTGGCCTGTGCGAAGCAGGCGAAGGACTGGAACGGCGAGCTGGGCGCCGGGAACTTCTGGACCGGTCTGGTCCAGCGCACGGGGGCCGGCGGCGCGGTGCGCGGCGACCTGGACCGCGGCGCCGAGGCGGCCACCGCCGCGACCGCCGACTTCGGCCGTTTCCTCACCGAGCAGCTGCTGGCCACCGCGCCGGAGAAGGACGCCGTCGGCCGCGAGCGCTACCAGCGCGCCTCGCGCGAATTCCTCGGTGACGTCATCGATCTGGAAGAGACCTACCAGTGGGGCCTGGACGAGGTGGCCCGGCTGCGTGCCGAGATGAACGAGACCGCCGAGCGCATCGTGCCCGGCGGCTCGCTGAAGGAGGCGCTGGCCGCCCTGGACGCCGACCCGGCGCGGCAGATCGCCGGCGCCGACAACTTCCGGGCCTGGATGCAGGACAAGTCCGACGCCGCGGTCGAGGCGCTGGCCGACGTCCACTTCGACATCCCCGAGCCGGTGCGCCGGCTGGAGTGCATGATCGCCCCGACCCACGACGGCGTCATGTATTACACGCCGCCGTCGGAGGACTTCGAGCGGCCGGGCCGCATGTGGTGGTCCGTGCCCGAGGGCCAGACCGAGTTCGCCACCTGGCGCGAGACCACGACGGTCTACCACGAGGGCGTCCCGGGCCATCACTTGCAGTGCGCGCAGACCGCGTACCGCAAGGACGTGCTGAACCGCTGGCAGCGCTCGATGTGCTGGGTCTCCGGCCACGGCGAGGGCTGGGCCCTGTACGCCGAGCGGCTGATGGACGACCTCGGCTACCTGGCCGACCCGGCGGACAAGCTGGGCATGCTCGACGGCCAGATGATGCGCGCCGTGCGGGTGGTCGTGGACCTGGGCATGCATCTGGAGTTCCAGATCCCGGCCGGGACCGACTTCGGCAACGGCGTCGACCACGGCGGCCGGCGCTGGACCCCGGAACTGGGCTGGGAGTACATGACGGCGAACGTCAACACCACCGAGGCGCAGCTCGCCTTCGAGCTGGACCGCTACCTCGGCTGGCCGGGGCAGGCGCCGGCGTACAAGATCGGCGAGCGGATCTGGCTCCAGGCGCGGGACGACGCCAAGGCGCGCAACGGCGCCGACTTCGACCTGAAGACCTTCCACCGGCAGGCTCTGGACCTCGGTTCGATCGGGCTCAAGCCGCTGCGTGAGGCGCTTGAGCGGCTGTAGTCGCCGCTGTGGTCGCAGCTGTGGTCAGGGTTGCGATCACTGCTGTCATCACAGCACTGATATCAAGCATCCGATGCCCCCGGTCCACGTTGACCGAGGGCATCCGGTGTTCTAGCGTCGGGGGCCATCCGACGAAGGGGGAGTTGGGATGGCTGCTGTGGTGGCCCGGTTCGCGGCGTTGATCAATGAGGAAGTGGCCGAGTGCTACTTGGCGAACGACACGTCCGCGTTCGGCGGGCGTTTCGATCCACGGTCCTTCGGCGGCCGGGCGGTGCTGGACGAGCATCTCGGCGGCCGCGGCTCGGTGCCGGTGCTGCGGGAGACCTTCGGATACGACAGCACGCCGCCGGAGGACCTGCCGCCGATCGGGCCGGAGGGGCAGGAGTGCTTCCTGCTGCGGTGGATTTCCGAGCGGCCCGCTGACCTTCCGGGGACCGGATCGACTCCCGGCGGCTTGCCCGAGTGGCAGCCGTACCGGCCGACGCCGTTCGGGGCGAGTGCGATGATCTGGCGGCTGGGGGCCGACGGTCGGACGGCTTCGTTGGGGACGTACTCGGACGGGGTGTGGGTGCGGACCGGAGCCTCGACGGCTGAGCTCCCGGTCGCCGGGCCGCGGGCCGCGTTGCCGCCGAACGGTCGGTTCGCAGGGTTCGAAGGCGTGACGCACCACGCGTTCCTGGACGTCGAGTCGCGGCTGATGGTCTGGCTGTATCCGATGTCCGGCGGCCCGGGGCGGCGGGTGTCGCCGCAGAAGCTCGACTACTGGACCGACGTGTGGACCCGGTTCACGTGGCGGGGCCGGGTGTTCCTGGCGCTGCGTGTCGAGGACGGTCACGTCGAGGGCCAGCTGTGCAACGGTTCGCTGTCGTGGGCGCGGGCGAACGGGTTGGAGATCTTCAGCCCGGACCATGTCTACGGCCGGTTCCCGCTGGGCGAGGTATCAGAGCTCAGAGAAGTGCGGACCGACCTGCTGGGTGAATGGAGCTCCCGGAATCTGAGCGCCACGCCCGGTCCGGGGTCCGGCACGGAGTTCGGGCGCCGGCTGCGGGACGCGCTCGCCCCGGAGTCCGGCGCGCCGGATGTGATCGCGCTGGTGTCGGCGTGGCCGGGCGGTTCGGGGCCGCGGACGGTGCTGGACTACGTGCTGGAGGCGCTGGTCGTCGGGGCGTTCTCGGAGCCGGACGATCGCGGCGTGCTGGCGTTCGCGCGGGAACTCGGCGGGGAACTGGCCGCGCGGCACCCGATCGGGCCGAACCACGTCGCGATGACGGTGTCCCGTGCCCTCGGCGTCGCCGGGACGTCGCCGGACCTCCCGTCGGCGGAGCAGCTGCGGATCGACCTCGCGATCTGCGCGAAGATCGGCGGCTTCCGCGGCCGGGAGCACGTGGACTGGCTGATCCGGCAAGGCGAGGCGGCGGCGTCCAGGGCCGGTCAGGTAGTGAGCTGACATGGTGGGTTGAGATGGCCGCCGACGTGGCCGCTGAGCCAGTGGGCTGACCCGCCTCGATGATCGCAGAGCCCGGATTCTCAAATCCGGGCTCTTTCTCTCCGCGTACTACTGTGCAGTGTGTAGTACTGTGGTCCGCACAGGAGGGGCGATGGATTCCACACAACTGCTCAAAGGCGTCCTGGACTCGGCGGTGCTCGCGGTCCTGGTCGACGAGGACGGCTACGGCTACGACATCGTCCGCAGGCTGCGGGTCGCGGGGTTCGAGGACATCGGCGACGCGTCGGTCTACGGCACGCTGCGGCGCTTGTACGCCAACGGATATCTGACGAGTTACGTGGTGCCCTCGGAGTCGGGGCCGCACCGGAAGTACTACGGGGTGAACGCCAGCGGGCGGGCGCAACTGAAGGAGTCCACGACGACGTGGCGGGTGTTCGCCGGGGTCATGGACCGGCTGCTCGGAGCGGAGAGGGGAGATCGGGTATGAGTTCCCAGGAGTTCGAGGGGTTGGGCGGCCGAAGCGCGGACGAAGGTCGCGGGGCCGACAGAGCCGACGGAGCCCACGGAGCCGACGAACAGAGCAGCAGTCGCGCCGGCGGTTCCGGCGGCGCTGATTCGGGTCGCGATGGCGGCGGGGTCGGCGGCCGGAGCGGCGACGGCAGTGAAGGATCCGGTGGCCGCGGCGGCGGTGGCCGCGGCGACGAGGTGGCGGGCTACGCGGCCGAGGTGCGGGCGCAGTTCGCCGACCTCCCGGCCGCTGAGAGCGCCGAACTGTTGGAGGACCTTGAGGACCACCTGCGCGAGGTCGCTGCCGAGGGGGCCGGGACGCTGCGGCAGCGGCTCGGTGCGCCGGCGGTGTATGCCAGGGAGCTGCGACAGGCGGCGGGACTGCCCGAGCCGGGCGAGGGGAACGGCTCGGGTGGCACGAAGTCCGCGGGTGTCGCGATGTCGTGGTCTCATGTGCTGCGGACCAGCGTGCGGAATCTGGTGGCCGAATCTGAGCGGCGGATCCGGGCGAATCCGGCCGGGGCGGCGGTCCTGGACTTCCTGCCCTCGCTGCGTCCGGCCTGGTGGGTGGTGCGCGCGTGGGCAGTGGTGCGAGTTCTGCAAGTGATGACGACGAATGTCGACATCTGGCAGAACTTCTCGCTGATCCCGCGCGTCGGCTACAGCACGCTGATCGGCACGCTGTCTCTGTTGGCCGCGATCCCGGCCTCGGTGTACCTGGGCCGACGGAACTACGAGGGCGGGTGGCCGCGCCGACTGATGCTGGTGGGCCACGGCGCGCTCGTGGTGTTCACGGTCGGCATGGCGCTGTCGGCCGTCCACAACGAGAACGACGACGGCAACACGGCGGCCTGGAACAACGCGTCCGCACAAGTGCAGGCGCCCCCGCCGCAGGGGCTCAACGAGTCCGGCAAGCCGATCACGAACCTGTACGTCTACGACGAGAGCGGCAAGCAGCTCGCCGGTGTGCTGGTCTACGACCAGGACGGTCAGCCGGTGACCGCCGCGCCGGGCGCGGACGGGAACGGGAACAGCCAGGCCGACGGCCAGGCGTGGTTCGACGCCCGCGGCCAACTCGTTCCCAACGCTTACCCGCAGCAGCTGTTGCGACAGCAGTTCGGAGACGACGGCTCGCACTTCGTGATGGTCCCGCCGCCGGCGGTGACCGTTCCCCAAGGCGGTCTGAACCACCAACCGGGCCCCGGTACGCCACAGGACTCTGCGACACCCTCGGGCCCGACCAGCCCGACCAGTCCGACCAGCTTGGCCAGCCCGACCAGTCCGACCAGTCCGATCAACTTGGCCGGTCCGACCACCCCGACATCCCCGGCCCCGCCCACCTC
>NZ_JAAFZA010000023.1 GCF_015356865.1 Catenulispora pinisilvae
CCCCGAGCCCGAGCCCCGCCCCCACCGTCAGCCCGGTGCCGGCCTTGAGAAGCGAGCGCCGGCTGAAGTCGCGGCCGCTCCGTGAAAGTTCAGACATTCTCAACCCTCTTGTTCCTCGGGGTCAGGATGCGACGGCTGTCACGGAGGGCAGTATTGAGATGTCGGTTCACAATCGGCGCATAGCGATTGCACAGTCCGCGGCGGGATGCGCGAGGACTGATTCGGGACGCGCGAGGGCTGATTCGGGACGTGCGGTGCGATGCGCTGGCGCCGCCGCGATCTACAGCGCGTTGTCGCCGAACACGGACAGGGCCTGGCCCGCGAGGTATAGGCGCGCGTTGCGAAGCCTCAGCAGCTCACGCATCGTCGGCGGCTACAGGGCGCCAATAGCGTCAGCCCTCGATCAATGCTTCGCGAGCAGGCGCGAGCAGCGCCATAGCAGCTCACGCATCGTCGGCGGCCACAGTGCGGTAAAAGCGTCAGCCCTCGATCAATGCTTCCCGAGCGCGGGCGAGCAGCGCCATCAGTTCGTCGAACCGCTCGGCGCCCAGCGCCTGCCGGGTCCGCTCCTCGGCCGCGAGTTCGCGGCGGACGCCGTCGGCGGAGGCGGTCCGGCCCGCTGCGGTGGCGTGCAGGCCGACCGTGCGGCCGGTGCCGACGTGGCGCTCGATGAACCCGAGCGCGGTCAGGCGCGCGGCGGCCTGGCTCATCGCCTGCTGGCTCTTGCCCAGCCGCTGCGCGATCTCGGTGACGGTCACCCCGGGCTCGGCCACGACCGCGTCGAGCATGTGGTTCAGCGGCAGGGACAGGGAGGTGCCGGACAGGGCGGCCTCGCCGCGTTGCTCGATGAGCGTGCTGACCTCGCGCAGGCGGCCCCGGAGCAGCCCCGAGAGCGCGGCTCCCTTCCCGGCGTCGGCCCCCGGCCCGGATGCGGCTCCGGTCGCTGTCGTGTCCATGCCTGCATGATACGCGGCGATCACTACTGGCTGTGAAAACAAGTGGCTGTGTACCTGTAAGCCTTGTGTACACAAGCACTTGTGATAGCCTGAGCTCAGTGGTTCGGCGGAAGGTAAGGAACTCACCATGAAGGTATTCGTGACCGGCGCCACCGGGTTCGTCGGATCGTTCATCGTCGCGGAGCTGATCAGCGGTGGTCATGAGGTGGCCGGGCTCAGCCGCTCGGAGGGCGGTGCCGAGGCGCTGATCCGGG
This sequence comes from Catenulispora pinisilvae, assembly GCF_015356865.1. Lineage (GTDB taxonomy): Bacteria > Actinomycetota > Actinomycetes > Streptomycetales > Catenulisporaceae > Catenulispora > Catenulispora pinisilvae. The sequence continues at coordinate 1,211 of NZ_JAAFZA010000023.1, forward strand.
CCGGGGCGAAGGTCGTGCGGGGCGACGTGAACGACCTGGACGGGCTGCGCGAAGCGGCCGGGGCGGCGGACGCCGTCATCCACACCGCCTTCGACCACAGTGCCGCCGACCAGAAGCTGCACAGCGAGAACGACCGGAAGGTCATCGCGGCGCTCGGCGCGGCGCTGGCCGGTACCGACCGGCCGCTGATCGTCACCTCCGGCACCGGCCTGGTCCGGTCCGCGGCCGGCGGCCCGGTGGGCGAGACCGATCCGCACGCCACCTCGGCGGTGGTCCCCCGCGCCGCGTCCGAGGAAGCGGCCGAGGCGCTGATCGCCGCGGGCGCGAACGTCATCGTGATGCGGCTGCCGCAGGCGCACGACACCCGCCGGCAAGGCCGCATCAGGTGGCACATCCAGGTCGCGAAGGAACAAGGCCGCGTCGCCTACGTCGGCGAGGGCCGGAACCGGGTGCCTGCCGTCCACGTCACCGACGCGGCCCGGCTGTACCGGCTGGCGCTGGAACGCGGCGAGGCGGGCGCTCGCTACCACGCCGTGGCCGAGGAAGGCGTGGCGCTGCGCGAGATCGCTGAGGCGATCGGGGCGGGACTGGACCTGCCGGTCGAGTCGATCACCGCCGAGCAGGCGCCGGAGTACTTCGGGTGGTTGGCGGAGCTTGCCCAGCTGGATCTGCCGGCTTCCGGCGCTTCCACCCGGCAGCGACTGGACTGGGTGCCCGGCGGCCCGGATCTGCTGACTGATCTGCGGGCGGCGGAGTTCGACGTGGCTTGAGGCGACGGCGCGTGGCGACGCGACTTGGTGCGACGCGACGTGGCTCGGGTCGGCCCGCCACGGCAGGTTGGCAGATATCGTCCCCCGTGTGTCATTGCTGCCAACGGCACCCGGCCCGACCATAGAACCATGACTACCATCGAGACGGCCGAGGCCGACCCCGGCCCGGACCTCGACCGTCGTTCCAGCTTCAGTCGTTCCAGCCTCATCCGCCGACCGCTCGCCCCGCGCTCGGCCTATCTGCTGGCGGCCGGGATCGTCGGGCTGGCGATGTTCGCCTCCGGGATCCCCTCGCCGCTCTACGACACCTACAGCAAGCTGTGGGGCTTCTCCGCCGTGGTGCTGACCATCGTCTACGCGACCTACGCCTTCGGGGTGCTCGTGGCACTGCTGCTGGCCGGACGGGTGTCGGACGAGATCGGCCGCCGCCCGGTGTTGCTCGTCGCGCTGTGCGGGATCCTGGTCTCCACGATCCTGTACATGCCGGCCCAGTCGGTCGCGTGGCTGTACGTCGCGCGCGGGTTGCAGGGCCTGGCGACCGGGCTGGCCCTGAGCGCGGCCAGCGCGTCGCTGCTGGACCTGCATCCCCGCCGCGATCCGATCTCGGTCGGGCTGGCCAACGGCGTGGCGTCGGCCGGCGGGATCGGGCTCGGCATCTTCGCCTCCTCGGTCCTCGTGCAGTACCTGCCGGCGCCCCGGGTGCTGCCCTATGTGCTGCTCGCGGTCCTGCTCCTCATCGCCACGATCGCCACGCTGCGCCTCCAGGACCCGGTGACGCCGCGCCCCGGCGCCGGGATCCGGCTCACGCCGCAACGCCCGAGCGTGCCGCCGTCGGGCCGGCGGGCGTTCCTGCTGGCCTCGCTCGCGGTGCTCTCGTCCTGGTCGCTCAACGGCCTGTACCTGTCCCTCGGCCCCGAGCTGAGCGCGAATCTGCTGCACAGCAACTCGGTAGTGTTGTCAGGGCTCGTCGTCTCCAGCCTGCCGGCCGCCGCCGCGCTGTCCCAACTGGTCTTCGGACGCGGCGCGCCGTGGGCCGGCGCCAGCTACGGCTCGCTCGCCCTGGCCGCGGGCATGGGGTTGCTCGTCGTCGCTGTGGCAACCGGCTCCGGTGCGTTGTTCGTCGTCGCCAGCGTGATCGCCGGGTTCGGGTTCGGCGCGGCGTTCCTCGGCGGACTGCGTTCGCTGTCCGCGGCCGTGCCGCCCGAGCACCGGGCCGCGGTGATGTCAGCGTTCTACATCGTCGCCTACGGCGCGCTCTCGCTGCCCGCGATCGCCGCCGGACTCCTGAGCACCCCGCTGGGCCTGAACCGGACCTTCGAGATCTTCGGGGCGGCGATCGCGGCGCTGGCGCTCGTCGTCGCCGGCGAGGCGTGGCGGACTCGGCCCGCCTCGGCTGTGATCGCCAGTCGGCAGTAATCGCTGATCGGCAGTAATCGTCTCCTGCAGGCGATTGCAGCCAGCGGCCTGCCGCTTCATCATGGAGGAATGAGCAGCAACGTGCGCGCCCCATCGCCCCATCGCGTGGTCATCGTGGCCTTCGACGGCGTCCAGGCGCTGGACGTCACCGGCCCGTCGGACGTCTTCGAGTTCGCCGGGCGCGGCCGGACCGGCTACGAGATCGAGGTGGTCGCGCCGGCCCCGGTCGTGACCACGTCCAGCGGTCTGCGGATCGTGCCGCACGCGACCGTCGACCGGTTCCGCGGCCGGATCGACACGCTGATCGTCGCCGGCGCCATCGGCGAGCGGCGGGACGCGGTGGACGAGGAGCTGATCGCCTGGCTGCGCCGGGCCAGCCGGCGCGCGCGGCGCACCGCGTCCGTGTGCACCGGCGCGTTCCTGTTGGCCCGCGCGGGCATTCTCGACGGCCGGAAGGCGACGACCCACTGGGCCGCGTGCGCCGATCTGGCCCGCGAGTACCCCGCCGTCACCGTGCTGCCCGATCCGATCTATGTGCGCGACGGCGACGTCTACACCTCGGCCGGGGTCTCCGCGGGTATCGACCTGGCGCTGGCGTTGGTCGAGGAGGACCTGGGACCGCAGGTCGCGCTCCAGGTCGCCCGGCAACTCGTCCTGTTCATCCGGCGCCCCGGCGGCCAGACCCAGTTCAGCCGCGGGCTCGCCGGGCAGGCCGCCTCCCGGCCGAGTATCAGGGAACTACAGGACTGGATCGCGGACCACCTGGACCACGACCTGTCCGTGACCGCCCTGGCCGACCGGGCGCTGATGAGCCCGCGCAACTTCGCCCGCGTCTTCGCGACCGAGACCGGCTCCACGCCGGCCGCCTACGTTGAGGCGGTCCGGTTGGAGCGGGCCCGGATGCTGCTGGAGAGCAGCCAGGAGCGGATCGAGGAGATCGCCCGGCAGTGCGGGTTCGGCACGGTCGAGACGCTGCGCCGGTCGTTCAGCAGGCACCTCCACGTGAGCCCGCACGGCTATCGGCAGCGGTTTGCGACCGCCGTGCCGTTCAGCACGGCGGCTGCCGGCTGACGCAAACCGCCGGAACCGCCGGAACCGCCGGAACCGCCAGAACCGCCAGAACCGCCAGAACTGCCGGAGCCACCGAAGCCGTTGAACCGCTCACGGTCTGAAGCACAACGTGAGCACGAGCCCGCCCTCGGCCCGCGGGTGCGCGGTCAGCTCCGCGCCGTGGGCCTCGGCGATCGAGCGGGCGATCGACAGGCCCAGGCCGTGCCCGCTCTGCGCGGTGCGGTCCGGACCGTGGCGGCGGAACGGTTCGAACAGGTCGAGGACCTTCTCCGGCGATACGTGCGGGCCGGTGTTGCTGACGGTCAGCGTCGCGGCGGCGGCGTCGAGGCGGACGTCCACAAAGCCCCCGCGCCGGTTGTATTGGACCGCGTTCCTCGTGAGGTTCGTCAGCAGGTGCCGTAACAGGATCGGGTCGCCGTGCACGACCATCGGCCCGGCCGCCTTGAAAACCTCCACGCCCACCTCGTTCGTCGCCGCCAACGGCGCCAGATCGGCGGCCGCCAGCCGGGCCACGCCGCCGAGCTCCACCGGCTCGGTGGCCTCCACCCCCCGATCGCTGCGCGCCAGCAGCAACAGGGCATTGATGAGCTGCTCGGCCTCGTGGTTGGCGGCGAGCATGTCCTCGCGCACCTCGGCGAGCCCGTCGGGTAGCGGATCGGCGAACCCGACCTGGAGACAGGTGCGCTGGACGGCCAGTGGCGTCTTCAACTCGTGGGAGGCGTTCGCGACGAACCGGCGCTGGCTCTCGAAGGACTTCTCCAGCCGGTCGAGCATGGTGTCGAAGGTGTCGGCGAGGCGGTGCAACTCGTCGTCGGGGCCGGTCAGGGACAGCCGCTGGTGCAGGCTCTCCTCGCTGATCTGGCGCGCCGCCCCGGTGATCGCGGCGACCGGGCGCAGCGCCCGTCCGGCCAGTCGCCAGCCCAGCACCCCGGCGACCAACGCCAGCACCACGAGACCGATCGCGGACCAGAGCACCATCTCGCGCAGGGCGGTGTCCTGGACCGCCCGCACCGTCTGGTCGATCTTCTGGACCAGCGCTATGTGCGCGGCCGTCGCCATGCCCTGGGCCGGCGCCGTGCCCGCTAGGCGGGGCGATCCGTCGGCCGCGGCGGTCCCGGAGGGAGCGGTGGCAGAGAACTGCGACGGATCGAAGTCCGGCGCGTTGACCAACCTGACATCCATCCCCTGGACGTGCTGCACCGTGCCGTGCCGGGCGAGCACCACCACGAAGGCCAGCAGCGCGGCGCCGACCACCAGGAAGAGCCCGGCGAAGGAGGTGGCCAGACGGGCCCGGAAGGGCAGGCGGCCAGTCAGGGTTCGAGGATCGAGGCGCGTGCCGAGGGGACTCAGTCGCACAGCCGGTAGCCGCCCTGTCGGTCGGCGACGATCACACCCGGATCGCCGAGCTTGCCCCGCAGCCGGCTGACCGTGGCGCGGACCGCGCCGGTGCGCCGGTCCTGGTATTCGTCCCAAACACTGCGGACGAGTTCGTCGTGCTGGACGGCGCCCCCGCGGGCGGCCAGCAGCAGGCGCAGGACGGCGAACTCCTTCGGCGTCAGCTCCAGCCGGCGGCCGTCCACCGACGCCTCGTGCCGCGTCTCGTCCAAGGCGATGCTCCCGGAGCGCAGCACCGTGGCCGGCGGCCGATGCGCGCGCCGGCTCAACGCCCGCACCCGAGCGACCAACTCGCCGAAATCGAAGGGCTTGGGCAGATAGTCATCGGCGCCGAGCGTGGTCAGACCGTAGACCCGGTCGGCGAGCGCGCCGGCCGCGGTCAGCATCAGGATCTGCGGCGGGTCGGTCAGCTCGCGCAGCCGCCGGCACACTTCGTCGCCGCTGAGCACCGGCAGGTCGCGGTCCAGGATCAGCACGTCGTAGGCGGTCAGCAGGCACATCCGCTCGGCCTCGGCGCCGGTGAACGCCAGATCCACGGCCATCGCCTCACGGCGCAGCCCGGTGGCGACGGTGCGCGCCAGCACGCGGTGGTCCTCGGCCACCAGGACTCTCATGGCTTTATCAAACCATGATCATGATTACAGCCGGATAAGAATCGCTACGCGCGTTTCGGCTGGTCGGGGTGTTGGCAGTGGCGGTCCTTATGCCGCTGTAACGGGTTTATCCAGCCGAGCGCGGCGCGCTGCTTCCATCAGGGCCCATGAACTTCGTCAAGCGCGCCGGCCTGAGCCTGGTCGTCAGAGCCTCCCGGACCGTCGCCCTGCTGGCGATCTTCGCCGTCATCTGCACGCTGCTGCTCGGCGGATTCCTGTTACGCAGCGCGGCGGCGCGCCAGGAGGCCGCCGCCCAAAGCGACATCGGAGTTGACGTGACGGTCGGGAAGCCGGCGGGCTTCACCCCGGAGCTGGCCGATCGGCTGGGCGCCGCCGACGTCGTGCACAGGTACAACCCGGAGGTCGCGATACAGGCCGGAGCACGCGATCTCACGCCGTTGGTCTCCCCGCTGCCGAAGCCCGGCGCCGGCGCAGGCTCCGGTGCAGGCGCCGGGAATCGAAGCCCGGATTCAGGTCCGGGGACAGGTTCAGGGGCAGGGCCGGGGGCAAGTCCTGATCTGGGCCCGTTGGAAGTGAACGGCGTCCGGGATTCGGGGCTGCTGCTGCCTTTCTCCTACGGATCGACGAAGATCGTCCAGGGCCGGGGCATCCTTCCCGAGGACGCTGGCCGCGACGTCGCAATGGTCGAACATCGGCTGGCGGACAAGAACCACCTCACGGTCGGCAGCGTCGTCCAAGCCCGGTCCACCGACGGCAAGCACACGGTTCCGGTCACCGTCGTCGGCGTCTTCCAGGACCCCACACCGGATCCGCCGATGTGGACGCCGCCGCACGAACTGCCCGGCAACGCGCTCTACGTGCCGCTGGCCACCGCACGCGCCCTGAGCACCGGACCGGTGAGCGTGACCGAGGCCGTCTACCGGGTCGGCTCACCGGACCAGGCCGAGCAGCTGACCGCCGACGCCGACCGGCTGCTCGGCGCGGGCACCTTCAGCGTGACGGTCAACGACAAGGCCTATCGGGACCAGGTCCTGCCGATCCAGCGGGTCGGCGCCTTCGCCGGGCTGATCGTCTGGGTGATCGCCGGGGCCGGGGCGTTGGTCCTCGGGCTCATCGTCGTGTTGCAGATCCGCGAGCGGCGCACCGAACTCGGGGTGCTGCTGTCGATGGGCGAGAAGAAGTGGAAGCTGATCGGCCAGCACGTCGTGGAGATGACCGCCGTGGCGCTGCCCGCCGTCGCGCTGGCCACGCTGGTCGGGGCGCTGGCCGGGCCGTCCGCGGGGCACGCGCTGCTCGGCCCGCACTCCGCGGTCAGCTCCTCCGCGATCCGGCTCGAACCGGCCGCCGTCGCTGAAGTCGCCGCCATCGGGCTCGGCATCTGCCTGGTCTCCACGGTCCTGCCGGGCATCGGGATCCTCCGCCTGCACCCCCGCTCCATCCTCACCGACACCGAATAACGAACCGGGAGAACCGACGTCCTATGAACTTCGTCAAACGGGCCGCGCTCAGCCTGTGGGCCCGCAAGAGCCGGACTCTGATCACGCTGGCCACCTTCCTCGCCATCTCGGTGATGGTGCTGGCCGGTGTGCTGATCGACCACGGGACGGCCCGGGCCGAGCAGAGCGTGAAACGGTCCGTGGGAGCCGAGGTCGACCTCAACCAGGACCTCAGCAAGATCGGCGCCGGCTCCGGCGGCGGCTTTCAGGCCCCCTCGATCGCCGCCGCGACCGTCGACAAGATCGGCGCGCTGCCCCAGGTGCAGAGCTACACCTACACGACGTTCGACCGCGCGTTCCTCAGCGGTGGCGCGACCCTGGTCGCCGGCGGACCCCCGAGCCCGGGCGGGGCGAACGACAACAGCACCATGGACCTGGCCGTCCGGGACAGCTCCGGGCTGCCGAACTTCCGCAGCGGTCAGCTCACCCTGGTCTCCGGCGCCCCGATCGGGCCCGCCGACCACGACAAGCACGAGGTCCTGATCGAGGAACGGCTGGCCGAGAAGAACCACCTGCGGGTCGGCGACAAGCTCACGCTGATCGGCAACGACGAGAAGACCACGGCCGTGTTCACCGTGAGCGGGATCTTCCGTGACTCGCGCGCGACCAGCGACTCCGACCCCGACTACGAGATCAGCCCGGCCAACATGCTCTACACGACGCTCGGCGGCCTGACCGCGCTCGGCTCCGAGAGCGACGGGCCGCTCTCGGTGAGCAACGCGACCTTCATCCTGCGGGACGCCGACGCGCAGAACGCGTTCAAGGCCGGGGCCAAGCAGGTCGCCGGTTCCGCGCTGGACCCCTTCTCGCTGGACGTCAACACGAAGGCCATCCAGCAGATGACCGGCCCGCTGGGCAGCATCCGCGGCACGGCCACCCTGGCCATGTGGCTGATGGGCCTGGCCGGCGCGGCCGTGCTGGCGCTGCTGGCCAACCTCGCGGTCAAGCAGCGCCGCAAGGAGTACGGCGTGCTGCTGGCGATGGGGGAGAAGAAGAGCAAGCTGATCGGCCAGCAGATCCTGGAGATCGCCGCGGTCGCGATCCTGGCCGTCGGTCTCAGTTCACTGATCGCCCCGGGCCTGACCCAGAGCGCCGGCCAGTGGCTGCTCGGACGGGACGCCACCGCGGCGAAGCAGAAGATCGCCGCGTGGAAGCCGCCGCCGCCCGGCAGCACCGGCCTGGGCCAGGGCATCGACCCCAACGACCAGCCGGTCCCGAACGCCGACCCGGTCGACAAGATCACCGTGGCTCTGGACCCGGCGAACCTGCTCGCGGTCGGCGGCGTCGGGCTGGGCATCGGCCTGCTCGCCACCGCGATCCCGGCGACCGCGCTGCTGCGCCTCAGTCCCCGCACGATTCTCACGAAGGGCAAGTGAAGCGTTATGGACGACGCGACAACCGACGCCACTACGAACGCCACTGCGGACGCGGCTACCGACGCGACTTCCGATGACGGTCGCGGCTCCGGTCCCACCGCAGCGGACGACAGCCGTGGCTCAGGCAGCACCGCAGCCGACGGCACCGCGACGCCCCTCCTGCGCCTCACGGGCGTCAGCCACACCTACTCGGGCCAGCGCCGCAAAAGCGCGGTCCTGAGCGGCATCAGCCACTCCTTCGAGCGCGGCACGTTCTACACGATCCTGGGCCCGTCCGGCAGCGGCAAGACGACGCTGCTCAGCCTGGCCAGCGGTCTGGACACCCCGACCAAGGGCACCATCAGCTTCGAGGGCCGCGATCTCAGGGAACTGGGACTGGGCCGCTACCGCAACCGGCACGCCGCCACGGTCTTCCAGTCGTACAACCTGCTCACCTATATGACGGCGCTGCAAAACGTCACCGCGGCCATGGAGATCACCGGCGTGAAACCCGCCTCCGGCAGCCGCCGGGCCCGCGCCCTGGAGTTGCTGGAACGGATCGGGCTGGACAAGGCGACGGCGACACGCAACGTCCTGCGATTGTCCGGTGGCCAGCAACAGCGCGTGGCCATCGCCCGGGCGCTGGCTTGCGACGTCGACATCCTCTTCGCCGACGAACCCACCGGGAACCTCGACGAGGACACGGCCCAGGGCATCATCGACACCTTCCGCGAGCTCGCGCACGAACAAGGCAAGTGCGTGGTGGTCGTCACGCACTCCCAGCAGCTCGCCGCGCAGTCCGACCGGATCCTCGTCCTGCGCAAGGGCAAACTTTCGCAGCAGGCGAAGACTCGCTGAGCGACGCCTGACCGCAGGGGTGAAGCCCTGACTCAGCAGACTGAGTCAGGGCTTCGCTACCGGTGATCCGGCGCCTACTCGCCCACGAAGGTCGCCAGCTGGAACCGGTTGCCCTCCGGGTCGGCGAACACGCTCAGGCGGATCGGCCCCAGGGTGAGCTGGTCGAGCACCTTGGCGTTCAGGCCGGTCAGCCGCTCGGTCTCCTCGTCGTGCTGCTCGGTGAGCAGGGTGGGGACGAATCCGCCGACGATCCGCTCGGCCTCCGGGGCCGGGTGGAAGACCATCTGGGGGCGGCCTCCGGGGTCGGTGGTGCCGACCGTCATGGTGCCGCCGGTAAGGCCGGCGGTGACCTCGCGGCCCAGGACCTTGCCCCAGAAGTGCGCCTGGGCTCCGGGATCCGCGCAGCCGATGTTCACGGATGCGAAGAAGAGATTGACGTCAGTCACGATCGGTTTCCTTACGAAGGGTCGGTAAATGGATCCGCGATAGCCGTGCTCGCGCGCCGTCACGCCAGCGCGCCGTCACGCCGCGATCACGTCGAATTCGTTGCCTTCCGGATCCTGCAGGGTGGTCCAGCGCATGGTGCCCAGCTCGACGTCCGCGTGGTGGCGCGCGCCGAGGCCGATCAGTCGCTCGACCTCGACCTCCAGGTCCTCGGTGAGCAGGTCCGGGTGCATCCGGTTCTTGCCCGCCTTGTCCTCGGGGACCTGGGCGAAGCACCAGCCCGGCGCGGTCGGGGCGGCCTCGTGCAGGCCGATGGACGCGAACTGCTTGCTCGCGCCCGGATCCAGCTCCCGGCCGAGCGCGCCGGCCCAGAACCGGCCGAGCTCGGCGGCGTCGGAGCAGTCGAAGGTGAGGGCGTGCAGTCGGTTCGTCATGATGATTCCTTTTCTCCTCGGGTGGAGAGCACCGGCCAGCACACTTCGGTGACCAGGCTGTGCTCGTCTTTGGTGTCGAACATGCCGACCAGGTAGTTCTCCCGGATCGCCGTGCGGGTGCGCGATCCCAGGCTCTGCTCGGCGACGAAGCTGCCCAACGCGGCGTAGGTGCGGTCGAGCTCGCGCAGCGGGCCGTTGTGCACCGCCACCGCCATCGGGCCCTCCGGCAGCGTTTCGCCGGTGGCGCCGGTAGTGCCGGAGCGGCCGGCGGGGCCGGTCAGACCGGCGTCCGCGGTGAGCGGGATGAAGGCGGTGACCTCGCCGATGTGTGATTCGAAGAGCTCGGCGCTGTAGAACGCGCCGTCCGGACCACCGCGCAGCCCGGCATCGGCACCGAGCCGCCGACGCAGGTCGGTCAACGTGTCGGGCAGCCACTGGAACACATCGCTCCAAGCCAGCCGGGCCGTGGCCGTCAGGGCCGTGGTGGCCGTCGGGTTGTGGAAGGCGATGTCCAACGCCGGCGGCCCACCGCCCTCCAGCAGCCGGCGCAGCGAGGCCACCGCGGTCTGCGTCTGCTCCAGTTGCCGTTCCATGCTGCGCAGGTGGTCGGCGATGAGCTCATCGCGAGCCGCCGGATCGGTCGCCGCCAGCACCGCCTTGACCTGGTCCAGCGGCATCCCCAGATCGCGGAAGCGCCGGATGAGCTGGGCCGTGGGGGCCTGGGCCGTGGCGTAGAAGCGGTATCCGCTGTCCGGGTCGATCCGGGCCGGGGGCAGCAGGTCCACATCGTGGTAGTGACGCAGTGCCTTGACACTGACGTGGGTGAGCCGGGAGAACTCCCCGATACTCAGCATCGCGGCCATCATCGGCCTCCCGCATCCGGGCCGACCGGGTTATTCCTCGTACTCACACGGATTCTCCTTTCAGGCTTCGTTCGCCGATGACTCGACTTTCGATGCTCCTGTTAGGGGAGGGTCAACACGGAGGGTCCGCGCTCTTTCGGCCACGTCCCAGAACGTCGGACGATCCGGGCGCCGGCCTGCGGCGATCGGCGTGTCGACGCAGGCCTAGCGCGCGACCCTCCGGGGAGCGGGGAAAACTGAGTTGAGGCGATCGCGATCAGAAAGGCTCCGGTGATGACTGAGGACTCGGGCGGGCCCGCCGGGCGGCGGATTCTGATCACCGGCGGCGCCGGGGGAGTGGGGACATTCCTGCGCACCGGCCTGGCCGGGCTCGGCTGGACCATCCGCTGTCTGGATCTGCGGATCCCGGACGATCCCGGCGACGCCGAATGGGTCGTCGGCGACATCACGGACCCCTCGACAGTCCTGGCGGCGATGGCCGACGTCGAGGTCGTGATCCATCTGGCCGGGATCCCGATGGAGGACCATTTCGCCGCGATCCTGCACGCCAACATCGACGGCACCCGACACGTCTTCGAGGCGGCGGTGCGGGCCGGGGTGCCGCGCGTGCTGTATGCCAGCACCAACCACGTCGTCGGGTACTACGAACGATCGGCTTTCGCCAACCGTCGCCTCGGAATCGACGAACGGACCCGGCCGGACACGCTCTATGGGGTGTCGAAGGTGCTCGGGGAAGCGCTCGGTTCCTACTTCCACGACCGGCACGGCCTTGCGGTGGCGTGCGTACGGATCGGCGCCTGCCTGCCCGAACCCCGTACCCGGCGGATGCTGGACACCTGGTTCAGCCCCGCCGACGCCGTCCGCCTGTTCCACGCGCTGGCCGGGGTGCCGGACCTCGGCTACGAGATCGTCTACGGTGTCTCGGCGAACCCGACTGCCTGGGCCGATCTGGAACCCGGGCGCCGGCTCGGGTACGAACCTCAAGACGATTCATCTGTGTTCGCCCAACGGTTCCTCGGCCAGCAGGGAGATCCTGACGATCCCGAGGTGCGCTATCTCGGCGGGGACTTCACGACCGCTGTTCCGGGGTAGTTTCCTCATCATGACCAGTCTTCGCCTTTCAGACGGCCGGGTTCTGGAATACCTGGCGGCCGGGCCCGCGGACGGAACGCCGCTCGTCTTCCACCACGGCACGCCGTGCGCCGCGGTCCTGTTCGATCCGATGATCGAGGCCGCCACGCGCCACGGCCTGCGCACGGTGGTCTACAGCCGGCCCGGATACGGCGAGTCGTCGCCGCAGCCGGGCCGGACCATCGCCTCGGCGGCCGCCGATGTCAGTGCCCTGCTGGCCGAGCTGGGCGCCGAGCGGTTCGTGACCGCCGGCTGGTCCGGCGGCGGCCCGCACGCGTTGGCCTGCGCCGCGTTGCTGGCGGGCCGGTGCGCCGCCGCCGCGACCATCGCCGGCGTCGCCCCGTACGGCGCCGAAGGTCTGGACTGGCTGGACGGCATGGGCGCGGAGAACGTCGAGGAGTTCGGCGCGGTCGCGGCCGGGGTGGAACAGCTGACCGCCTACCTGAGTCCGCAGGCGGAGATCTACGCGCAGGTGCAGGCCGAACAGGTCGCGGCGGCGTTGGGCGACTTGATCGCCGAGGCCGACCGCCGGGCCCTGAACGGTTCGTTCGCCGAGTACGGCGCGACGATGTTCCGCAAGGCGCTGTCCGTCGACATCGACGGCTGGCGCGACGACGACCTGGCCTTCATCGGCGACTGGGGCTTCGACCTGGACGACGTCAAGACGCCGGTCTCGATCTGGCAGGGCGACCAGGACCGGATGGTCCCGTTCGCCCACGGCCGCTGGCTGGCGGGCAACGTGTCCGGCGCGACGGTGCATCTCCAGCCGGGCGAGGGGCATCTGTCGCTGATGGTGGAGCGGTTCGGCGACATCGTGGCGGACCTCGCGGCGAAGCTGGGCTGACGGCGGCGCTGAGGTCCACGAGCGAGCCACGAGCCCTCACCCGGCGAGGGTGGGCTGAGGGCAGCGCCGAGATCCACGAGCCGAGGCGCCGAGGTCCAACAGCCATGAGCCCTCACCCGGCGAAGGCGAGGGCCCGCGTCACTGATCACCGATCCGGCGCGCCAGTCGCGGCATCGGCCGACCCGGCGTCGGCCCGCACCGGTCCCGCGCCGGCCGACCCGGCGTCAGCCGATGGTCAGCCGTTCGATCTCGGCCACGGTGTCGAGCCCTTCGTACACCCGCTTCAGGCGCTGGACGTTGTCGTGTATCTCAGTGTCCTTCAACACTTTCTCGGCGGTCTCGGCCAGCACCTCCGCGGTGGGCGTGGCGGTTTGTAGGCCGGCGCCGAGGCCGTGGTGGGCGATGCGGGCGGCGTTCGCGGGCTTGTCCTCGGTCAGGCCCGCGGCGATGACCGGGACGCCGGCCGACAGCGCCTGGTGGATGCCGCCGGCGCCGCCGTTCGTGATGAGCAGGTCGGCCTTCGGCAGCAGCGCCGCGAACGGGATGTACTCGGCGGCGCGGGCGTTGGCCGGCAGCGGGACCGACAGCGCCTCCAGCTCGCGGCCCAGCGCGGCCACCACGGTGACGTCCAGGTCGGCCAGAGCCGCCAGCGCGGGCTCGATCAGCTGGGACAGGTCCCGGTTGGCCATCGTGCCCTGGGTGACCACGACGACGGGCCGCGAGCCGTCCAGGTCCGACCACCAGCTCGGCGGCCGCCAGTCCGCGGCGTGCTGCGGCGTCAGGGTCCCGACCAGGTGTACTGAATCCGGCGCGTCGCCGCGGTCGAACTCGAATCCGGGCACGGTCAGCGCGGCGGTCCGGTCCGGCACCGTGATGATCCCGTCGACGAACGCCGGGAAGGTCTGCTGCGCACCGAGGGTGTGCAGCAGTTCATTGATACGGTCCTGGACCGGCCGCATGGCGGCGGCGAACTCCGCGTTCGCGGCGCGGTTGGCCGCCTTCGGGTCCTGCCCGGGTCCGACCGGCACCGGCCCGAAGAAGGTGGTGTCCTGGCTGCTCAGCGCCAGCGGCACCGCCGAGACCGCGACCCAGCGCAGCGGCTTGCGCCCCGGCGCGCCCAGCGCGGGCGGCAGCGCTCCGAGGAACAGGGCGTTGGATATCAGGTACTGGTCGGGGTCCCGTTCGAGCAGTTCCTGAAGCCGCGCGTGCTGATCCGGCATCGGGTCGGCGAAGGCGTGAATCCAGTCGAAGTTGAGCTGTTCGGGGCCGGGGGCGAGGTCCGCGCGCTCCGGGAGGTCGCCGTACAACCGGTCGTCGAAGTCCGCGGCCCCGGTCAGCGGCTCGAAGCCCAGGCCGCTCTCCTCGACCTCGGTACGGAAGCGGCTACCGGTGAGCACGGTGATCTGGTGTCCGCGGCCGGCGAGCCGACGGGCGAGTTCCAACAACGGGGCCAGCTCGCCGGATACCGGCGGCGCCGCGACGATGATTTTCGGCATGGGATTCCCTTCGGCCTGGAGCTACCGGCCGCCGGGACGTTGTGACCACCGGCCGGCCCTAACCCCGCGGACCAGAATCAGTCTCTGGTCAGCGGGCTGCTAGAGCGTAGCTTTCGGCGAGGGGCCCGATGACGTGGCGTTGAGCTTTACTTCTTGCCGGCCTTGGCGGGCTTCTTCACCGCTTTCACCGTCTTCAGCGACTTGAGCGGCTTGCCGTCGGCCGGCTTGGCGGCTTTCTTGTCCGTGGCCTTCGCGGCCTTCTTCTCGGACTTGGCCGGCTTCTCCGCCACCACCTTCGCTGGTTTCTCAGCCACCACCTTCGCTGGCTTCTCGGCTGCGGCCTTCGCGGCCTTCTTCTCCGTCTTGGCCGTCGTCTTCGCAGGCTTGTCGGCCGCTGTCTTGGCCGGCTTCTCCGCGACCGCCTTCACCGGCTTGTCGGCGGCTGCCTTGTCCGCCTTGTCGGCTGCCGCTTTCGCCGGCTTCTCCGCGACCGCCTTAATCGGCTTCTTGTCCGCGGCCTTGGCCTTCTTCGCCTTGGCGGGCTTCGCAGCATCCTGCTTGGCCTCAGCCTCAGTCTCAGCCGCGGCAGCCGGAGCCGCGGCCGCCGCCGAGGAGCCGTCCGTCACCTGGGTCCGAAACGTCTGCCCCGCGTGGAAGCGCGGCGAGACTCCGGCCGGGACCTGGATCGCCGCGCCGGTCTGCGGATTGCGGCCGGCGCGGGCGGCGCGCTCGGCGCGGTCGAAGGTGCCGAAGCCGATGATCTGTACTCGCTCCCCGGCCGCGACGTGCTGCATGATGACGTCGAACACCGCATCGACGTACTGCCGGGCATCGGGGTCGGCGCCGCTGAGGCGCTCCGCCACTTCGGCAGCCAGGTCCGCCTTGTTAACCATGGCTTCCCCTCCCATTTCCTTGAATTCCATCTGTGATTCGGCACCGTAGCACCCGAAAGTGGCCAGAAGGTGCTCGCTCATACCGAAGTACGACCTCCGTGGCGGGACGACCCCCGGCTCCGACCTCCCTAGCTTGAGACCTGTGCAGCCGTGAGAACGAGGGCTGACCAGGGCGATGGGCGAACGGAAGGGGAGCGTGATGTGGAGTCACAGGGCGAATAGGCGTTGGCTCGCAACGGTTTCGTGCGCGGCGGGATTGGTGCTGGTCGCGGTGTCGGCCGCTCAGGCCGCGGGGCGGGGGCCGGACATCGGGTCGGGCGGTCGACCGGCGGGCCGCGTGGCCGTCGCCGACTACGTGCCCCTGTGGTCGATCCCGACCACCGCCGACGGCGCGGCGGCTTCGGACCTGGGTGTGGCGGCCGGGCAGACGCCGATGGCCGCTCGTGTGTATCTGGCAGGCCGGGATCCGGTCGGTCTGGCCGCCTATGCGAAAGCGGTCTCGGCTCCCGGGAATCCGCTGTATCAGCGGTATCTGACGCCGAGCCAGGAGGAGCAGAGGTTCGGGCCGGCGGCGGATCAGACGGCTGCCGTGCGGTCGTGGCTCACTTCCGCGGGGCTGCGCGTCACCGCGGCCACCGCGCACTACGTTGAGGTGACCGGCACGGTAGCCCAGGGCACGCACGCGTTCGGCGTCAGCTGGCACAGCTACCGAGTGGGCAAGAACCCGGTGACGCAGTACGGCGAGCCGGTGGCGAGGGTGCCGCAGCAGGCCCCGATCCCGGGCGCGAGCGTCACGGTGCCGACAGCGCTGGCGGCCGCGGTGACCACCGTCGTGCCGATCGAGACGGGTATCCCGGGCTACCTGGACAGCGGTGAGACGACCTCGACCGGCGACGTGCGAGTCGGCTCCGTGCCCCCTGCCACTTCTCAGGACTCGAAGACACCGCCGTGTTCGGACTACTTCGGCCGGCGCGTGGCCGACACGCTGCCCACGGCCTACGGCCGGCACGCGCCCTACGCCACCTGCGGCTACACCCCGCAGCAACTGCGCAGCGCCTACGGCGTACCGACAAACTTGACCGGTGCCGGCGTCAGCGCGGCCGTGGTCGCCGGCGGCCACACGGCGAGCACGGCCCACGACCTGGCGACGTTCGCCGCCGGGCACGGCGAGCCGCTGTCCCCGGGTCAGTTCTCTGAGGTACTGCCGACGGGCGTAGAAGCATCCTGTGAAACTCAGGGACCCATGTATTCCGAGGACTTCGCGGACGTGGAGCAAGTGCACGCGATGGCACCGGCGGCCCGGCTGACCGACTTCGCCGTGAAATGCGACGACGACGGCCAGGCGCTGCCGGTCCTCGACGCCTACAGCCAGATCGCCGACACCAGGTCGGCCACCGTCGTGAGCAGTGCCTGGAACGCCCGCTACAACGAGGCGACGATGTCTTCGGGCCTGATCGCCGTCTACGAGCAGGTGTTCAAACGAGGCGCGGTCGAAGGCGTCGGCTACTACGTGGACTCCGACGACGAAGGCGACGACTCGTCAGTCTCGCCGACGCACACGCCGACCGTCAGCTACCCCGATTCCGACCCGTGGGCGACCGGCGTCGGCGGCACGACCCTGGCCATCGGACCCGACGGCGGCTACGAGTGGGAGGTGCCTTGGGGCGACGACATGGCGCGGCTCGACACGACCGCCACCGGGTGGATCAGTCCGCCCGGCGCCTTCCTGGGCGGCGGCGGTGGCGGGACCAGCCGGCTGTTCACCCAGCCCGGCTATCAGCACGGCGTGGTTCCCGAGGCGCTCAGCCACGCGGGCGGTGCGGGCGGTGCGGACGGTACGAGCGGTGTGGGCAGTGCGGGCGCGCCGATGCGCGTCGTACCGGACATCGCCGCGGACGCCAGCGCGGGCAGCGGCATCCGGGTCGGCGTCACGGTGCCGCCCACCGCCGGACAGCCGGCGGCGTACCGCGAATTCGCGGTCGCCGGCACCAGTTGCTCCGTGCAACTCATCGCCGGCATGCAAGCCGACGCCGAACAGGCCGCCGGCGTTCCGCTCGGCTTCGCGAACCCGGCCCTCTACGCCCGCTTCGGCAGCGGCGACTACCACGACGTCACCGCGACACCCCTGGGCCACACGACACCCCTGGACCACGCGACACCCCTCTCGGCAACGCCGCACCCCCGGACGCGGTCGGCCCGGCAAACCCGCCGCCCGGCGAGCCCACCACCCCGTTCCTCCTCACCCTCGGACGGGACCAGACCCTGACCGCCACCCCCGGCTACGACGACACCACCGGCGTGGGGACGCCCGACGCGCGGTACTTCGCCTCCTATCAGCGTGCTGACACCTCCGCGTCAAGGAACCACTGAGCCCGGCTCTACGGATCCAAAGCGCCCGACTGCAACGCCGCGATCCCGTTCTTGAGCACTTGATCCCACGGAAGGGCGTTGGGCACCGAGTTCTTCCATTTCTCGTAGTTCTCGGGACCACCGATTCGCTGTGTCATGTAGCGTTCCACCGCTGCGGCATCGCTCTGCGTGTCGAAGTTCCTCAGGATGTTCATCCGGTAGGCGCCACCGTATTGCCGGGCCCAATCGGTGTAGTCCGCGTAGGTGTAGCGGCCTGCGGGGTTGTTGGTGATTCCCCACTTCAGGATCTTGCCGGTGACCGGATCGTTTATCTCATAGAGCGATGTCTGACCGATGTCCGGGTACTGACCGTAGATCGGTTTGTTCGTCTTGGGCATCCTCCCGCTCTTCGCGCCACACGAATCGTTGTGGACGAGCACCGGGGTGCGGCCCGCGACCACGTAGTACGTGTGCAGCCCGTCGATGGTGAGGTCGTACGTGACTGTCGGACCCACGTGCGGACGCACCCCGCGCACGGTCACGTCCACGGCCGCCGGGCTTTGCAGGCGATCGCCGGGGGCGAGCCCGCCGGCGTCGACGAACGCGCCGGCGCCGGCGTCGTAGTAGGGGTGGTTCCGGGTGCCGGTGATCGTCGCGGGGCCGTCCGGTGTGCCGATCTCGACGTCCACGAAGTCCGAGTCGGTGGTCGTGACGTGCACCTGGTCCACCCGGTGGACCTCGGTGCCGCCGCCTCCCGGCTGGGCGTCGGCGACCAGGTCTCCGACTCGCACGTCGGTGATCGGCTCGGTGGTGCCGTCGGCCATCAGAACCCGCGTGCTGCCGATGAAACTGTGGCTCAGGCAGGAGGAGTCCTCGTCCTCATCCTCAAGGTATTCGCGTTCCTCGCTGCCGAACGTCTCGGTGGCCTGCTCCTCGTTCTGCAACCCGAGGTCGGAGAAGCGCAGGATCGGCTTCCCGTCCGCGCCCAGCTCGGGGTTGCCCTCGGCGTCCGTCGGCACGGAGCCGAACGCCGGCTCCCCCTCTTCATCGGTGATGGACGGCGAGTATTCGAGGTCGAACTCGGACGCGTCGCCGCTCAAGCCCTCGTCGTCCAGCAGGGATTGGAGCCGGCTGAGGCTGACCGCGGGCCCGGGCCCCTCCGCTTCCGGGGCGCCCGCGGCACGCGGGGCGGGCCGCGGTGTGTCCCCGCCGACATCCTCCGAGGGGGCTTCCTTCACCGGATCCACGCGGTCGATGGTGATCTGGTCACCATCGAGATCCGCGGTGGCTTTGCCGCCCTTGCCGATGGCGTCGTCGAACGCCTTCTGGCCCGGCGGCAGCGACTCGCCGGCGGGCGGTTCGGTCTCGGCCAGCGCGTAGTCCCCGTCGGCTTCCGGGATCAGCCCCTCGTAGGTCGTGGTCGGGTCCAGGTGCGCGGCCTCGTCGGCGGGCAGCGAGCGCACCGCGTCCGGGGACAGGGTGGCGCGGACCGGAGCCTCGGTCACCTCTTGCGACGGCGCCGCTTCCGAACCGCCGTCGCCGGCAGTCGGTTCGTACGCGGTGCCACCGGGCTCGGCGGAGTCGCCACCGCTGACGGCCGGCTCTGACTGCACGGTGTCCGGCGGCCCCTGGTCGGCGCCGGAGTCGGCGGCGGGGTCGGTCGCGTCACCGCCCGGCGTGTCGTCATAGGCGGGGGTCTGCGGCTCTAGCGCCTCCTGTTCCAGCGACGCGACATCGCCCAGGATCTTCTGCCGCTCGGCGTCCAGATCCGCGGCCTGCCCCTGCAACGCCTCGACCGCGTCGTTGTGCGTCTGCACATCGGTCTGTAGCTGCG
This sequence comes from Catenulispora pinisilvae, assembly GCF_015356865.1. GTDB lineage: Bacteria > Actinomycetota > Actinomycetes > Streptomycetales > Catenulisporaceae > Catenulispora > Catenulispora pinisilvae. The sequence continues at coordinate 20,474 of NZ_JAAFZA010000023.1, forward strand.
TCTGCTTCGTCTGGATCGACGTCTCGGCGTTCTGCAGGTTCGTCACGTTGGACTGGATCGACGCCGCCTGGGACTGGAGCGCCGACCTGCGGCTGTTCAGCGCGTCGGCCTCGGCGTTGTAGGCGTCGTACGCGGCTTGTTCTTCCGGCAGCTGGAACTCGTGCGGTTCGGCGTTGTGCGCGCTGATCTGGTTGTTGAGATCAGTGATCTGACCCTCGATCGAGGTGACCTGGCCCTCCAGGCCGGACTCCTGGCTGGTGATCTGATTGGCCTGGTTCTCCAGATCGGTCTGGCGCTGCTGGAGCGAGTTCTCGTCGTTCGCCAGGTTCGCCGACTGCGTCTGGAGGGCCTGGGCCTTGGTGTTGTAGTCGTCGACCTCGGACTGGATCTGGGCGGACGCGTTGCCGATGGGATCGGGCACGTCTGGCGGCGCCGTGGGGTTGTCGTCCTGTGCCAGGTGCCAGTTGTAGACCGTGCCGGCCGCGGCGCCGACCGATGCCGCAGCGCCCGTCCGCGGCGCGGCGGCACGCGCGGCCGGCACGGAGACGCCCGCGGTCAGAGCGGCGGCGGCAAGAGCTGCGGCGAGGCGCCGTGTACGCAGACCCCGCCGTCTCGACATGCCGCCCACGGCTACCCGCTCACCTTCGCCTCGAAGGCATCGGCGACCTTCGCCACCGCGGCCTTGCCGTCACCACCCTCACAGATCGCGACCTGCAACACCGCCGCACCCTTCAACCGGGCCTGCCGGTAGCACGCCCACCCGCCCCCGGCGTCCTGTGCGGCGGTCCAGGCCAACTGGTTCGGCGTGTTGGCGCCGACGCTGTAGTTCCACTTCACAGTGTTCTTATTCTGATCGGTGCGCGTCGCCGACGGGCAGGCCGCGATCCCCTGACCCAGAGCCTGGAACACCGTCCCGGCCTGCCCGGGGTCGCCGTAGTCGCCGATCGTCTGGGTCACCGTGTAGTCGCCGGTGCCGCCAGAGTCCTGATACGTCGTGGAGTAGAAGACCGTCCACCCCTTGGTATAGCCGGAGACCGTGGCCGGTCCGACCGCCATCGCGCACGAGGCCGGATCCGCGGTCAGCGCCGCCGGCGGCTGATTCACCGCGGACCCGGAGATGACGGTCGTCCCGACGGCCTTGCTGATGTCATCCGGTGTCAGGATGCTGGCTTGCAACGTCCCGGGCACCACATGCTGGGGACTGGAGGCGACCGGCGCCTTGCTCTTGCTCGGCCACAAGGCCCACGTGAGTCCGCCGCCGCCCAACACCACCACGACCACCAGGCCGATGATCAGCAGCCGGCGCCGGTCCCGGGGCACCTTCGGCGCGAAGGACCTGGTCTGCGGCGGCTGCGGCAGTGGTTGAGACGGCGCTCCCTGCGGTGGTCCGTAAACAGGCTGCGGCGCCTGCGGCGATCCGTAGCCGGGCGGCGGTGCCTGCGGCGGCCCGTAGCCGGGCGGCGGCGCGAAGGGCCCCGGTTGCGCAGGCTGCGGCGCGTACCCGCTCTCCGGCGGCGGCGCGTACCCGCTCTCCGGCGGCTGCTGAACCGGGCCGCCAGGCGGCCCGCCGGGCCCCACGACGTTCAGCTGCTGCGTCGTGAACGCAGACGATTCCTGCGGCGGAACGGTGTTCAACTGCTGTGTCGTAAGCTCCGATGCGTCGTCACCCAACGGACTCCGCTGGTCATCGGAGTGAGCGTCGGCCATGAATCGGCTCCCCGTGTGAGTACTCGCAGGTGTCTGAACCGCGACTCAGAGTACTGTCCACGAACACAGACGTACATATGTCTCCGGGAAACACGAAGGACCGGCAACAGGCATCGCGATGCCCTGCGGCCGGTCCTTGCTCGTGTCGGGGCTTGTGTCGGGGCGGCCTCAGCTCAGCCTTCGGCGGCCAAAGCGTCCGCCAGAGCGTTCAACCCCAGATCGTGGGAACCCTTCACCAGCACGACGTCCGCGGGCCGGATCAGCTTACGGGCCGCCACCAGCGCCTCCTCGCGGTCGCGCACGTGGTGCACGGCCATCTCCGGGGCCCCGGCGCGGGCGGCCTCGACCAGGGCGACCGGGCCGGTGCCGTCGTAGAACTCCGAGTCGGGACCGTCCACCACGACCAGAGCCGCGAACCCCAACTCGGCGGCCAGATCCCCGATCCTCCCATGCCGGGCGGCGGAATCAGTCCCCTGCGCCACCATCTCACCCAGGACCCCGACGATCCGCCGGGAACCGTCCGCGGCCAGCGCCGTGGTCGCGTTCAGGGCGGCTTCCATCGACTCCGGGAAGGCGTTGTAGGCGTCGTCGACAATCGTGACGCCGTCGCTGTCGCGAGTCCGCACCGCCAGCCGCGAGTTGGAACGCGGCCCGCCCGTCGCGCTCAGCGCCGCGGCGATCTTCTCCACGCCGATGCCCAGCGCCCACGCGGTCGCGGCGGCGGCCAGGGCGTTGCTCACCTGGTGCGCGCCGAGCAGCGACAGCTGGACCGGGGCGCTGCCGTCGGGGGTCTTCAGCGTGAAGGCCGACATCCCGTGCACCAGATGCTCGTCGACGGCGGTGATCACCGCGTCCGGACCGCGGCCGAACCAGACCACGTCGGCCTCGGTGCGCGGGGCCATCGCGGCGACCCGGGGATCGTCGGTGTTGAGCACCGCGATGCCGCCGGCGGCCGCCGACGGGAGCGCCGCGACCAGCTCGGACTTGGCCGCCGCGACGATGCTCAACGGATCCCGGCCCGCCGCCTCCGGACCCGCGCCGGCCACGAACGTCTCGACGTGGGCGTTCCCGACCGCGAGCACCACGCCCACGCGGGCCGGCGCGATCGACGTCAGATACGTGAGATCCCCGGCCTGCGCCGCGCCCATCTCCAGCACCAGGTACCGGGTCGACTCGTCGGCGCGCAGCACCGTCAGCGGCAGCCCGAGTTCGTTGTTGAAGGAGCCGGCGGTGGCGATCGTCGGCGCCTGCGCCTCCAGGATCGTGGCCAGCAGGTCCTTGGTCGTGGTCTTGCCGAACGAGCCGGTGAGGCCGATCACCAGCGGGTCGATACCGGCCAGGTTGTGCTTGGCCAGCTGGGCCAGCGCGGTCCGGACGTCGGCCACCAGCACGGCCGGCACCGGGACCGGGCGGGAGGCCAGCACCGCGGTCGCGCCCGCGGCCACCGCCGCCTGCGCGAACTTGTGCCCGTCGACCTGCGCGCCGTCGAAGGCGGCGAACAGCCCGCCGGGGACGACGGCGCGGGAGTCCAGGGCCACCGGTCCGTTCACGACACCCGCCGGATCGGCCTGGTGCAGCGTGCCGCCGACGACTTCGGCGATCTCGGCCAGACTGAGCGTTCTCACTTCGCCTCCACCGCCTGCACCGCAGCCGCCTCCATCGCCGCACGGACGCCGTTCCGGGCCGGGCGCACCAGCGCCTGGTCGATGAGCCAGGTCAGGAGCTTCGGCAACGGGACGCCGCTGGCGTTCCAGGCCCGGGCGAACGAGGACCGGGTCGTGAAGCCGGGCATGGTGTTGATCTCGCACACGTACAGCTCGTCCGCCTGCTCGTTCCACAGGAAGTCCACCCGGGCCAGTCCGAAGGCGCCGATCGCGGTGAACGCCTCCAGTGCCAGGGTCCTGATCCGGTCGGCGACCTTGTCCGGCAGGTCGGCCGGGACCGTGAGCCGGGAATCGACGGCCTGGTACTTCTGCCGGAAGTCCAGCAGGCCGTTGTCGACGTCGATCTCGGCCGGCAGCGAGGCCCACAGGTCGCCGTCCGGGCTGATCAGCACGCCGCAGTCGATCTCGCGGGCGTCGTCCACGCCCTGCTCCACGATCACCGTGTGGTCCAGGGTGAACGCCTCATTCACCGCGCTCTTCAACTCACCGGCATCGCACACCCGGGTCACGCCGATCGAGGACCCGCCGGCCGCGGGCTTGACGAACAGCGGCCACTCCAACCCGTTGAGCAGCGGCAGGACGTCGCGGGTCGCGGCCCAGCGCTCGGCCGTGAGCACGATGTGGGGGGTGACCGGTATCCCCTCGGCCAGGAAGGCGCGCTTCATCGCGACCTTGTCCATACCGACCGCCGAGGCACCGACCCCGCAGCCGACGTAGCGGACCCCGTACGCCTCGAACAGCCCCTGGATGACGCCGTCCTCGCCGAAGGCGCCGTGCAGCACCGGGAACGCGACGTCGACCCGGGCCAGCACCGTGCCCGGGTCACCGGCGCGCACCACGCTCAGCGCCCCGTCCGCCCGGTTCGGCAACAGTTCCACCGGCGTCCCGGCGATCGGCAGCAGGTCGTCTATCGCGACGTCCGTGGTCGACTCGGTGCGGGCGTACTCCAGCGCCTCACGCGGCAGCAGCATGAACCGCCCGGTCTTGGTGACGCCGATCGCGTGCAGGGCGTAGCGGTCGCCGGGCAGGTTGCGGACGAGCGCCTTCGCCGACGCGCGGGACACGTCGTGCTCGTCGGACGGACCACCGTAGAAGACGCCGACTTGAAGCAAGCCGTTGTCACCCTCGGGTGAAGCGTGTACTGGCGCGGAATGCAATTGGGACCCCTCCTGGTCATGTCAACCACTGCCAATTATGAGGGAACTCTGGAGGGTCGACGTCCGCGGGCCGTTCTCGGCTGACGCCGGGCCGGTGATGGCGGGTTTCCGGGGTGCGGTGGTGTTGAGGGATGGCGGGGGCGCGGATGCTTGATGACCAGAGGGTCCCGAATAGGGCATATCAGGCGTTATCGCAACTAGTCGCCCCAACCAGTCGAGGGGCCCGTGCGCCAACACGGACCCCTCCTCCCGATCGCCTGGACCAACAGAGCTCGGGTTCATCTCCAGTGAACACACGTGGTGCATGGCTCCACAAGGCCGCCGAAACAAGAGTGAACAACTCTCCCTTGGGTATCCGCAGGTCACAGTGCCGAGCCGGGCGGCGGCACCGGACAGGTCCGGATGGCGGCGGACGGCTCCGGATACCGCCGGATGCCGCCGGACAGCACCGGACGGCTCCGGATTCCGCTGGCCAGAGCGTCATCAAGCATTTTCCCGGTCTGCTGGACGGCCCAGGACGCGCTGACGCACGATGGGTGGAGCGAACTCAGGGCTCTGTTCACGAGCCGACGCCAATCGGCCTGCCCGGTCGGGTTCGCGATGTTCCAGCCTGGACCACCAAGAGTTTCGAGGAGCGATGTTGAACGTGGGGAAAACATTTGAGCGCCGGGACCATGCGGCGCAAGCAGGCCGAGCAGCGCAAGCAGCCCGAGCAGGCCGAGCAGCGCAAGCAGCCCAAGCAGCCCAAGCAGCGCCGACTGTCCGCTGCCTCGCCGCCGGTGTGACCCGCCGGCCACCGACGATCGTCATCGTCATCGTCTTCGCGGCCGTCTGCCTGATGGTCGGTCGAGGCTACGACGCCGTGGCCGTGACCACCGTGCTGGCCGGCGCCTGCCGGGCGGTCACGAGGCTGGCGCGGCAAGCACCGTCGCGCCCGGCGCTCTAGCGGGTCCATGGGCCGTCCCGAAGAAGCCGTCGCGTCCGAGGGTCCGCTGGCGGAATTCGCCCGCGACCTCCGGGCGCTGCGCCATGCCACCGGGCAGATTCCGTACCGGGACCTCGGGCGGCTGGCGCGCTATTCGCCCAGCGCCCTGTCCACCGCGGTCAGCGGACGCAAGCTGCCCACCATCGAACTGACCCTCGCGTTCGTCCGGGCCTGCGGCGGCACCGCGGACGACGTGCGGACCTGGGAGCAACGCTGGCATGAGGTCAACGAGTCGCTGGGCCGCCCCGGCAGAGCCCCGCGCCGTCCACCGCCGACCAGCCTGACCCGCCGCTTCGCCGATGCCGACCCCACGAACGCGCGCAACGTCGTGCAGTTCGTCGGCCAGATGCACAAGCTCAAGATCGGATCCGGCCAGCTGACGCTCCGGGATATCGAGCGGCGTGCGCGGGACGCCGGCCAGAGCCTGCCGACGAGCACGCTCTGCGACGCGCTGAAAGGCGACCGGCTTCCGCAGTGGCGGGTCGTCGAGGCGTTCGTCATCGCCTGCGGCGACGAGGAGGCGCTCGATCGCTGGCACGAGGCCTGGACGCGACTGGCCATGGCCACTGTCACGCCACACCCGGAGACGGGGCTGTATACCGTGCCGCGGCGGATCGCCCCGCCGGATCAGCCTGCGGGTTACGGGCCGACACCCGGCACAGGAATGTCTGCGTATGGTTCGCTCTCGGCGTCGCCCGAGGGATCGGCGACCGATCGGAGAGGGGAACCGCTTGAGGATGGCGATCCTCGCAGGATCGGCCCTTACCGATTGCTCGGCCAACTTGGCTCCGGTGGCATGAGCCGTGTTTATCTCGGAGTGGACGAGTCCGGAGCGCAGGCCGCCGTCAAGGTCGTGCATCACGACTTGGCTCGCGACAAGGAGTTCCGCCAGCGATTCCAGCGAGAGGTTGCAATATTGCTCCGTGTTCCCGGCGGACCATCCTTCGCTCTAATGCTGGCTGCCGACCCGGAAGCCGAGCGACCGTGGCTTGCCACGGAGTACGTTCCGGGCCCGCCGCTGCATGTTTTGGTGGCAGGGGATGGACCGCTCTCGCCGACGGCGGTCCGGCGGCTCGGGGCTGATTTGGCCTGGGCATTGGCGACGGTGCATGAGTTGGGCCTGGTCCACCGGGATGTGAAGCCGGCGAACATCCTGATGGCGGAACAGGGCCCGAAGCTCATCGACTTCGGCATCGCCCGCGACGACAGCGCGTCGATCCTTACCCGGACGGGCATTGCCATTGGGACGCCGGGATACATTGCGCCGGAACAGATACTCGGTAGGCGTGAGATCGGACCGCCCGCAGACGTCTTCGCCCTCGGCGCGGTACTGGCCTTCGCGGCCATCGGACAGCATCCGTTCGGCGAGGGTGATGCGTCGGCCATGATGTATCGGATCGTGCACGAGAAGCCTGATCTGGATGCTATTCCGGCCGAGTTGCGGGAAGTGATCGCACGCTGCATGGCCAAGGAGCCACACGAGCGGCCGTCGGCGCACGAGGTCGCAGAGCTACTGGCAGTGGAGCTCGCCCCACCAGAGGACATGTCAGTTCACAGCGGAGGGGAAGCAACACCGACCATTGCGATCCCACCCGCGTCGGAACAGCCCGCGTCGGAACAGCCCACCAGGCGGAATTGGGCCGCGCCGATCAAGGCCGCCCAGACGTTGCTCCACATAAAGCTTCCGCCCCGGCGGTAGCTGTCACACGCGTCGCGGCCAGGACCGCGATGCCGATCCGGACCCGCCAATCCTCGGCAGCAGTCTCCACCCCTATACACCACCCTTGACCTCGGGGCCATACTGCTATCCATGGAGCCCGCTCGATTAGGAGCGTTACACCGTGACCTCGCCCACGCGGTTCGCATGGGCCCCTTCTCCGCGACCTTGCACCTGGCGATCGAGGCCAGCGGCCTGACCCTGGAGCAGGTGCGCGCGGAGCTCGCCGCCCGCGGTGCCTTGGTGTCGATGGCGACCTTGAGTTATTGGCGGCGCGGCCTGAGCCGGCCGGAGCGGCCGGAGTCGTTGGTCGCGGTGCGGTCGCTGGAGGAGGTGCTGGGGCTTTCGGCGGGGGCGTTGAGCGGGCAGTTGGGGCCGCGGCGGCCGCGTGGGCGGTCGGCCGTGCGGCGGGAATCAGGGCTCGATGTCGTCGACGCGTGGGGTGCTCATCGGGAGTACGACGACCTGCTGCGCGGCCTGGATCCCGCCGGGCGGCTGGAGCTCACCCGGCTGTCCACCCTCGACCGCTACAGCCTCGGGCCCGACCGGCGCGAGGTGTCGCTGTCCACGTGCCAGGTCGTGCGGGCCGAGGCGGACGACCTGAGCCGGATGACCGTGCTCTACCGCACCTACGACCCGCCGTCGCCGGCCCCGGTCATGACCGCGCTGCACGGCTGCCGCGTGGGGCGGGTCCGGATCGCCGCCGACAGCGGGTTCGTCGCCGCGGAGCTGCTGTTCGACCGGGTGCTGCGCCGCGGGGACACCACGGTCGTGGACTACGAGCTGACCGGCCTGTCCCCGATCCCGCCCACCGAGACCGACTTCTATCAGCGCTTCTTCCCCTACGCCACCGCGATGTACGTGCTGATGGTGCAGTTCGACCCCGCGACGGTCCCGGCGCGGTGCGTGCGGTACGAACGACGCACGGAAGCCGCGCCGGACCAAGGGGTTCGCGAGGTCTGGGTCGGCGCGACCGGGCAGGCGCACGTGATGGCGACCGACGTCCCACCCGGTGTGGTCGGCCTGCGCTGGGATTGGGGGGCGGGCCTGAACGACGCACCGTCGATACGTCGTGCAGACCCGCCCGCTCCGTGATCTCGTTGCTATCGCGATTCCACAGTTATCGCGTTTCCGCAGCTATTACCGGTCAGGGCAAAGCCCTGAGATCAGAATCAGAATCCGTACACAGTGTCTCCGAAAGCCGTCTTGCCCGAGCCGCCGCCGGAGTCGGTGGCGGTGACGGTCACCTGGTAGGTGCCCGCGGTGGTGGGGGTGCCGGAGATGGCCCCGGACGAGCTGATGCTCAGGCCCGGGGGCAGCCCGGTGGCGCTGAACGTCAGCGGCAGGTTCTTGCTGTCCGAGGCCTGGATCTGCAGGCCGTTGGACTGGAAGCCGACGAACCCGAACTGGTCGCCGGGATCGGTGACCGTGACGGTCCCGCCGCCGCCGCTCCCGTTGACGGTGAGCGAGTACGTCGCCGAGTGGGTCGTGCTGCCCGCGGTCCCGGTCACGGTCACCGGATACGTCCCGGCAGGTGTCGAGCCCGAGGTGCTGATCGTCAGCGTCGAGCTGCCGCCCGCGCTGACCGAGGTCGGGCTGAAGCCCGCCGAGGCGCCGGAGGGCAGGCCCGAGGCGGACAGCTGCACCGTGACCGCCGAACCGGCCGTGACCTTGGTGCCGACCGTGGCGGTGGCCGACGAACCCGGATTCACCGAGCCCGACGCCGGGCTCAGCGACACCGAGAAGTCGTTGCTGGGCGGCGGCGGGGTGGTGCCGGAGGCGAAGCCGCTGACGCCGTTCGGCGTGCCCACCCCGGTCGGACCGTCCCAGCCGGTGCCCGCGTTGCAGATCACCGTGCCGCACGAGCCGTTGCTGCCGGAGGTGACGTCGTTGAACTTGGCCTCGTTGGCGTAGACGTAGGAGACGCCGTTGTCTCCGGAGGCCGGAGAGCCGGCCTGCGCCCACATCGCCGAGATCAGCGGCGTGGCCAGCGAGGTGCCGCCGTACTCCAGCCAGCCGGACTGGCTGTAGGTGTCGTAGACCGCCAGTCCGGTGTTCGGGTCGGCGTCGGCCGAGACGTCGGCACTGGCCCGGTTGTCGCAGCCGGTGCTGATGTTCTGCTGGTAGGCGGGCTTGGCGAACAGCGAGGAGCAGCCGGAGCCGCCGCTGCTCCACACCGACTCCGACCAGCCGCGCGAACCCGAGCTCTTACTCAGTGAGGTCCCGCCGACCGCCACCACGCTCGGGAACGTCGCCGGGAACTGGGCGTTCGACCCGGACTGCGTCCCGCTGTCGCCGGTGGCCGCCGCGATCATCACGCCGGGGTGGTTGTAGTGCGCGTCCAGACCGGTGCTGAAGTTGCTCTCGGCGTCGGAGTAGCTGTTGGACACGAACTTCGCGCCGAGCTTCACCGCCTCGTCGACGGCGGCCCCCAAGTCGGTGTCGTTGTTGGAGTTCGCCTCGACCAGCAGGATGTGGCAGCCGGGGCACGCCGCGCTGACCGCGTCCAGGTCCAGCGTGATCTCCACTCCCCACCCGGAGTCCCCGGTCGGGTAGTTGCTGCCGCCGCTCTGGTCCACCTTCGTGAAGCACCCGTTCGCCGTCGTGCACGCGGACAGGCCCCACTGCGAGCGGTAGGTCCCCAGGTCGCTCTCGGCGTTCGGGTCGTCATAGGCGTCGACGATGGCGACCGTCTGCCCGCTGCTCGGATTGCTGCCCAGGTTGTACGCGGACTGGATGTCGCTGGGGCCGAACCCGGCCGGTGCCGCCGGTCTCGCGCCGCCGCGCACCAGCTGGAGCGCGTTGCAGTGCGCGTGCCCGGCGGTGGCGCTGGCACAGGCGGCCGGAACCACTTGCGGAGCCGGTGCGGCCTCAGCGGGCCCCACACAGGCCAGGGCTGCCGCGGTGGATACGGCCGACATCATGGCGCCGGCCAGGAGTATCCGCCTCATGTGTTCTCCTCTCGTGCCCCGCCGGCCGCGTTGTTCGCAGCCTGATTTCGGGGGTTGAGTTGGAGTGTGGAGAACGGTGGGGGAGGGTGATAGAGCGCTTCACAGTGCCGGTGGCGGACGGTTTCAATTCCTTGAATTGAGATTGAAACGGGCGCTGAGATGGGCGCTGAAATGGGCGATGAGCGCGGCGGCGGGAATCGAGCCGGTCAGCGCCGCCGCGACCCACACCGGCCCCAGGCCGCTGGGGCCGGACAGCGCGGCGGCTCCCATGGCCGGGCCCGCCGCGGCGCCGATGTTGAGGGCCGCTCGCGTAGGAGCCACCCATGGTCGGGGCGTCGGATGCCGCGTAGAGCACGCGGGTAATCAGGGTGCTGCCGACTGCGAAGGCCAAGGCGCCCTGGACGAGCACGAGGCCCAGCAACGGCACGGGATGTGGTGCGAACAGCGCGACACCGATCCAGCCCACTGGCAGGAGCGGCGTACCGACCAGGAGCGCCCATGGCGAAAGCGGCCAGGGCGAGCAGGTAGAGAGCCAGAGGCATCGAGAACTCCGAGGCGGGAGAACGGACGGAAGACGTCTCGTCACCACGGTCAGCCCCGCGGGCGTACCCGAACAGCCGCCCTCGCGGCAGCGCGGCGGGCGGGGAAGGCTGGAACGCTTAGCGGTTCCGGTTCCGGTTCCGGTTCCGGTTCCGGTTCCCGTTCGGGTTCAGGCTCAAGACCTGCGCACACTACCCAAGATCACCCCGGCGGTGCATATGGAATTCCTCCAGACCTGCTATCGCTTGAGCAGGAAGGCGAGTGCGGGGCATTCGGAGACGGCTCTGCGGGCCCGGCGCCGGGCTTCGGCGGGGACCGGACGTTCCTGGAGGATCGGGTAGCCCCACTCGTCCAGCGAGACGACTTCCGGAAGGAGGTCGGCACAGGCGCCGTGGCCTTGGCAGGCGGTCCAGTCGACGGCTGCGCGGAGGGTGGAAGTGGTGGAAGTGGTGGCAGTGGTGGGCTCAGGCATGGGTCAGGGTCCTTAGTCCGTGTCCTTAGTCGGTCACAGTGCTCTGGCTTGTCGCGGGCGTCGCTGTCGGGAGCATCGGCGGGCGGGCGCAGGCCCGGCATCGACCGCGGGAGTGGGCGTCGGCTTCGGCGGCGAAGGTGATCAGGGCACTGCGAGCGAGCCGGGCGGTGCCGTCCGGGTGGCGGCAGGCGCCGCGTCCGGTGACCAGGCCGGCCCAGCGGGACAGGTCGTCGCGGATCTGCTGAAGGTCGCTGCGCGGGGTGGGGCGCGCCAGTTCGCCGAAGGCCGCTGCCATGCGGGGCAGGCCGTTCAGACACGGGCCGCACTGGCCGGCTGATTCCAGGGCCAGGTAGCGCAGGATCGACGCGGTTTCGACCAGGCCGCAGCGGTCGTGGGGGAGGACGGCCAGGAGGCCGGCTCCCAGCGGGACGCCCAGTGCTTCGGCGCTGACGCTTGTGTCTCCGGTGATTGCTCTGATGCCGGCCCCGGCTTCGCGGCCCGATCGTGCCGCCGGCTCCAGTGGCAGCCAGGTTCCGTGGTAGCCGCCGACCAGGATCGCTTGCCCGGACACGGCCCCCGTCAGGTGCTGAAGCGGTGTGCCCGGCGCGGCTTCCACCACGGTCGGCGTGCTGTCCGCGTATCGCACGGTGAACAGCGAGGTGGCCGCGCCGGACCGGTACCACGCCGGGCCGTGGCGGGCGATCAGGGCCAGGTGCGCCAGTGTCTCAACGTTCTGCACTAGCGTCGGGTCGCCACCAACGCCTTGCTCGAATACCGGCCGGCTCTGGAACCGGGGCAGCGCGGGGCCGCCGTCGAGGAACGACACCAGCGCCGACTCTTGTCCGGACAGGAAGCGGGACGGCACTTCGACGATCGTCACGGGCACGGCTGACGAGGGCCGCTGCCGGTTCGTCTCGACCAGATACCGACGCAGGCCGTGACCCCCCTCGACGGCCAGGAACGCCCGGTCCGCACCTATGGCGGCAGCCGCGAGCGCGACGCCGTCCAGGACCAGGTGCGGCGCGTGCCATAACAGGGCCTTGTCTTTGGCGCTGGCCGGCTCACCCTCGGAGCCGTTGGCCACCACGACCGGACGACGGCGGGCTCGCCGAGCGGCCTCGCGCACCGCGGCCATCTTCCGGTACGCCGGAAACGCCGCGCCGCCCTGCCCGCTCAGGCCGGAGCGCTCGGCGGCGGCCATGATGTGTCCGGGGTCGAGGCGTGGCAGGTCGCCGTAGATGGCGCGATGTGCCTGGTGGTCCAACGGTTCCGACGGGAGCAGGCGCATCGCGGCGGCGGTGGCCGTGGCGTTGGCGTTGGCGTGGGTGTTCGCGTGGGTGTTGGTGTTGGTGTTGGTGTTGGTGTTGGCGTTGGCGTTGGCGAGTGAGCGGATACGCACCGGCGGCAGGACGGACGCGTTCATCGTCGGACTCCTTCGTGGGTGCCGACGCTGGCGCTGGTGGCGTATTCGCGGGCAGCCGCCGACCGTGCGGGAGCCGCCGCGAGGATGTCGGCGGGTGTCAGGGCCCGTCGTCCCGTGGCCACGCGCTGCGCGACGGCGGCCAGCACCACGGCGACGCAGGCGATCGTCAGCCACAGGGGCCAGCCGGTCATGGGATGCCCGGTGCCGCTGCCGAGCGTGATGCCGTGCACGATGGCGACCGGCCAGCAGGCGTAGGCCAGCCAGTGCACGGCGCGCCAGGTGCGCCGCCCGATCCGGGCCCGCAGCAGGCTGGTGATCACAACGGCCAGGATCAGGTCGAGCGCCACCGCGCCCAGGCCGATCCACAGCGGTTCGTAGGACGACGAGAACGGAACGACGACTGCCAGGAGGCTGATATCGACGTAGGAGTCGATGACCGCCGTGAGGATGTGGACGGCCAGGAATGCCACCGCCAGCAACGAGATGCTGCGATGCAGCGCTACCGCCGCCAGGCGCGGCAGCCCGGGGAGTCGGACCTGGCGCCGTACGCTGATGCCCAGCACCATCACGAGACTGAACAGGACCAGGGTCACGATGCCGGTGGCCTGCCCGGTGTACCAGATCACCGTAGAGTCCACGACGATTCCTCCCTCGGGCCGATGGTGTAGGAGAAGCCGGTGCTACCCGGCGCGGCCGGCCAGCGCCCGACGGTGCACACGGTGCCGTCTTCAGCCAGCAGGCGCGCGTCCAGGCCGCACTCGGCCAGCCAGGCCGGAGCCCGGGTGCCGCGAACAATGGCCGCGGTGCTGGCGATGTTGGCGTCCAGGCAGGTGGCGGCGGTCACGCTCACGGTGCGCCAGGGGGTGCGGGCCGACAGGCCGGTGTGCGGGTTGATGATGTGGTGCAGGGTTCTGGCGCCACGGGTCCAGCGGCGGGCGGCGGTGCCCGAGGTGGCCAGGCCGCCGTCGCGGATCAGGATGCTGATGAACTCTGGGTCTGCGTCCGTGTCCGCGTCCGGGTCCGGGTCCGCGCCCGGATCATCGGTTATGTCCTGAACGCGGATCGTCCAGCCATCCGCAGGCGCCGCCCCTGCCACCGCGAGGTCGCCGCCGAGGCCGACCAGCACCCCGCAGCCGAAGCGCGCGGCCAGGTCTGCTGCGGCCCGGTCAGCGGCCCACGCCTTCGCGGTCGCGCCCAAGTCCAGCCGAATCCCCGGCGGGACGGCGAGCGTCTGCCGTTCCGCGTCGAAGGCGATGCGCCGCCACCCCGGCACCGGCCGGACCACCAGCTTCACGGGACTGCCGTCGTGCTGCACGAGGTCGAAGTCGCGATCGTACCCAAGCCCGGCCAGCGCCGATCCCACGGTCGGATCCACGTCCCCGCCACTGAGCTCCGCGCCACGAAGGGCAGCCGCCACGGCTTCCGCAAGAACGGGGCTGATCGGCGTCTCGCGTCCGGCGGAGTGATCGAGCGCTGCGATCTCGGAGTCGTCGCGAAAGCGGCTACAGGCGGCGTCCACGAGGGCCAGCCATTCGGCCAGGAACTGACGGGCCTCGCCGAGCGCCGCCGGGTCGGTGACGGCGAGGCGCACCGCGCAGCCCAGGGCGCGCCAGTCGGTCGCGGCATAGGGCGGGGTGATGGTGCTCATGAGGCACCTGAGGTCGCGGCGTGGCCGGAGGACGTGGTGCTGCTTGATGAAGACGACGAAGACGACGAAGACGAGGAGGACGACGAGGGCGAGCTGGTAGCAGTGCTGCCTGATCCGCTCGTGGTCCCCGTGGTCCCCGTGGTGCCTGTGGTGCTCGGCGCCGACGTCGACGGTTGCAGCCCAGAGCCGGACGACGAGCCGGTACCCGTGCCCGATGTGGCACCCGAGGCCGGTGTGGCGCCCGAGCCCGAGTGCGCCCGAGGCACGGTCGCGGCGATCGCCACCCCGCCGGCCACGCTCGCGGCGGTCACGGTCCAGGTCACGGCGGATATTCGGACAAGCCTGCGACGCGCTTCACGCTCCATGTCGACACCTCCACAATGGCTGAATGGATCGCCATCCACCGTGGTCCGGCTCGGTGAGAGAGTGATGAGGCGCGGATCAATATCGACTTTGAGAGTCGCGCTCAAGCGCCGGTTGCACTCTCGGGGGTCGACATCGTCCCACCGCCCCGACCGTCAAACCGCTCCTGAGCGGCAAGCACATCCGTCGTGTGCTGCATCGACCACTCCGTGAGCCCCTTCAACGGCTCCCGCAGCGTCTGCCCCAGCGCCGTCAGCTCGTACTCCACCCGTACCGGCACCTCAGCGTGAACCGTGCGCAGCACCAAGCCGTCGCGTTCCAGGGCGCGGAGGGTCTGGGTCAGCATCTTCTCGCTGACGCCCTCAAGGCGCTTGCGGAGCTGCGTGAAGCGGGCGGTGCCATGTTGGGCGAGTTCGCCGAGAACGAGGATGGACCACTTGTCGCCGATGCGGTCCAAAAGGTTGCGGGAGGGGCAGCCGCGTTCGTAGGGGTCCCAGGATCGTGT
This sequence comes from Catenulispora pinisilvae, assembly GCF_015356865.1. Taxonomy (GTDB): domain Bacteria; phylum Actinomycetota; class Actinomycetes; order Streptomycetales; family Catenulisporaceae; genus Catenulispora; species Catenulispora pinisilvae. Next base: position 35,606 of record NZ_JAAFZA010000023.1, read on the forward strand.
TGCCTCGGTCACGGCCGTTATGGGTGCCATCGGGCTCACCTCTTCTCTTTCCGGCGGGTGGCTACCTTACCAAAAAGTGGCTACTTCCCAGCGGTTAGCTGCCAGGTCAGCATGGGGGCGTGCCGCGGGAGGCCGCGGCGGAAACGAGGATTCGTTCATGTCCATCGTCGTTACCGGGGCCACCGGGCAGTTGGGCCGGCTCGTCGTCGAGGCGTTGCTCAGGCGTGGGGTGCCGGCCGCGCGGATCGTCGCCACCGGACGCGATACGGCCGGGATCAAGGATCTGGCCGATCGTGGGGTGGTGGTGCGGCGGGCCGATTTCGGTGACGCGGCCAGTCTCGCGTCGGCGTTCGCCGGGGCCGAGAAGCTGCTGCTGATCTCGGCCTCCATCCCGGTGGAGGAACGCCTGGCCAACCATCGGCGGGCCATCGATGCCGCGCAGACCGCGGGTGTGTCGCTGGTGGCGTACACGAGCATGACCCGCGCCGACACCACCGCCACGATCATCGGCGCCACCCATCGCGCGACCGAGGAGTACCTGCGCGAGCGCGCGGTTCCCAGTGTGCTGCTGCGCAACGGCTGGTACCTGGAGAACTACACCTCCCAGCTGCCCGTGGTGCTCCAGCACGGCGCGTTCATCGGGGCCACGGGCGCCGGCCGGATCAGCGCGGCGTCCCGTGCCGACTACGCCGAGGCCGCCGCTCTGGTCCTGAGCACGGAAGGGCACGTCGGCAAGGTGTACGAGCTCGCCGGCGACGAGGCGTTCACCCTGGCCGAACTCGCCGCGGCCGTCGCCGACCGCACCGGCCGGCCGATCGCCTACACCGATCTGCCGGCCGAGCAGCTCGCGGCGGCGTTGGCCGGCGCGGGCGTGCCCGCCGACGTGGCGCACGCCCTCGCCGACGCCGACCTCGGGCTGGGCCGCGGCGAGCTGTTCAGCGACTCCGGCGAGCTGAGCCGACTGATCGGACGGCCCACGACCACCCTGGCGGCCGCTCTCGACGAGGCGCTGCGGTGATGATGCGACGCACCCTGGTGACCCTTGCCACGACGACGGTCGCCCTAGCCGCCGTCACGATCCCGGCCACAGCCGCCACAACTCCCACAGCTCCCACAACGGCGGCAGGCCAAAAGCATAAACAGGGTCCTTATACGATCACCATCGACGGCGCCAACGCCTTCCCCGAAAGCGTCGCGACCGACAACGCCTACACATACACCGGCAGCATCGATGACGGCACCGTCTACCGCGGCCGTCTTGGCGCGCAGACGCTCGAACCCTTCCTCCCGGCTGGCACAGACGGCCGCACCCAAGTCACCGGCATCAAAGTCGCCGGTGACCGACTCCTGGTCGCCGGGGCCTTCACCGGCCGCTTCTTCATCTACACCAAGACCGGCAAGCTCGTAGCCTCCTACACCGTCCCCGACACCGGCGAGAAGACCCTCGTCAACGACGAAGCAGTGACGCCCGACGGAGACGTCTACATCACCGACTCCTTCCGCGCCGTGGTCTACCGCATCCCGGCGGCCGAGGTCCACGCCCCGGCCACCGGACGCCACCGCACCCTGCAGGTCGCCTACCACCTGCCGGACTACGTGGCCGGCACGTCCAACGGCAACGGCATCGTCGCCACTCCGGACGGCAGGTCCCTGATCATCGGCTACTGGTCCACCGGCGCCCTCTATCGTCTGACCCTGGCCACCGGCGCGGTCCGCAAGATCGACGCGCCGCCGCTGACGAGCGACGACGGAATCGCGCTGCGCGGCGACACCCTCTACATCGCACGTTCCGTGAACAACGAGATCGCCACCGTGCGGCTGTCCCACCACGACACCCGCGCCGCGATCGTCTCCGAACGCACCTACCCGGGCGCCGATACCACCACGGGTGTCGCGGTCAGCGGGGATCGGTTGCTGGTGACCAACTCCCAGATGGACACCTACCTCTACGGCGCTCCGCTGACCAGCCCGGTCTTCACCGTGGAGAACCTGCCGCTGGAGTGATGGAACAAGTTGGTCGGTCCGGGTCGGCCCAGGTCGGCCCGGGCCGGGGTGGGCCCGCGCGCCCCGGCCTCAGCCCTTGACCAACGCCCCAGCGCGAAGCCGCAGCACCTCATCGGCGGCTGCGGCCACCTCCCGCGAGTGCGTCACGACGATGACGCACTTCCCCTCCTCATGAGCCAGCGCCCGGAACACCGTGACGATCTCCGTCGCGGTGTCCTGATCCAGGCTCCCGGTCGGCTCGTCGGCGAACAGCACATCGACCTCGCAGGCCAGCGCCCGGGCGATGGCCACCCGCTGCTGCTGGCCGCCGGACAGTTGCAGGGTCCTGCGATGCTGGTCCACCGGCTCGACCCCCAGCCGGGTCAGGATCTGCTCCGCCCGCTGCTTCTTCCGGCCTCCGCGTGCTCCGGTGATCTCCATCGCGGACACCACGTTCTGGACCGCCGTCATGTAATTCAGCAGGTTGAGATTCTGGAACACGGTCGCGACGTGCCGGTTGCGGTACCGCCCCAGCCCGAGTTCGGCGACGTCGTCGCCCCGGAACCGGACCTTCCCGGAGACCGGCGTGTCCAGCCCGCTGGCCAGCGCCAGCAACGTGGTCTTGCCGCTGCCGGACGGTCCGACGACGGCATACATCCGTCCGGACTGGAACGAGTGGCTCACGTTCTTCAGGATGATGCGCTTCCGGCCGCCGGAAGCGTAGGAGTGGGAGACGCCGGCGAGTTGCAGCACCGGGGTCTTCGTCGCCTTCTCGTCAGTGGCCGCGGCGGTCATGTCAGTCACGTCAGTCGCCCTTCGTCAGGATCTCGCGGGGGTTCAGGCGCAGCACGGCGATGCCCGGGATGAGCGTGGCCGCGGCGGCGATGCCCAGGCCGGCGGCGCCGATCCGGGCGATGTCGGAGGAGCTGACGCGGACGTCGAGCTTGCTGATCGGCGTGACGGTCGGGGTGTCGGAGCCGGAGCCGGACGAGGAGGCGCCGAGGACGTTGGAGTGGTCCGGGGTGTTGTCCTTGGGCGCGTTCTCCGCCGAGGACACCTCGCCGGCCAGCATGTGGTTCCCCACGCTCCGGGACAGGACGGTGCTGATCGCGGTCGCGCCGGCGATGGCGAGCACCGCGCAGGCGAAGACCTCGACCAGGTGCTGACCCAGCAACCGCGGCTTCTTCTCGCCCATCGACAGCAGGACGCCCATCTCCTTGCGCCGCTCGCGCAGCGAGAAGGCGACGATCAGACCGAGGATCACCGTGCCGCCGATGGACACCAGCCACACCGTGACCGTGGCGAAGCCGGCGGTCTTGGTGATCGGCCCGACCAGCGTCTGGTACTCCTTGTCGTTGATCGACAACGGGAAGATCGACAGGTCCGCGCCGGCCGCGGTGGCGTCCGCCTTGAGCCGCCCGAGGTCGGCCGGGTCGGCCAGGGTGAACGTGGCCTGATTCACCACGCCGTCGCCGGTCTTGCCCAGGAGTGTGGAGGCCCCGGCGGCGGTGAAGTAGAGCTGGTTGCCCGGGTCGAGCATGGCCGGGACGTTCTGGCCGGTGGCGGAGGCCTTGTCGCTGCTGTAGATGCCGACGACGGTGTAGGGGAACTCCTTGGTGTGGTCCAGGGCCGGGTCGAGCTCACCGATCTTGAAGTGGACCTTGGCGCCGACCTTGAGATGGTTCGCGTCGGCCAGCCGCTTCTCGATGACCACCCCGTCGGCCGGCGAGTCCGGACCGATGCCGGTGCCGGCGATGAGCTTGGAGTCGCCGTTGCGGAAGTCCTGCACGGCGTTCAGGTCGCGCACCCCGTCGCCCTGGAAGAAGTCGACGCCGACGCCGCCGCTGCTCTGGGCGCCGGGCGGCTGGTAGAGCTTGATGTCCGAGGACGGCGCGGCGCCGCCCTGGGTGGTGTAGTTGCACTGGACCACGACCGGGGACTTGCAGATCTTGTCGACCAGATCGATGTGCAGATCGCCGTTCGGCCCGATCAGACCGGGACTCTGGCCATTGGCGGGCGTGCCGCCTTTTCCGGAGTTCATGAGCGCGTTCAGATCCAGCTGCATCGTCACCACCGCGCCCACGGACTTCTTCGCCCCGTCGGCGGCCCTTGCCGCCGCCGACTGGATCAGGAACCCGGACAGCACCAGCGTGCAGACGACGAAGAACAGCCCGGTGAGCATCAGGGTTTTGATCACATGCGCTCGGAGTCGCCACCAGGCGCGTTTGAGGAAGTTCACAGGTGCAGCCCTTCAGTCGGTATCGGTGGCAAGCCGTGAACTACGCTAGGCAGCTCGGGATGTGAGCCGTATTTGCCGGCTGAACATATGTCGCCGGAGTTCCACATACGCCTCACATACGCAAAGCTGTAAAGGTAATCAGGTGCGAGTTCTGGTCGTTGAAGACGAGGAATATCTGGCGCGGGTCCTGGAGATCGGACTGCGCCGCGAAGCGATGACGGTCGACGTGGAACACGACGGCGCGCGGGCCCTGGCCCGGCTGGCGGTCCGGGACTACGACGCCGTGGTCCTGGACCGCGACCTGCCGGGTCTGCACGGCGACGAGGTCTGCCGACGGCTGGTCGGCATGGACCCCGGCTGCCGGATCCTCATGCTCACCGCCGCCGGCCGGCTCGGGGACAAGGTCGAGGGCCTGGGCCTGGGCGCCGACGACTACCTGACCAAGCCGTTCGACTTCCCGGAGCTCGTGGCCCGGCTGCGGGCCCTCTACCGCCGCGGCCCGGTCCTGCACGCGCCGGTCCTGGCCTTCGAGGACCTGGCCTTCGACACCCACCGGCGGCACGTCACCCGGGCCGGTGCCGAGATCCGGCTGGCGCCGAAGGAGCTGGCGGTGCTGGAGTTGCTGCTGCGGGCCGACCGGGGCGTCGTCACCACCGAGCAGCTGCTCGACAACGCGTGGGACGAGCTCACCGACCCCGGCCCGAACGCCGTCCGGCTGGTCGTGCACACCTTGCGCAAGAAGCTCGGCGAGCCGCAGCTGGTCCAGACGGTCGTGAACGCCGGCTACCGGATGGGGCTGTCATGAGAGCCGCCATCCGAACTCCGGGCCGCGCTCCCGGCCGAGCCCCGGGCCGAACGCCACGCCAAGCTTCGGGCCAAGCGCCGCGCCGAACCCCGGGCCGAGCTCCCGGCCGAGCCCCGGGCCGGGTCCCGCGTCACCGGACGCTGAGCATCCACGCCCGCCTGTTCGCCGGCTTCGGCGGCACGCTGGGCGTCTCGGCCGCGCTGATGGTCGCGATCATCTATCTCGGAATCCGGTACGTGCCCTCTTACGACCTGAAGCCCGGCCTGCCGGTGTCGGACGTGCAGCGAAGCACCACGATCGTGATGCCCCAGAACACGATCCTGCTCCCGCACGCGGCCGCGATCAGCACCAAGCAGGACGTCTGGTCGGCGGTGCTCGTCACCTCGATCGCCGCCCTGCTCGTGGTGACCACCGTCGGCCTCGGGGCCGGGTGGGTCCTGTCCCGGCGGCTGCTGGCCCCGATCCACGCCATAGGCGAGGCCGCGAGCCGGGCGGCCGACGGCCACCTGCACGACCGGATCAACGCCTCCGGCCCGCCGGACGAGTTGAAGCGGCTGGCCGACACCTTCGACACGATGCTGGCCCGGCTGGAGGAGTCGTTCGCGGCGCATCAGCGGTTCGCGGCGACCGCGTCACATGAACTGCTCACCCCGCTGGCGACGACGCGGGCGATCCTTCAGGTCGCCGAGACCGACGTCAGCGGCGAGGAGCTGGCCGAACTGGCCCCGATGCTGCGGGCCACCAACGAGCGCAGCATCGCCGTCGTCACCGCGCTGCTCCAGCTCGCGGCCACCGACCGGATGGTCCCGGACCCCATCCCCGTCGACCTCAACGCCCTCGTCGCCGAGACCGTCGCCGAACGCCGGGATACCGCTTCCGCGCGGCGGATCAGCGTCGGTGTCGACCTGGAGCCGGAATGCCCGGTGCCGGGGAACGCGGCGCTGTTGCGGCAACTGATCGCGAACCTGCTGAACAACGCGCTGGCCTACAACGTCGAGGGCGGCCGGGTCAGTGTGAAGGTGGATCTGCGGGGCGGCGATGCCGTGCTCACGGTCGCGAACACCGGGCCGCAGATCGCGCCCGACTCCGTTGAGCGCCTGTTCGAGCCGTTTCAGCGGGCCCAGCCGCGGGTCGGCAGCGATCGCTCCGGGCACGGTCTCGGGTTGGCCATCGTGCGGTCGGTCGCGAAGGCGCACGGTGGTGGTGCGACGGCGACGGCCAACCCGGATGGCGGGCTCGCGGTACACGTCACGGTTCCGGTGCGTCGAGTGGCAGGGCACTGAGTAGCCTCACCAGCTGCCTTGGAAGAAGGCGAGGAGCGCGGGCGCCGGATCGGCCGTCGTGGCGATGTTCGCCGCGGCGATGACGAGCACGGCGAGGGACGACAGTGTGAAGACGATCCCGAACCACACCATGCCGCGTTGCGCTCGGTGCTTCCAGGACAGCACGCTCAGCGCGATGAGGATGACCGCGATGAGCGACGCCGCCACGGCCACCACCGCGTGATAGGCGCCGAAGTCGTCGACCATCACCTTCACGGCGGGAGCGGGCTGGCCGCCCTGGTTCGGGTAGTGCGCCAGGTGCTCTCTGATCTGGACGACCGCGGTGGCGAGGTCTCCGTGCGGTGCGCCGGTCGGCAGCATCGACAGCAGCGAGGAGAACGGCGCCAGCGCGCCTTGGATGTTGGCCATCGCCAAAGCCGCGGCGACCAGCGCGAGTACCGCCACGAGGGCTCCGGCCGGTCGTCGCAGCAGAACACTGATGACGACGAGGACGACCAGCAGCGCCGACGCGGCCGCGGCCTTGACGACGTGGTAGCGGGACCAGTAGTCGACGATGCTTTGCATGCCGGCGGGGAAGCGCGGGTCGCCGGAGTTCCAGTACCCGACGAACGCCTTGCCGAAGGCGTTGCTGAGCGCCTGCTCACTGCCGAAGTCGCCGTGCGGCCCGGTCGCCGCCGCGAGCGGGGCGGGAGCCAGGACGAAGGCGGCGATGAGGGCGAGGGCGGTGGCGGCGAGCGCGGCCAGGGCCCAGGCCGGGGCGCTCGCCGGTGGGCGGGATCCGGCCGGCTGGCGTCGCCTTCGGGACTGGGACTGGGACTGGGATTGGGATTGGGACTGGTGGCGTTGGGTCTGATCGCCTGACTGACTGCGGGCCGGAATGTATGCGGGATTGGAGGCTTCGGACGCTGAGGTCATGCAGTCAACGGTTCCGTAGCCGCGCGGTGGGGTCAGCGGGGTACGCCGGACACTTGAAGGTGTGGCTGGCCATACCCTTCGGCGCCTTTCGGCGTTCAGGAACACTCAGGCGTTCAGGAACGCTCAGGCGTTCAGGAACGCTCAGGCGTTCAGAAACGCTCAGGCATTCAGAAACGCTCAGGCATTCAGATAGGCCAGGACGGCGCGCACCCGCCGGTGCACGTCATCGTCGTCCGGCGGCAGCCCCAGCTTGATGAACACGTTCCCGATGTGCTTCTCGACCGTGCTGGCCGACACCACGAGGCGCTGGGCGATGGCCGTGTTGGAATGGCCCTCGGCCATCAGTGCGAGCAGTTCCCGCTCGCGTGCGGTCAGCACCGACAGCGGGTCGCCCCGGCGCTGCCCGCTCAGCAACTGCGCGACGACCTGCGGATCGAAGACCGTCGCGCCGCCGGCGACCCGGTCCAGGGCGTCCAGGAACTCCGCGACCTTGGCGACCCGGTCCTTCAGCAGATAGCCGACCGCGCCGAAGCCGTCGGCGAGGAGTTCGGCGGCGTAGCGGGGCTCCACGTACTGGCTGAGGACGAGTACCGGCGCGCCGGGCAGCTCCGACCGGACGGTGATGGCCGCGCGCAGGCCCTCGTCGGTGTGGGTCGGCGGCATGCGCACGTCGACTACCGACACGTCCGGGCGGTGCTCGAGGACGGCCTCGATCAGCGTCGGCCCGTCCCCGACCGTGGCCACGATCTGGTGCCCCTCCTCGGCCAGCAGCCGGACCAGCCCTTCGCGCAGCAGGACGGCGTCGTCGGCGACGACGATGCGCAACGCGCGGCGAGCCTGGGGCTCGGGGGAAGGCGAGGACGAGAGCGAGGACGAGGACGAGGACGAGGGCAGCAAGGTGCCGGGATCCGTCATAGTGGTTGCTCCGCTGGTGACTCGGCTGATAGCTCGGCTGGTAGCTCCGCGGTGATCGTCGTCGGGCCGCCTTCGGGGCTGTGGATCAGCAGCCGGCCGCCGACCGCCCGCACGCGTTCGTCGAGGCCGCGCAAGCCGTGTCCCTTGGCCGACGCCGCGCCTCCGACGCCGTCGTCTGTCACCCAGACTCGCACTGTTTCGCTGTTGTGCCGGTCTCGATCGTGCCGCAGCCCGATCTCGCACCGGCGCGCGCCGCTGTGTTTGGCCGCGTTGGTCAAGGCCTCGGCGATCGCGAAGTAGGCCGCGATCTCCACGGCCGGGTCCGGCCGCCGGCTCAGCGCCGCGACGTCCAGCCCTGGGCCCAGATCCAGCTCGACGGGGATGATCGAGCGCGCCGCCAACGCGGTGATCGCCGCCGGCAGTCCGCGGTCGACGAGGATCGGCGGGGCGATGCCGCGGGACAGCGTCCGCAGCTCTTCCAGCGCTTCCTGCGCCTGCACGATCGCGTCGGCCAGCGCCTCCCGCACGGTCTCGGGCCGACTGTCGAAGTGGTGCTGCGCGCGGCCGAGTTCCAGCGCCAGCCGGACCAGGCGCTGCTGCGGGCCGTCGTGGATGTCCCGTTCGAGGCGGTGCAGCGCGGAGGTCTGGACTGGCACGACTGGCACGACTGGCACGACTGGCACCGTCGCCACCGCCGCGACCCGGCGTGCGCGGGTTGCGTAGCGCCACACCCCGACGTGGACGGCGACGCAAGCGCGCGTCATCAACGGCAGCGTGACCAGCAACAGCAGGCCGAGCAAGGTGCCCACGGTGAGCCGCTCCGCTGGCGACGTCAGCCCGAGGCTCACGTCGACGTGCGACTGCGTGCTCGCTCCCGCACTCAGCGTGATCGGCGGCAACGGTCCGCTGACCGCGTAGCCGCCACGCGGTATCGAGGTGGACGCGCCGAGGGCCATGAACCACCACACCCCGGTTACCACCGATGTCGTCAGCGCGACCGGCGCCACCAGGACCGCATGCACCAGGCTGGAGCCGGGCGAACTCGGCCGCAGCTGCCACTCGCCATCCCGCACCCTGCCATCCCGTGTCCTGTCACCCCGCAGCCCGCCGACCGCGCCGCCACGCACCTTCCCGATCCGCCACTGCTCCAGCTCAGCAGGCCACCGCACCAGAACCGACGACGCCGCCGTCAACGGCGTGGACTCGGACCCCGGCACCACCAAGCCGAGCAACCCGACGCCCAAGCCGACGACAGCCATCAGCACCCCGAGCAGCGCCGCTACCGGAGCTGTGAGCAGGTACAGCGACTCCACAACAGCGCGCCGCCCGACCCGCCCGACGTCGCCGACGCCCGGCCACGTGCGTCCCTGGACGGCGGGAGGCGACGGAACGGTCATGGGACAAGGGTAATGAGGGCGAAGCGGCTGAGGGTCCCGTCTGCGCTACGTGAAGGTCCCGCCCGCGCTACGTGAGCGTCCAAACGCTACGTGAGCGTCCAAAGCTGGGCGGTGTTCCCCGTGCCGCAAGGCCCCACGGTCAGCAGGTTCCCGAGCCCGTTGTCCGTCAGGCAGTCGCCGGTCATCTGGTTGTGGATGTAGAACTCGTCCTTCGCGGGCCCGTCGGCGAACCACCACAGCTGGTTGGTGCCGGTCAGGCTGTGCCAGAGGTCGACCTGGTTGTTCGCCGTGTTCAGATCCATGACCGAGGCGTGGGTGAGGTTGCTCTCGAAGTCGATGCCGCCGGTGCTCCCGACCGTGGCCCAGTTCAGCAGCCAGTGCTGGTCCACCAGGCTCGGGTCGGGGTGCCAGACGACCATTTGCGAGCCGTCGGCGGTGTTGCCGCCCGCCACGCCGATCGCCAGCTTGTCGCCGATGTTGATCACCATGCCGGGATTGGTGCCCGGAATGGTGGACGACGTGGGGTCCGGTGAGGGGGACGGCGCCGGCGAGGAGGAGTGCACCGGCGGCGGCGAGGGCTTGGACGTGGTCGTCGGGCGCGGGACGGGGGGCTTGGTCGGCGCGAGGTGGGACGACGACGCGGTGGTGCTCGGGCCGCCGAAGATCCCGGGGCCGCTGGAGTACGTGGGGCCGGGGGAATCGGCGCCGGTGGGGGAGGGCGTCGGCGTGGTCGGTCCCGGCTTGGCCGGGGCCGAGGACGCCGCCGCGGCCGACGAGCTCGCCACCGCGACCGGGGGTGCGACCGAAGAGGTGGTGGTGCTGGTGTTCTCGGCCACGTTCGCCGCAGCGTTCGCGACAGTCGCGTTCGCGGAGTTGCCGCCCGGCACGAGGACCAGCCCGACTCCGACCGCGACGAGACCGAACCCGCTGGCCGCCGCGTTACGTTGGGTCAGGAACTTCACGTTTCCCCCTACGAAGACCCTTGGGCACGCACCTGGGCCACCGTGCCCGACGAAGGCGGCCGACACTACGTTCGGGGTTCGCGGGAGGCTCGGTCAAGCCGTTACCTCAGCGTTCTGGGCTGTTTACCGCGCAGTAGGCGAACGACAGGTTATGCCGAGGGAATATCACGTGAAATCTGATCGGCAACGCTCGAAGTGAGCCGCGTGTCAGCGCAAGATGATCAGGGAAGGCTGCCGCGGCCGACAATGTCGGCGAAGCTCAACGTCCCGTGTCACACATCGTCTGGATGATCGCGATATCAGCTACTGTGTGCCGCAATAAAGCCTTCTCGGGTATGTCAGGAGGATGGACCGTGCCTGACTCGGGCGTCGCGGAGAACGAAGCGGAGGTGCGGGCCGGTGCCGAAGCCGCCATCGGGGCCCTTTACCACCAACACAGGACGCCGCTCTTGCAGTATGTACGGCAACTGATTCCCTATGACCCGCACCGGGCCGAGGACGTGGTCCAGGAGACCTTCCTGCGGGCCTGGTTCCTGGTGCGGACCGGTGCCGACCGGCCCGGGTCGCTGCGGCCGTGGCTGTTCACGGTCGCCCGGAACCTGGTCATCGACATGAGCCGGCGCGACCGCGCCCGGCCGCTGGAAGTCAACGACGAGGCCAGCGTCGCGAACCTGCCGGACCTGCGGGACCTGGCCGACTCGGTCTCCCAGACCCGGCTGGTCGTCGACGCCCTGGCCGCCCTGCATCCGTACCAACGCGAGGTGCTGATCCACGTACACTGCCTCGGTCGCACGCGTACCGAGACGGCACGGGTGCTCGGTATACCGGCGGGCACCGTGAAGTCCCGGAACCACCACGCGGTACGGGCGCTCAGACGGGTGCTCACCGACTGCGGCGCGGCATAGTGCGCACGATCGCCTACTCGCGAGTGGATCGACACATGGACCAGTACACACATCCCTTCCTCGCCGCCGGTTCGCACACCGAACCCTGGAACATCGCGGGGTACGTCTTCGTCGCGGCCGGCGTGGGCCTGCTGGCGTACGTCGGGGTCACCAAGGCGGCCGGCCGGTACCGCGACTGGCGGGACAAGGAGCCGGACGACCAACTCCTGGCCAGGGAGTTCGGTGTGGCCCTCGCCGATCCGGAGAACACCCGCCTGTTGCGGATAGCCGCGACACTGGATCCGTACGTCGTCGAGATCGAGACCGACACGGTCCTGATCCGTCTGGCCGGGATCGACGCCCCGGCGCCGGCCGGGCCGTGGACCGCCGACGAGGACGACGACCGGGTCCGGTCCGCGGCCCGGGAACGGCTGGCCGACGCCGACGCCGCGAGCCGGCACCCGTTCATCGCCGTCGGCACCCGGGGCCAGACCCTGGTGTTCATCGACCCCACCCAGTCCCCGGGCGCGATCTCCGTCGAGGGGGATCAGGGTGCTGTGACGCGGCTGGTGGAGGTGTTGCAGCGGCAGAGCGACGCGCTGGGGCACGCCGTCCGGTTCGCCGCCGGTTCGGCGGAGGGGGCCCAGTGGCGGTGGACCCTGTCCGCGGACGGCGAGCTGGACACCGGAGTCCTCGGCGTGCGGGTGCAGACGGCCCAGCTGCCGATGGCGCTCGCATCCCGCGACGCACCGGCCGCGCCGCCCGCTACGGCCAGGCCGGATTCCTCCGACGCCACCGAGACGCCGGACGCCACCGAAACGACAGCCGGGACGGCCGCACAGCCCGGCTCGTCGGCCGCTGCCTCGTCGACCACGGCCTCGTCGACCACCGCCACCGCACCGACCGCCGGATCGCAGGTCCCTGCTTCCCAGCGACCCACGGTCAACCTCCTGGACCGCCTCGAAACAGCGCGCCCCAACCAGACGCGCCCCGACGCGACCCGAGCGGCCGCCCTGCCGTCCCCCTCATCGAAAGCCCTGCTCGTCGCGCAGGCCGAACCGCAGCACGACCGCGACGCCGTCAGCGCCGCGGACCCCGCCGCCGGCCCGAACACAGACCTGGACTAAACCCCCCGATGCGCATAGCCCTCACCGTCCACGGCCTCCGTGACGACTCCGACGCCGGCACCCACGCCGTCCTCGACGCCGCCCCCGGCTCCGAACTCGCCGACGCCGCGGCCCGCCTCGCCGCGCTGTCGCTCGACGAGGACATGGACGGCGCCGACGCGTATGTCCCCACCGCTGTCGAGATCGACGGCGTCCGCGCCGACCGGCGCGCCTTGGTCGGCGACACCGGTCTGCGCGACGGGTCCCGCGTGGTTCTGGACAGCGTCGCCGGGACGCGTCCCGAGGACTACGGCCTGACCCCGGAACCGGCGCTGCTGGAGATCCGCGCGGTCGGCGGCGCCGCGGTCGGCCGCACCTGGCGCCTCGGACTGGGCAGCCACTTCGCGGGGTCGGGTCCGGACTGCACCGTGCGCTGGGCGGGCTTCCCGGCCGAGCACATCGCCCGGCTCACGGTCCGCCCCGACGGCTCGGTCCAGGTGTGCGTGCTCGACGGTGCCGACACCGAGAACCACCACGCCGGTCCGATCCGGGTGCTCCGGCCGGTCCGCAGCGCGCAGGAGACCGAGCAGCTGGAACAGATCGCGAAGCAGGAGAAGCCCAAGGAGCGCAAGCTTCGCGAGCAGCTGGAGAAGGAAGAAGCGCGGGATCTCGCCGAGGCGTCGGAGACCGGGGAGTTCACCGTCCGGGTCCACGACGACTTCGAGATCGCCGGCAGTGTCCTGCGTCTGTCGCCGCCGGCCGAAGCCGACGCCGACGTCCGCCGTTCCGAGCGCGGTCTGGGCCTGGACTACAACCGTCCGCCGCGCATCGTGCCGCCGCTGCCGGTCGAGCGGTTCCGGATGCCGCTCATCCCGTCCCCGCCGAGCCGCCGGCCGTTCCCGCTGATCACCCTGCTGGCCCCGATGGTCATGGGCTTCGCCATGGTGCTGGTGTTCCACTCCTACTTCTACCTCATCTTCACCCTGTTCAGCCCGGTCTTCGCGATCACGAACGTGATCAGCGACCGCCGCACCGGCCGCAAGACCCACAAGTCCGCGATGGCCGACTACCGCCGGGCGAAGGCCCAGCGGGAGAAGGAGATCACCGCCGCCGTCGAGGCCGAACGGACCGCCCGCAACCAGGCCGGCCCCGACCCGGCCACGCTCGGCCTGATCGCCGTCGGCCCCGGCACCCGGCTGTGGGAGCGGCGCCGCGTCGACGGCGACCATCTGACCGCCCGCGTCGGCACCGCCGCCGTGCCGGCCCTGGTGGTGGTCGACCAGCCCAACAGCTACCAGCAGACCGTTCCGGCCTGGCGGGTTCCGGCCGCGCCGGTGTCCCTGGACCTGGCCGCACTCGGTGTCACGGGACTGGCCGGGCCGATCCCGGCCGTGCGGGACCTGGCCCGCTGGCTGCTGGTGCAGACCGGGGTCCTGCAGAGCCCGCGCGACGTGCAGATCCACCTGCTGGCCGACGTCGAGACCCAACCAGACTGGGACTGGCTGCGCTGGCTCCCGCACGCCCGCTTCCCGGAGCACCACGGCTCGCTGGTCCGGGTCGGCAACGATCCGGAGACCGTCGCCAACCGGGTCGCCGAACTCGGCGCCGTGGTCGCCGCCCGGATGCAGGCCCGCGGCTCGGCCATCACCTCCGTCATGTTCGCCGACCCGGACGTCCTGGTGATCGTGGACGGCGCGCGCCGGCTGCGCGACGTGCCGGGCATGGTGCAGATCCTCAAGGACGGCCCCGGGGTCCGGGTCTTCTTCCTGTGTCTGGACCGGCGCGAGGGGCTGCTGCCGGAAGAGTGTAAGGGTGTTGTGACGCTGGAGGACGTGGCGCGCGCCGACGGGTACTACGCGACCGTGCGCCAGGCCGGCGCGCCGGCGCTGCCGGACGTCCGGGCCGACGGCGTCGGCGCCGTGTGGTGCGACACCGTCGCCCGGGCCGTCGCGCCGATCCGGGACGTCACCTCCGAGGACACCGGCGCCCTGCCGGACTCGGTGGCGTTGCTGGACCTGCTCGGCCTGGAACCGCCGGAGGCGGAGCGGATCGCCGCGGCCTGGGAGCGCCGGCCGGCCTCCACGGCGTTCGTCCTGGGCGCCGGGTACGACGGCCCGGCGGTCTTCGACCTGGTGACCGACGGGCCGCACTCGCTGATCGCCGGCACCACCGGATCCGGCAAATCCGAGCTGCTGCAAGCCATGGTGGCCGCGCTGGCCACCGCGAACCGCCCGGACGAGCTGGTCTTCGTGCTCGTCGACTACAAGGGCGGCAGCGCCTTCCGGGACTGCGTGCGGCTGCCGCACGCCCTGGGCATGGTCACCGACCTCGACGACCATCTCGTGGACCGGGCCCTGACCTCGCTGGGCGCGGAGCTGCGCCGCCGCGAACAGGTGCTGGCCGCGGCCGGGGCCAAGGACCTCCCGGAGTACGCGGCGATGCGGGCCCGGAATCCGGAGCTGGCGCCGTTGCCCCGCCTGGTCATCATGGTCGACGAGTTCGCCACCCTGGCCCGCGAGGTCCCGCAGTTCGTCACCGGCGTGGTCAGCATCTCCCAGCGCGGCCGGTCGCTGGGCCTGCACCTGGTGCTCGCCACGCAGCGGCCGGCCGGCGCGGTCACCGCGGACATCCGGGCCAACACGAACCTGCGCATCTCCCTGCGGATGACCGACGGCGCGGAGAGCCGCGACGTCATCGACTCCTCCGACGCCGCCGGTATCTCCGCCGCCACCCCGGGGCGCGCCCTGGCCCGGCTCGGGCAGGCGATGGTCGTGCCGTTCCAGACCGGCTACGCCGGCGCCGCGCGGCCGGTCGAGGACCAGGAGGAAGCCGACGCCCCGCCGCCGCCCACCGCCGCGGCCGCGATGCCCTGGCAGCGCCTGGGCCGGCGGCTCCCGCCGACCGCGCTGGCCGGGGCCGGCGCCGGGGCCGGCGGGTCGCTCGCCGACATCGGCCCGACGGACTTGTCAGAGCTCGTCGACGCCATCCGCGAAGCGGCCACGCTGGTCGACTTCGAGCCGGGGCCGAGCCCGTGGCTGGCGCCGCTGCCGACGAAGCTGCTGCTCGACGAACTGCCGCAGATCCGTCCGCTCGGCCAGGCCCGCCACGGCACCCGGCTGATCCCGGTCAGCTACGCGCTGGACGACCGCCCGGAGCGGCAGGCGCAGGCGCCGGTGGTGTTCAACCCGGACAACGACGGCCACCTGTACTTCATCGGTTCGGCGCGCTCCGGCCGCTCGCAGGCGCTGCGGACGCTGGCCGGCGCGCTGGCCCGCACGGTCTCCACGGCCGACCTGCACATGTACGGGATCGACGCCGGCGGCGGCGCGCTGTCCGTCCTGGAGTCCCTTCCGCACTGCGGGGCGGTGGTGCAGCGGACCGACCGGGAACGGATCGAGCGGCTGCTGACCCGGCTGAACGCCGAGCTGGCCCGGCGTCAGGACCTGTTGACCAAGCACAACGCCGCGAACCTGGCCGAACTGCGCGAGGCGCTGCCGCCCGGGGAGCTGCGTCCGGCGCACATCGCCGTGTTCGTGGACTCCTGGGAGTCGCTGAACACGGCGATCGGCGAGTTCGACAACGGCCGGCTGGTCGACATGATCACCCAGCTGATCCGGGAGGGCGCGGCGGCCGGGCTGCACATGATCCTGTCCGGGGACCGCGCTCTGCTCAACGGCAAGCTCGCCAGCCTGAACGAGGACAAGTTCCTGCTGCGGATGAACGACCGCTCGGACTACATGCTGATCGGGATGGGCCATGCCGAGCTGCCCACGGTCGTGCCGGCCGGCCGGGGGTGGCGCTCGCAGGACTGCATCGAGGCACAGGTGGCCGTGCTGGCCCCCGACCTGTCCGGCCAGGCGCAGGCCGAGGCGCTACGGCGGATCGGCGCCGCGGCCCGCGACCGGGACGAGGGCGTGCCGGCAGCGGCGCGTCCCTACCCGATCGCGCCGCTGCCGTCCTCGCTGACCTTCGCCGAGGCCTGGGAACGGATGCCGGCCGAGCCGCCGCGTCCGCTGTGGGCGCTGCTGGGCCTGAGCGGAGACGACGTGGCACCGCGCGGCGTGGACCTGGCCGCGCGCGGGGCCGTCGTACTCGGCCCGGCCGGCTCCGGGCGCAGCACCGCACTGGCCACGATGGCGGTGTCACTGCTGGCCTCCGGTACCGGTCTGGTGGTCCTCACCCCGCGCGACTCCCCGCTGCGCCGGCTGGCCGGCCAGCCACGGGTCCAGGTGGTGACCGCCCCGCAGCTGCTGGGCCCGGAGATCACCGAGGCGCTGGCCGAGGTCGGCGCCCCGGCGGCGATCCTGATCGACGACGCCGACCTGCTGCTGCACACCGCCGCCGACAACACCCTGCGGGACCTGGTCGCCACCGGCCGGGACCAGGGCGTCGGCATGGTGGCCGCGGGCTCGGCCGAGGCGTTCGTCCAGGCGGTCATCGGCTGGGCCTCGGAGCTGCGCCGCGCGCGCACCGGGGTGCTGCTGGCGCCGACCAGCCTGGCCGAGGGCGACTGCATCGGCGTGCGGCTGCCGCAGGACCTGGTGCGCCGGCCGGTGCGGTACGGCCGGGCGCTCACCGGGGACGCGGAGTCCGGCCGGGTGATGTCGCTGTTGATCCCGCACACGGAACTGAAGTAGCCACCGGTCGAACCAGGCACCGGTCGAACCAGCCGCCGGTCGCCGCCTTCGGCGCGGCGGACCTCGGAGGAGAGCAGGAACATGAACGGTCTGACTCGCAAGCACGCGGCGCTCGGCGGCGCCGCGGCCCTCGTGGTGGGCGTGACGCTCATCCTGATCCCCGGTGGCTCCGCCGCGTCCCGACAGGCACCATCGGCGAACGCGGCCGCGGCGGTGGCCGACGGCACGGCCTCGGCGCCATCGACATCGACCGGATCGCCGTCCCCAGCGCTGGTCCCGTCGGTACCGCAGGCCACTGTCTCACCCGTGCCCCTGTCGAGCGGGAAGACCGCAGCGCCCCCGGCAGCGCCGATCACCACCCTGCCCCCACAGGTCCCGGCCTCCAGCGCCGTACCGCCCCAGCCGGGCACGTCGCGCCCGGCCGTCCCGGCCTCGACGCCATCCCCGAAACAGTCGGCCCACCCGCCGGTCCACACCACGACACCGCCACCGGTGAAGCCCCCAACCTCCGCCCCGCCAGCAGGCTGCGCGTCGGGCACCGGATGGACCGGCGGCGCCACCCTCCCGATCCCCGGCGCCGAACACACCTCGTGCTGGGCCGTCACCACCGAGGCCAGCACGGACGACCCCGCGCGCGGCGGCAGCCAGGACATCGGCCACTTGGCCGACGGCTCCTGGGCGGAGTACCCGATGGTGGACTTCGGCACCGGGCAGAGCCAGTTCCTCGCGCGAGTCGCCTCCGGGGCGGTGGCCGGAATCAGCGGCAAGGTACAGATCCACCTGGACAGCCTGACCAACGCGCCGGTCTCGGTCTTCGAGATCGCGAACACCGGCGGCTGGCAGACCTGGCAGACGGTGCAGATGAACATGAACCGCACGACCGGCGTGCACAACGTCTACCTGAGCTTCGACAGCGGGCAGCCGCAGCCGTTCGTCAGCCTGCACTGGTTCAGCTTTGGGAACTGATACAGCTTCAACTTCGGGAACTGGTTCAACTTCGGGCACTGGTTCAACTTCGGGCACTGGTTCAACTTCGGGAACTGGCTGGAGTTTGCAGGCCGAGTTGCTTTAGTTTGTTGGCTTTAGAAGCTTTTTACGGCCTTCGGTAGAAGTTGTGCCGGTTCGGGGTTCGGGTCGGCGGGTGTGTTTGTCGGCTGCCGGTTCCGGTGTTCACAACCCCGGCGCATCTCAGGCCTCTTCAACTCCGGCAAGTTGGAACAAGAACCAGATCAAGAATCAGATCAACAGCCAGATCAAGGTCAACGGCAAGGTCAAGAACTGTGATGAAGAGCCCGGCGCCTCCGGCGGGGGCTCTTGGCTCCCTCGGGGAACTGGCGCAATTCCATAGGGTGGTCGAGCCAGTCTCAGCGGCGGCGGTCCCTGAGGTGGTGCGGTTCGTTCCCCACGGTCGCGTCGTCAGCCCCAAGGGGTACAGCACCGGTGTCCGGGAGTAAAGTCCGCGCCGTTGCGGTCGGGCGTGGAAGTGGCGGTTTGTCAGAGCGCGAACTTGACTCCCGGCCACCGGCACTGTAGGCAAAGCCCTGCCGACGCGACCGAGGGGAACGAACCGAAAACCGACCGGAGAAGTACAAAACGGGAGTGCGGTACCGGCGACTTCGCGAGTTCGGCTGCCGGTATAGCTGCTGGCCAACGCACCGGCGCATGGGGTGCGCACTCCGGGCTGGCGGGCGCCGGATCGGCCCGGTGGCCAGAATCGATACCGTCGGTATAGCGGGTATGCCATGACGAGCAGACAGAAGGCGGGCATGTCGCCGACCAGCTGCCCACCGGCCCGTCGCCACAACCTCACCGGCGGCCGCATCGCTGAGCTGCGTCTTCGGGCCCTGCGGTTGCTTTTCTTCCGGTCGGTTTTCGGTTCGTTCCCCTCGGTCGCGTCGGCAGGGCTTTGCCTACAGTGCCGGTTCTCGGGAGTCAAGTTCGCGCTGTACGCGGCCGCCACCTCCACGCCTGACCGCAGCGCGCGGACTTTACTCCCGGGGTTCGGCGCTGTACCCCTTGGGGCTGACGACGCGACCGTGGGGAACGGACCGCAACCACCTCACAAACCGCCGCCGCAGGGCCCTGACCCGGCCACCCTATGGAATTGCGCCAGTTCCCCGAGGGAGCCGAGAGCCCCCGCCGGAGGCGCCTGCCGTTGACTTCAGGCGCCCACCACGCACGACCGCCGCCCGCCAACACAACGTATGCGCAGTGACTCGGACCCGCGCGCACCACCCGCACAACCGGCGGCCGCCTACGCGCATCGAGTGGCACAGCGAACTGCGTCTCGATCCGTGATTAGTCAATACCAGGTAGTTCCGTAAAAAAATGCCTTTAACCAACCCACCAACCGCAAGCCACAAGCCACAAGCCTTGCCACTCGTACCGGTCATCATCGGCAGCCGTCACCTGTCACTGGCACCCGTTACCGGCTACACCCGACACCCGCCCCGGCCGGCTGAGCTCGTCAGCCGGCCGGACACCAGGGCCGGACACCAAGGCCGGGACACCAGAGCCAGAACACCAGAGCCAGAACACCAGAGCCGAAGCCCCGCCAGCCCCTAGCTCTTCTGCCCAGCCGTAACAACCGCGTGCTGCGTGTTCCCGTCGAACTCCTGCAACTTCTGCTTGATCGTGTCGAACTGCGTGGCGAAGCTGCCGATGTTGTTCATCGCGGTCGTCAGCTGCGCGTTGAAGTGGATGTAGGCGTCGTGCAGTGCCGGGCTGGACTGCTCCATGTACAGGCCGCCGCCGCTGGACAGCATGGTGGTCACCTGGGTCTGGAGCGCCGCCAGCTTGCCGACCAGCTCGTTGTTGGCGTCGTGCAGCTGCTTGGCGACCGTCTCGACCTTGGTGTAGTCGAATACTGCCTCGGGCATCAGGGTGCTCCTTCGTTCGGGTGGGACGGGGTGGTTCGGGGGTGGGTCACTTCTTGTTGAGGCTGTCGGCGATCGCCTGGTCCATGCCGATGATGCTGTTGGCGATGCTGGTGAACTGCTGGGAGAACGAGCTGATGGTGTGCACGGCGTTCACCAGCGAGGTGTTGAAGCTCTGGTAGGCGGTCTTGAACGCCGGGCTGGACTGCGTCAGGAACAGGCCGCCGTCCCGCGAGCCCAGCAGGCCGTTGACGGAAGCCATGAGGTTGTTCAGCTCGGGGACGATGATCGCGACCTGCGCGTCCAGCTGCGAGGTCGCGGTCTTGATGTCGTCGCTGTTGACGTTGACGTTGCTGACCATGGGGTTCGCCTTTCGTGGGGGATTTGTTGTCAGTGCCGGTGAATCAGAGCCGCTGGATCAGATAAGTGCGTGGCCTCCGCCGCCGGTGCCGCGAGGCACTCCGCCAGCGCCCTGCCCGTCGCCCTTGTCCTTCGGGTCCGGCACGTTGACGCGGTGCCGGTCGCCGGGCTTGCTGGCGTCCCCGGTCCACTTGTAGGTGCTGGTCGAGCCGTCGGTGTTCTTGGTGTCGGAGGTCCACAGCGCGTTGCTGCCATCGGGGTTGGCGGCGCAGGAGGAGGTCTCGGTGGTGCCGTCGGCGTGCGTGATGTGGCTCGTGTAGTTGAACGGGTGGTCCGGGTAGAGCGTGGTGCTCTCGGTGTAGGTGCCGCCGTCGTAGGTCACCGTGGTGTCCTCCTGGGTGACCGGGTTCTGCGCGTTCTCCGGCGGGTTGGGGCCGGAGTTGGCGTCCAGGACGCCGTGGTCCATGGTCTTGGTGGTCGTGGTCATGGACACCGCGCTGGCGTCGAAGGACTTGGCATCGCTCAGCAGGTTCGGGAACGGGGGCTTGTCGCCGTCGGTGAGGACGTTCAGGCCGAACAGCGAGTTGTTGAAGTCCGCGGTGTTCGTGTACGTCATCGGCACGGCGCCGGGGTCCTGCGGGACCGGGCTGCCCGGACCCCACATCGGGATGTGGTTCGTGACCGGGTTGCCGTTCTCGTCGTACGTGATGAACGTGGTCTCGTCGTCCTTGGTCCGCTGGTAGTGCTGGAAGGCGGCCTCTTTCCCGATCCAGGCGTTCAGCAGGTACTGGTAGTTCTGGTAGTTGACGCTCGCGGCCACGCCGAGGTCGTTGTCCAGGAACTGTAGGGCCACGGTCCGGAAGGTCTGGGACAGGTTCCCGAGCTTGGTCTTCGCATCGCCCGCGATGTCGGTGAACTGGTTGTAGAAGTCGTACAGCTTCTCGTTCAGATGCGCGTTGCCGCTGCCGCTGAAGTCACCGCCGTAGATGGTGGTGCCCTCCATGTGGCTGTCGGTGATGTTGGTCTTGAACGCCGACAGCGTCGCGTCGAGGTGGTCCTTGAGCTGGTCCATGTTGTCGGCAGCCGTTTTGAGCTGCGTGTAGTCGATCTGGATCTTTATGCCGGAAGCCAGCTGCGTCGGGTCGTCGTCCGCCAAGGCCCCTCCCCTTCCCCTCGCTTCCCCTCGCCTCAACCGGTGGTACGCACCGGCCGTCGGAAAAGGTTCTCGGTTCCGGCGCCGGATTGGGAGAACCATCCGCGGGCCCGGATACGTACCCCCGTTCGGAACACCGCGACGAACCGGAGGAGGCCGCGTGGCCCGGCCCACAGACTGGTCCAAGCTCGGACTGGACCAGGACCCCACCCCCGGCGACCAGCCCACGATGGCGGCGGTGTGCAAGGCGCTGGACAGCGTCAAGGACAGCGCCGACCAGATGGAGGCGACGATCAACGCGATCGTCAAGAACGTCGACGGCGGCTGGACCGGCAAGTCCGCCGACGCGCTGCGCGGGCAGATCAGCGACCAGCTCCAGAAGTTCTTCCGCGGCATGCAGCAGTGCATGGACGAGGCCGCGCCGGCCCTGCACACCTATCTCAATGCCCTGGCCCAGCACCAGCGCGACGCCGACACGGCGCTGGCCAAGGCCCAGGGCCTGCCGGACAAGGACCCCGGCCTGACGCAGTACACGAACGCCGCGAAACAGGCCGGCACCGACCTGACCGCGGCGGCCAACACCGCGGCCTCGGCGATCGCCGACGCGCAGGGGAAACTGGCCAGCGCGCTGACCTCCTCGGAGATCTTCTGGGAGGCGTTCCAGTGGCTGGCGCTGGCCCTGGGCATCCTCGGGCTGATCTTCGGCGGCCCGCTGGCGATCGTGGCCTGGATGGCGAACATCGCGCTGTTCATCAAGACCATCGTCGACTTCGCCAAGGGCGACACCAACTTCCTCGGCCTGTTCCTGAGCTTCCTGGGCATCGTCGCCCCGATGACCCGCGGCATCGGCGGCGACATCGCGAACATGCTGAAGAACGGGATGATCAAGATCATCGGGGCCGCCGACAAGTTCGGCGGCGGGGTCATCAACGTCTTCGACCACTTCTCGACCCTGCTCGTGGACTTCACCACCATCGGGCTGCTGGGCTCGATCAAGGTGCTCGGCGCGCTGGCCCTCAAGGGCGGGATGTGGGTCTTCGACAAGGTCCTGACATTCCCGAACGTCATCGGCAAGGTCGGTATGCTGGCCTTCGGCAAGTTCTCGATGGTCGACGAGTTCCTGGTCACCGGGTTCAAGTACCTGGGGACCGGGATCGGCGAGGGCATCGACTTCGTGCTGACCGAGATCGGCACCGGCCGGTTCGTCCGGCTGTTCCTGCCGGTGACCAAGGACGAGTTCACGGCCCTGGACTTCACCGGCGCGCTGTGGCGCTCCTTCGAGCGCACCCTGCCGGGCATCGTGACGGTGGACAAGATGCTCGACGACAAGTTCACGCTCTTCCAGCTCACCAAGGGCCTGAACCTGTCCGGCGACATGCTGGCCAAGATCGTGATCGACGTGAAGGCCATGCACGATTTCAAGCCCGCCGCGGGCACCGCCTGGGTGCAGATGCCCAACGGCACGCTCCTGGTCCCGGACAAGTTCCTGACCGCGATCAAGATCAACGACATCGACGCCATCAACTCCCTGGTCAAGAACGGTCTGCCGGACACCCACCTGGACATGGGCGACCTGGGCGGCCTCGGCAAACTGCCGATCAGCGGCTTCGGCGCGGGGCCGATCCACGGCATCGAGATGCTGGACGGCGCCTTCAAGCCGATCGAGCTCAGCAACCTGACCCACGCCGAGAGCGTGGCCGTGGTGAAGATCGGCGACGACATCTCGCTCAGCGCCGTCGCCAAGGAGCTCGGGGCCACGAAGGTGCCCGCGCTCACCGGCATGGAGCACCTGGCCGGCGCCGACCTGAACACGGTGCTGCCGAAGGTCGACCTGGCGGCCTCCGCGCTCGGCAACGCCGCCGTGGCCCCGCTCCACGACGTGCTCAGCCTGGTCAAGAACGTGGACGCCAAGGGCGCGAACCTCGTCGAGCAGTCCATGGCCGACATCAAGACACTGACCGGCGACGTCGACCACAGCCTGGCCGGGGCGACCGGCGCGCTGCACGGTGTGGGCCTGGAGAACGTCGCGGTCCGCGCCGAGCCGATCGCGGTGGCCGCCCCGAACGGCGTCATCTCCGTGACCGACCACCTGGCGCTCGGCAAGCAGGCCTTCGATCAGCAGGTCGCGGCCTACGCCGGGAAGGTCGGGCCCGAGACGCTGAACAAGATGGGCGCCGACTTCCTCACCCAGATCAAGGACGTGCACACCGGCTGGCGCGACCCGCGAGTGGTCGATCCCCGGCTGTCCGACCTCCAGGTCAACCGGCTGATCGACAATCTGCCCAAGCAGTTCTCCCGGCAGTTCGAGCGGACCGGCTGGATCGACGGCATCGGCAGGGAGATCCGGGACGATCCCGGCTACGGCCACCTGAGCATCGACGGCAGGGTCAAGTTCGACCTGGAGATCGACGCCCGGCTCGGGGCCGGGTTCGACCGGGCCTGGTCGGGCAAGAACGCCGCCTTCGCCCCCGGCCTCGACCTGTCCGCCCTCAAGCAGACCCTGCGCGCCGACCTGCAGAACGCGCTCGGCAAGGCGATGGAGCGCGACGACTGGATGCACAGGGTCGGCGTGGCGTTCGAGCACGGACTCGGCGAGAACGCCGAGATCGCGGGCAGACTGCCGCCGGCCGAGCTCGCGCAGATCCGCCAGGACATCCTGGGCAGCGCCGACCAGCTCTTCCACAACGCCAAGGCCAACGACCTGAAGTTCACCCCGGAGATCCAGGCCGGGCTGGCCCACGCCCTGACCCACGGTCTCGACGACAAACTGGCCGACCAGCTGGTCAAGGTCTCCAAGATCAACACCAACGGGCTCAAGGGCCGGGGCATCGCCTCCGACTGGGCCACCGCGAACCCGCGAGGTGCGGCACTGCTCGGCGACGCCGGCTTCCAGAAGCTCTTCCAGGACCTGGCCCAGGACCTGCGCAAGATCCCGCCGGGTTCGCGGCCGCAGATCTACAACCAGGTGCTCAAGAACTTCGAGGGCAAGATCGGCCTGGAGGCCGACCTGCGCACCGTGCTGGCCGACGCGGCCCACGCCTTCGACGGCGCCCCGGCCGACGCCGCCAAGTTCCGCGAGAACATCGTGCTGGACTACCTGTCCAACCACAGCCTGCCCAACGGCATGCCGCACGGCATGACCCCGGACGTGGCGAAGAACTGGCTGGGCTGGGAGAAGGACAACGGCGACATCTTCGGCAACACCCTGGGCCACCTGCACCCGATCGACAAAGACGCGGCCTGGAGCCAGGCCCGCATCGATCTGGCGAAGGACTTCCAGCCGAAGATCCAGCTGGAGAAGCAGATCGGGCCGAAGATCGACATCGCGATCGCCAAGCTGGACGACAAGATCGACAACTGGAGCGAGGACCACGGCCCGGTCGCACCCGCCGACCTGAAGGCATTGCGGGACGAGTTCGACAAGGCCTTGCGAGACGCCGGTCCGGCGGTCCTGAACGACCAGGCGGCCTTCGACAAACTCACCGGGAATCTGCTCGACGGTGCCGACCACCGGCTGGCCTCCGGTCCCGAGGCGGCGGCGCTGAAGGGACAGGCGAACCTGAAGTTCCAGGACGGGATCAGGGACTGGGCGGCCAAGACCGGCAAGACCCCGGCCTTCTTCGGCTTCTCCAAGATCACCGAAGACTTCGACGCGCACTTGGCGACCCTGCTCGGCGGCGCGCGCCGGGGCCTGGGCGACGGCAGCGGCCTGGACGTCGCGGCGTTCGGCAAGGGCCTGGACGACTACCTCGCCGGTCTCGGCGTGAAACTCGACAAGGAGGCCGGACTCGGCAAGATCGAGGCCGACGCCTTCGAGAAGGCCTACGGCGACTGGCTCGGCCACGACGTCCCGATCGACACCGGGTTCTCCGCCGCCCGCCTCACCGACCTGGCCGCGGAGTTCCGGACCATCTCCCGGGACCTCACCGACCACCTGGGCGCGGCCGAGGCGAAACCGATCATCGACGCCCTGGCCGACCACCTGCCGGCCCGCTTCGACCTGGAACTGCGGATCTCCTCCCGCCTCGACGCGGCCGGCGACGGGTTCGACCGCGGCTTGCAGGACTGGCACGGCCCGGCCGGGCTGCGCGATCTGAACGACGGCGACCTCGGCCGGGTCCGCGAGGAGTTCGACGCCGACACCAAGGAGGCGTCGAAGATCCCTGACACGTTCTGGACCGGCGCCGGCGGGGACGCCAAGGCGATCCGCTCGGTGCTGGCCGGGATCGACGGCCGGCTCGGCTCCCTAATTTCGGCGGTCCCCGGCCGCCTGGACTTCGAGGCGCGTCTGCTCGACGAGCTGTCCCACGCCCCCGAACTGCTCGGCGACGGCGCCAAGTTCGACCACCTCGCGCAGCAGTTCCGGGCGGACTTCACGCACGGGTTCCACGACGTGTGGGGCAACGGCCGCGACGCCGACAACTGGCTGGCCAAGGAACAGCAGGGCGCGGACGTGTTCACCAACGGGCCCGGCGCGCCGATTCCGAAGACGTCGCTGGAAGTGCAGCCGTATGACGCGCGGCCCCTGGACAGCCGGCCGGTTGTTCCCCAGCCGCACCCGGAGTCCTCGACGGTCGCCGGGACGTGGGGCCGGCCGGTCGACATGGGCGGCTGGAACGCGGCCTGGCACGGCGAGGTCGACGAGATGTTCACCGGCAAGGGCATCTTCAGCATCGGCACGGTCAAGGATGGCAAGGCCGTCGGCGGCAACGGGCTCATCACCAAGCTGTTCAACAAGCTCGACCAGGGCGGGAAGGCCCAGCTGAAAGCCGACCTCGACGCGTTGCAGACGAGCCTGGGCGATCCGGGGAAGTTCTCAGCCGACGCCCGGCCGCTGCTCGGCAACCTCTTCGACCACCACATCAAGATCAACCCCAAGACCGGCCAGCCGGCCGGGAGCTCGTTCCCGTCCTCGGCGTTGAACGACGCGCTGGAATCGGTCAACGCCAAGCTCATCGCCGAGGTGCAGGGCGGCGACGGCGGCCTGCGGCCGTGGCCGTTCAACGCCAGCGGGAAGAAGCCCGACTACCTGCTGCCCGGGCCAGACGGGGTGTTCCCGCAGCGTGGTGTGAACGGCATCGGCGACGACGCCGTGACGTTCTACACCTCGGTCACGAACGTCGGCGACCACTTGAAAACCGAGGTGAAGAACTTCGCCGACGTCGGCACCGGTGTGCGGGCCTCCGTCGATTCCAAGCTGTCGGCCTACGGCGACAAGAACGTCCGGGTGGTCGTCGACCTCAGTAAGTCGCCGGGGCTCCAGAAAGAAGTCAGCGGCGACTTCGCCCAGCTGGTCGAGCACATCGAGGCCGCGTTCAACGCGCCCTGGGCCAACGCGAAACGGCTCATCCAAAGCGATCTGGTCATCCCCGGCCACTTCCTCGGCCAGTCCGATCCGGTGGTCATCACCGTCCGCTTCGACGCGGCCGGGCAGGCGCACATGGATCTCCTGCCCGCCGACTGGGGGAAGGCGATGGACGGCGGATCCGATCACCCGGGCCCGGACCCGCACCCGGGCGGCGCCGAGCCCGGCATCGACGGCGACGTGTTCAGCCACCCTGATCTGCCCGGTGGCGGCCGGATCCTGCCCGGCGGGCTGTTGTTGTCGAACCGGCCCGAGGACATCGCGCTGGCCGCGAAGCTGCCGAACTACGACGGGGTCTTCAAGCTCGTCACGCACTTCGACGACGCCAAGGGCCAGGCCCACGTCAACGACGTCTCGGTGCCGCACAACCTGGTCGCGAGCTACTTCAAGTCCGGGCTGCTGCCCTGGCGCGCGGGCCAGCTGATCGTCGTGGTCGGCTGCGGGGCCGAGGACCTGGCCGCGGCGCTGCGCACCGACCTGCACACCCCGACGGTCGGCGAGACCGACACCTTCGTCATGACGCACGACGGGATCAACTACACCGGAAAGCCGGACTGGAGCCTGGACGGGCCGAGCCGGCGGATCAACCAACCGGAATGGCGGCCCACCCCGGATGTGCTCCAAGCCGGCGCTGACGGCGGCGCGCGGTTCAAGCTGTTCCTGCCCGGCGACAAGGAGATCGAGCCCTACCTGCTCGGGTCGGACTTCAACCAGGCCATGCGCCGGCTCGGCTTCGATCCGGCGTTGTCCACCTCGACCCTGGACTACCTGGACAAGCTGGCCGCGCACGGCGACGGGCTGGCCGCGGTCCAGGGCGGGCTCAAGGCCTTCGCCGACAAGGTGTTCGCCGCGCACCTGCCGCCGCCGGAGTCGCTGAAGACGGCTTTGTCGCAGGACGGACATCTCACCGGTATCGGCGTGGACTGGAAGTCGAACGGCATCCCGATCGATCAGGATCTGCGCAGCTATCTGCGGAACCTGACCGGTCTGGAGGCGAAGGATCCGCAGGCCGCGCGGGACTGGCGGCTGACGGCGTTCAAGCAGGACCCTGACATCGGATCGGCGCTGAAGGCCCAGCTGTTCCCCGGCGGTGCGGCGCCGCGCCGCCTGTACTTCGGCCACAGCGACGCGGGCTCGGTCGCGAATCCGTTGGCCGGACACGACTTCGTGGACGTGATCACGCGGATCGAGCGCGGCGGCACACCGACCGTGGACATCGTGCACGTCGGTGTGGGCTACGCGGACCACTGGACGGCTGCGCTGTCCGACACCCGCGCCCTGGACGACCTCAAGGACCGGTTCGGCGCGGCGGGCGCGTCCGAGATCGACATCGTCCGCTTCGACGACGCTGTGGGGCCGGGCACGCCGCTCGGTACCCTCAGCACCGGCGTCACCGACGGCGTCCACATCCGCCTGACCCTGCTGGCCGACGCCGCGTCGCTCAAGCCGTTCCTCAAGGTCAGCGAGCCGCTGGTCCTGACCACCGGCGTCAAGGGCGCCGCCGACGCACTGTCCGCCGGAAAGGCACTGCTCTATCAGGGCCTTGACCACGCGGGGCCGGACGGCGGGACGCACTTCCTGGACCAGCTCGCCGACTGGGGCGCGGCACTCGGCGGCAAGAACCCGCCGATGAAGAACATGCTGTACGCCTTCGCCAAGCAGGATCTGTTCAAGGACACCTCGGGCCCGACCCGCCTGGGCATCGTCGCGAACCTGGCGAAGGTCGACACGCACCTTGCTCAGTGGCGTGGCTTCTCCGACCTGATGGCGGTCGGCAATGACGCGAACGTGCGGGCGCTCGGCCTGGCCAGCCGGAAGATCTGGGAGCAGGGCCCGAACGGTCCGCAGATCCGGGACGCGGTGCACACCCTGACCGGGCTGGCGGCGCCGACGCTCAAGGACCTGGACGTCTTCGAGAAGTGGATCTCCGGCCTGGTCGGGACCACCGGGACCTGGAGTGCCGACGCCGGCAAGGACATCGACGAGCTCATCCACGGGATCGAGAAGCTGAGCCTGAGCGACGGCGATGCCGACGTCGTGGTGCACGAGCCGGCCGATGCCGATGTCGTGATGCACGAGCCGGCCGACGCGGGCATCACGATGCACGAGCCGGCCGACGCGGGCGCCGAGGTGCCGGACCTCGAAGTCCACACCCCGATGGAAGCCGAGGTCACACCCACCGGCGCCTACGTCCAGGACAACAAGTTCTTCCACCCGGACCTCCCGGGCCACGGCTACGTCCTGAACGACAGCCTCCTGCTCTCCAACCGCCCCGCCGACCTCCGCCTCTCGGACGGCGTCCCGCGCTACGAGGGCGTGTTCCGCCTGATGACGCACTTCGAGAAGCCCTCGGACGAGCTGTTCGTCAACGGCAAGCTGCTGCCGGCCGGGCTCGCGCACGACTTCCTCACCTCCGGCGTCACCGACTGGCGCCCCGGCATGCCGATCCTGGTGATCGGGTGCGGTGCCGAGGGCGTCGCCGAGATGCTGCGGACCCGGCTGGAGGTGCCGACCATCGGCGCCACCCACAACATCAACTCGCTCGACGACCGGCCCGCACTCACCTTCACCGGCGACGTGCCGCGCGGCGTGGACGTCGTGGACAACATCATCTCGGCGAACCACTTCTGGACCGACGCGCCGAAGGACCTGTCCTCTGATCCGGTACCGGAGGGGAAGGCGACGTTCAAGCTGTTCCTGCCGGGCGACGCCGCGGGCGTCTCCTACCCGCTCGGCTCGGACCTGTTCTCGGCCATGAAGCTGCTGGGCCTGCCGCGCTCGGACCTGCACGTCGAGCTGCCCGACCTGGACATGGCCGACGCGACTGTGTCTTCCTGGGCGCGGGACGTGAACTTCGCGATCGGCGACCGGGACTACCACGTCACGGTCCAGGACGACGAGCACAATCCCGTCCTGCAGAACCCGTTCTTGGTGGCGCCGAACATCGACGACCACCTCCACCTCCAGGTGCGGGCGACGACCGGCGACGCGCAGTCGCTCGGCCAGTTCTGCGGCTACCTGTCAGTGCACTGGCTCACCCAGACCGGGCACGATCTCTCGCTCGGCTTCAAGGACCTCGGCCGGCCGCTCCAGGACGACGCCGTGCACACCGTCACGCAGTGGATGAGCGGCGATGCGCACGGCGTCCACGGCTCGATCGCGATGATCGACGACTACACGGTGGCGGCGCTGAGCGGCGACCGCCCGGCGATCCAGGTGGGTGCCGCGGACTTCCGCATCCGGCTGGCCGGGCTGCCGGACGGGACGCGGATCGTCTTCTCGACGGCCGGCCACGCCAAGGCGGCCGTGCTGCTGGACGGCGGCGGGGTCCGGGTCTACGACCCCGAAGACGGCGGGCTGACGGACTACCCGCGGCGTCAGGGCCTGCTGGACGCGACTTTCACCCAGGCCGCCACCACTTTCGTCTTCGAGGACCGGACCGTAGTGCCGCCGCCCGCGCTGGAACCGCCCGCACCGCCCGCTCTGGAGACACCCGCGCTCAAGGCGCCCACCACCGAGCCACCCGTGGTGAAGCAGCCAACCACCGACCTGACCACCACCGGCACCGAGGTCCCCGCCGTCGAGCCGGTCTTCGACGTCGACCCGCTGACCCACAACCCCTGGTCCACCCCGGACCCGGCGCGCGTCATCGAATCCGTCAGCGCCTTCGTCGACGCCGTCCACGACATCAAACCGCCGTCCCCGGCGGACCCGTGGTCGCAGATCACCGTCCTGGACCGGGCTGGCCTCCCGAACGGCGACGTCTACGCCATCGACCACCTCAACAGCCGCTGGGTGAAGCTCTCGGCCACCGACCCCGACGGCGCCGCCCACCTGTGGGACGGCACGCGCGGCCCATACCTGGGCAAGGGCCCGGTCACGATCCGCCCGAACGGCGACATCGCCCTCATCGGCGAGGACAAGAAGCCCTTCTACCTGAAGGAGAACCTGGGCGACGGCCGGTTCGTCGAGGTGTTCCGCGCCCAGGACGGGAAGCGCCACTGGTTCGAATGGCAGGGAGACGGCCCGACCCGGGACCTGCTCTACTCCGGCAAGCGCATCTACGGCACCAACGCCGACGGCGCCGTCTTCAAGGACTTCTACGAGAACGGCTCACTGGCTCGCGACTATCGCGTCACGCTCGACAAGGGCCTGATCCGCGCCGAACGCGGCCTCGGGAACCTGCGCGGCGTATGGGTCTGGAACCGCTACGACAAGGACGGGAACTTCCTCGCCAAGGGCATCCGCGAGTACGAAGGCAGCGACGGCTGGCACGACACCCTGTCCTTCGGCGAGCCCGGCGCGCGCATCGAGGTGGTCGTCGCCAAGCAGTGGAGCGCGTTCAGCAGATGGAGCCACAGCCTGCACTTCCAGGACCACACCATCGACCTGAAGGACGGCAGGCCCGGCGACCCGATCAAGACCCGCTACACCTACAAGGAGATCTCGCCGCAGGACAAGGAGACCGGCTCCAGCGAGTTCATCGGCCCGAACCGGATCCTGGTGCTCCAGCGGGTCGCCGAGCAGCGCATCCCGACCTGGTTCGCCAAGCACTTCGCAGAGCTCGACATCCCGAACCGCGGTCTGTTCGGCGGCGTGGACTTCCCGGCCGGCGGCGTGTTCGGCGGGGACAGCCGGTTCCAGCTGTACTCCTGGACCGAGCACGAGATCGTCGCCGAGGGCCCCGGTGCCGCCCCGATCACCGCGCCGGTGCAGCGGGCCGGGGGCATGCGGGTGGCGACCCCGGACGGCTCCACGTTCGACTTCATGACGGTCCAGCACGGCGCGATCGGTGAGACCGGCGTCCTGGTGCGCTCGGTCGTGAAGCTGGACGACGGGACCAAGCTGGAGATCGGCAAGAACCTGGACACCGGCAAGTGGGCCTCGGTCGCGGACCTGGCGACCGGTGCGGCCGGTGGGGGCGTCCTGAATCGGCTGGACGGTCGCACGCTGAACTGGAAGCAGATCGACTCCGACAAGAAGGTCATCAGCCAGGGCATCCGGACCTTCGGCCCCGGACATCAGTGGACGGACACGCTCGCCGACGCCCCGCACACCGTCGTCCGTTCCACCGACGACATCGGCGACGTCACCTACCACCTCGGCCAGAACACCGCGCTGACCCGCGACCCGATCGGCCTGATCATCGACCGCACCGACCACTTCCCGACGGCCCACCCGAATGGCGCCGGCGAGGTCGTCATCGGCAGCGGGAATCCGTTGTCCGGCAAGTGGAAATGGCAGGTCACCGATGTCGACGGGGCCGTTGACGAAGGCCTGCGGTTCCCGTTCCGCAGCCACCCGGGCCTGGGCAGTTGGGACGACTCGTTCGCCGACTTCAAGATGCTGCCCGGTGCCACGAAGCCGGTGCTGATCAGGGAGATCCGGGCCCTGGACAAGGGCCGCGGCCTGGCCGCGTACCGACTCGGCGCCGACTGGCACAGCGACATCCGCGGTCTGGACGGCAAGGTGTCCTCCGGCAGCGGCGCTATCCGGCAGTGGAAGCAGGCCGACGGCGCGTGGGGCCGTGACCCGAGGCCCGGAACCGATCCCCAGGTCTGGCGCGACGTCCCGGTCGCGGACCGCGCGAACTTCATCGACCCGCCGGTGCTGCGCGCGACCGCGGACGGCAAGGTGCGGATCTATGCGGAAAAGGACGGCGTGCCGGACCGGAACGTGTGGAAGGAGTTCGACCACGGCGGCAAGTTCCGGACCAAGGACCTCGTCGACGTCACGGTCGGCGGCCGGTCGATCTACCGCGAGACCCACATCGCCTCCGGGCAGTGGATCGAGACCCTGCTCGACGGCACCCGGCTCCGCTACCGGTCGCTGAACGGCTACATCCACATCCGGGACACCTTCGACCGCTGGAGCGTCCGGCCGGACTTCGGCGTCGGCGGCGGCTGGCGGACCGGCGGCTGGAAGACCGGCGGGCGCGAGTACGAATAC
The DNA here is from genome assembly GCF_015356865.1 of Catenulispora pinisilvae. GTDB lineage: Bacteria > Actinomycetota > Actinomycetes > Streptomycetales > Catenulisporaceae > Catenulispora > Catenulispora pinisilvae. The sequence continues at coordinate 68,435 of NZ_JAAFZA010000023.1, forward strand.
CGGGGCGGCGGCACCGAGTTCCGCGGCTACAACCGCATGTGGCGGGAGCCGAACCGGCTGGAGTACCGGAACATCGACGGTACCGAGGGCAAGTTCGTCAGCCAGGGCCTCCAGCAGGCACAGAAGGCGCTCCTGGACTTCCTCCAGGACTACGCTTTCGACGTCATGGCGAACATCCTGGTCACCGGTGCCGCCAACAACTGGAACTTCTCCGGGGGCGACTGGGGCAAGATCTTCGCCGGCGGCGCCGTCTCCTCCGGGGTGAAGGGCGCCTCCGGGCTGTTGCAGGAGACGGTGCTGAAGAAGATCAAGGACGGCATCGGCAACATGGACAGCGGCAAGTTCTGGGGCCGCTTCCCCTACAACCACGACAAGACCTGGGACAACGAGTGGGCCGGGAACGAGAACCCGCGCCGCTGGCGTTCCGGTCTCTACGACTACAGCGTCAACGGGTTGCTGACCACAGCTATCAGTGGACTGGTCTTGAACGCCTTCAACGCCTCGGTGTTCGGGGTCGGAGCGGGCCACGTGAAGGTGTCCGGCCTGGAAGCGCTCCAGGCCGGCGGCCTGGGCATGGCCGGCTCGCTGGTCGGCGGGCTGCTGGCGGTCGGACCGCGCACCGCGCTGCACCAACTCGGTTCGGGCCGCTTCTTCCACCAGGGCGGGATTCCCGATCTTCTGATCACATTCGGCGAAAAGGCTTTCGAGAAGTGGTTCATCGGTGATGTGCTGGCCCCCGGGTTGAACCTGAAGTTCACGCCCCCGCCTTCTTCGTAGTCAGATCAGGGAAACGGATGACCAAGTGACAGACCCGATACGCGTTTCGGCCGGACGCCGGGGGGACGGTGCCATCGAGGCGGCGGTGCGGGCCGCGGAGCCGGGCGCGGTGCTGGTGCTGGAAGCCGGGGAGTATCGCGAGGCCCTGGTACTGGACCGGCCGCTCAGCATCGCCGCCGCGGCCGGGGTGCGGGCCGAGCAGATCGTGATCAAGGCGGTTCCCGGGTCGGACGGCGCGGTGCTGACGGTCGCGGCCGACGTGCGGGTGTGGGGCGTGACCATCGACGCCGGGGACGGGACCGGGGTGGCCGTGAGCGTCACCGCCGGCGCGCCCGAGTTCGGCCGCTGCGCCGTGGTGCGGGGGCGGATCGAGGCCTCGAGCGAGGCGACGCCGTCGTTCCGCGAATGCACTCTGTCCCAGAGCCCGGCCGTCGGCGTGCTGGCCGCCGACCGGAGCCAGGTCACCCTGGAGCGCTGTCAGATCCGGGACAGCGGCGGCCTGGGCGTGGCCGGGGTCGACGACGCGGAGCTGCGGATCACCGACTCCGGCGTCACCGCGTCCGCCGGGATCGGCTTGCGGCTGCTGGGGAACGCGGCCGCGCAGGTGACGAACTCGACCTTCGAGCAGGTGGCCGAGGCCGCGGTCCAGATCGAGGGGGCGTCCCGGCTGACGATGTCCGCCAGCCGCGTCATCGGGACCGGCCGCACCGGTGTCTTCGCCGGAGGCACCGCCATGTTGGAACTGAACGACTGCGAAGTCACGGACGCGACCGGCAGCGGTATCGCCTGTCGGCAGCAGGCCCGCGGCTCCGTGTCCGGCACCACGGTGCGGGACGTCGGCGGCAACGGGATCATCGCCGGCGGCGACGCGGAACTGGCGCTCGCCGGCTGCCGGGTCGAGCGGTCGGCCTTCAGCGCCTACCACGCGGATGACCGGGCTTCGCTCAGCGCAGAGGACTGCCACGTCCAGGACACTCCGGAGCACGGGTTCCGGGCGACCGGCCGGGCCAGCTTGCGGATCGAGGGCGGCACGGTCACCGGGGCCGCGATGAGCGGGATCCACATGGACGGCGCCAGCGACGCCGAGGTGTCGCGGTGCGAGATCTCCTCGACCCGGGTCGGGGTGGCGGTCCAGACCCGTCGCAGGCCCCTGTTCCGCCTGGTCTCCGTCACCGACACCGAGCGGGCCGGCTTCGAGATCGGCAAGGGCAGCAACCCGATCCTGTCCTCCTGCCACATCACCGACGCCGGCTCGGCGGGCGTCTACGTCGACACCGGCAGCTCCGCGCGGATCGAGGACTGCGAGATCTCCGATCCGGCCGGCAGCGGCGTGGTGGTGTGGGAGGGCGCCTCGCCGACTGTGACCGGCCTAAAGGTCTCCGGCTCCGGGAAGAACGGCATCTACGTCAAGGACGGCGGGCACGGCCTGTTCGACCGCTGCACCGTCTCGGCCAGCGAGTTCCCGGCGCTGCACGTCGGGTCCGAGGCGGACCCGGTGTTCCGGGCGTGCCGGATCCGGGATGTGAACGAGGATCTGGCGCTCGGCGAGGACGCGCGACCGGTGTTCGAGGACTGCGTCACTGAGAACGTGAAGATCTCAACGCTGCCCGTCTCCGGCGTTGTGGTCACGGCCTCCTCTTCGTCATCCTCCTCCGCTTCGTCTTCCTCCGTCGACGGAGCCGACAGCTCGCCGGAGGGCGGGGCCGAAGGCGACACCACGGGTCCGGAGACCGTCGACGAACTTCTTGCCGAACTGGACGCGCTGATCGGCCTGGCCCGGGTGAAGCAGGACGTGGCCGCGCTGGTCAACCTGATGCGGATGGTGAAGCGCCGTACCGAGGCCGGTCTGGCCCCGCCGCCACTGAGCCGGCACCTGGTCTTCGCCGGCAACCCCGGCACCGGCAAGACCACGATCGCCCGGCTCTACGGCAGGATCCTGGCATTCCTGGGCATGCTGGAATCCGGCCACCTGGTCGAGGCCGACCGCGGCGCCCTGGTCGGCGAATACGTCGGACACACCGCCCCGAAGACCACCGCGGTCTTCCGCCGCGCGCTCGGCGGCGTCCTGTTCATCGACGAGGCCTACGCCCTGGTCCCGGCCGGCATGTCCAACGACTTCGGCCAGGAGGCGATCGCCACCCTGGTCAAGCTGATGGAGGACCACCGCGACGACGTGGTCGTGATCGTCGCCGGCTACCCCGAGGACATGAACCGCTTCGTCTCGGTGAACCCGGGCCTGGCCTCCCGCTTCTCCCGCACGCTGAACTTCGAGGACTACACCCCCGACGAACTCGTCGAGATCGTCGAGCACCAGACCAAGACGCACCAGTACGAGCTGACGCTGGCGGCGAAGGCGGCGCTGGCGGCGTACTTCTCCACCGTGCAGAAGGGCGCCGGGTTCGGCAACGGCCGCGCCGCCCGGCAGGTGTTCCAGCAGATGACCGAACTGCACGCGCAGCGGGTCGCGGGGATGACCGACGTGTCCCCCGAGGACTTGTTCCACCTGCGCGCGGAGGACGTGCCGGGGTAGCCGCACCGGGGGAGTCGTCGCCGCGCCGACCGCGGACCGTCAGACATGCAACCCCACGCACCACGAGTGCGTGCAACGTGTTTGAAAGGTTCTACAGCGTGGCGACGAAGGGACTTGCGCATGAGCGAAGAGGCGACGTCCGTACAGGACGCGGCCGGAATGTCGGTCGGCCCTCCGGTCGGATCCCCGGCCGGGCCCGCGGCCGAATCATCATTCGAAGTCGTGTACGCGGCCACCGCCCCGCGCCTGGTCCATCAGCTCTATCTCGTCATCGGCGACCTGTCCGAGGCCCAGGACTGCGTGCAGGAGGCGTATGCCCGGGCCTGGAGCCGATGGGACCGGATCACCGCGACCGGCGGTGACCCGGTCGGCTGGGTCAAGACCACCGCGTACCGGCTGGCCATCTCCCGCTGGCGGCACTTCGCCGCGGGACTGCGGGCCTTACGCAGGCACGGCGTGACCCGCGACCCGCAAGGCCCGAACCCGGACACCGTCGCAGTGCGCGACGCACTGGCCGCACTGCCGATGAACCAGCGCATGGCACTGGTGCTCTACCACATCGCGGATCTGACGGTCGACGAGATCGCCGCCCAGCTGGACGTCCCGTCCGGCACTGTCAAGGCCCGCCTGTCCCGAGGCCGCAAGGCACTGGCGGCACTACTCGCCGACGATCCCGATCCTTCCTCGTCGAACACGGAGGCTTCCTATGTCTGACTACAACGACGACGCCGGAGTGCTGAGCGGCGCCATCCTCGACCAGACCCGCTCGGAGGACTGGGCCCGCTACACGCCGCGCACGTCCGACGTGCGACAGCGCGGCGCAGCGTTGCGGCGCAGGCGGCACGTGGGGGCCCCGGTCGGCGTCGTCGGGCTGGTGACAGTGCTGGCCGGGGGAGTGGTGTCCATGACCGGCGGCCCGGGGGGACCGGGCAACGCTGCGGCGACCAGTTCGGTGGGCGCGGCGGCCGGATCCGGGCCCTCGCCCTCCGCGACGTCCGGCGCCACGGGCACCCCCAGCCCGCAGGACTTCCAGAAGGTACTCGAAAACGCCGTGCAAATCGGATCCGGCACCCTCGGCGACCACGCGTGGACCGTCAAGGTAGCCGTGTTCGCCTCGGCGGCCGACCTCAAGCAGGTGTATCCGCGAGTGCTCTGGAACGACATCGCGGCGAACCTGCCAGCCTCGGGCCCGGTGTGGGTCAGCGTCAACTACGACCACGGAAAACAGGGCGGCATCGGCGCGAGGGGCCTGCCCGCACAGCCCCCCGCCATCGCCGTCGGCAAGCCCGCAATGGTAGATCCCTGGTACGCCGCGAACCTGGGCGTCGTCACCGCCGTCGTAGACCCCCGCGTCGACCACTACGCGGTGACCTCGGGCGGCGCCACGACGACCTACCACACGGTCGAGGTCAAGGGATTCCGCTTCATCACCTTCCCGGTCACCGGCCCGGGCGACGTCACGCGCATCGTGGCGTACGACGCGGCCGGCACTGTGCTGGACCAGGGCGCCGGGCACTACCTGCCTTACGGCGTCTACCCGTACCAGCTGCCGCCTACGGACTCGCGTCGGTCGGTTGGGGCTTGGGGGTGAGCGTAGGGGTAGCTGGTGGAGTGGCCGGTAGGAGCAAATGGTAGGGCTGGGGTTGTTCGGGGTTCGGGTCTTTTTCGGGCGGCTGGAGTTTGCGAGCCGGGCTGCGGTTTGGCTGTGGGTTGAAAGGCGATTTTTACGGCCTTCGGTCATGTTTGTGCCGGTTCGGGGTTCGGGGCGGTGGGTGGGTTGGTCGGCTGCCGGTTTACGCATTCACGATCCCGGCGCACCTCAGGCCTCTTCAACTCCGGCAGGTCTGAATCAGGGCCT
>NZ_JAAFZA010000230.1 GCF_015356865.1 Catenulispora pinisilvae
CCGGCACGTGATCGCCGCCGTAGATCTCGCTGGAGGGGAAGACGAAGCCTCGGCTGCTACGTCTTCCAGCGCGCGCGCATCGACGAGATCCCCACCGGCCGCCGCCCGACTCCCGAAGGACAGTCATGCCCCGACGAGCGCCGTCCGCGCTGATCGCCGTCTTGTTGCTGGTCGGCCCGCTCGCCGGATGCGGTAGCACCTCAGGATCGGCGACCGCTCCGGCGGCCGCACAGGGGTCGGGATCCTCCGCCGCCGCCGTGGTACCGCTGAGCCATCCCGAAGAGCCGCGGCTACCGGTCACCGTCACCTCGGCCGACGGCCGACGCGTCACGATCGGCGCCGACCGCCGCATCGTCCCGCTCAGCGGCAGCCTGTCCGAGCTCGTGTTCAGTCTCGGGCTGGGCGGCCGGGTGGTGGCGCGCGACGTCTCCACGACGTTCCCGCAGGCGACCGGACTGCCGCTGCTGAGCACGAACCACATCATCAGCGCGGAGAGCGTCCTGGCCGAGCATCCCGACGTGGTCCTGGCCGACAGCTCGACCGGGACGTCGAACGCCACCGCGATCTCGCAGATCCGGGCCGCGGGCGTGCCGGTGGTCACCTTCGCCGACCCGCGACAGCTCTCGGACATCGACCTGCGGATCGCCGCCGTCGCCGACGCGCTCGGCGTACCGCAGGCCGGTGCGGCACTGGCTCAGCGCACTGACACCGACCTCGCCGCGGCGCAGCACGGCGTCCGGACCGGGAGCGCCAAGCCCCGCGTCGCCTTCCTCTACCTGCGCGGCACCGCCTCGGTGTACCTGATCGGCGGCGAGGGCTCCGGGGCCGAATCGCTCATCGCCGCCGCCGGCGGGACCGACGCCGGGGTGGCCGCCGGGTTCAAGGCCCCGTTCACGCCGATCACCAGCGAGGCGCTGGCCGAAGCCGGACCGGACGCCATCCTGGTCATGAGCCGGGGACTGGCGTCGGTCGGCGGCGTCGACGGGCTGCTGAAGATCCCCGGCATCGCGCAGACCCCGGCCGGACAGCAGCGGCGGATCATCTCGGTCGAGGACGGCGAGCTGCTGAGCTACGGGCCCCGGACGCCGGCTGTGCTCCAGTCGATCGTCGCGCAGCTGTTCGCCGGGCAGCCCGCGAAATGACGGCCGGGAGGAACCAGACAGCCGACGCCGAGGCCACCGCGGACGCTCTCGGCACCGAGGACATCTCGGACACGCCCGGCACCGAGAGCACCGCGATCGCGGCCAGTACCCAGTGCATCGCAGACGCCGTCAGCGCCACCCGCCCGAGCGCCATCGGACCGGCGCCACACCCCGCGCGCCGCCGCCCACCGACGCGGATCATCATCCTGACAACCGGCCTCAGCGCGGCGCTGGCCACCCTGATCCTGCTCGCCTGCGGCCTCGGAGCGTTCCACATCGCGCCGGCCGACGTGGTCGGCTCCCTGGCGCATCGGGCGCACCTGGGCGGCCATCGGCTCAACCCGGTCGCCGAATCAGTCCTGTGGGACGTGCGGATGCCGCGGGTCGCGCTGGCCGTCCTGGTCGGCGCGTGCCTGGGGTGTGCCGGGGCGCTGATGCAGGGCGTGTTCGGCAATCCGCTGGCCGATCCCGGCGTCATCGGCGTCTCCTCCGGCGGGGCGGTCGGGGCGGTGGCGGTGATCGTGTCCGGGGTCCAGGTGCTCGGGCAGTGGACGGCGAGCGCCGCGGCCTTCGTCGGCGGCCTGGTGACGGTGTTCGCCGTGTATCTGCTCTCCCGCTCCGGCGGCCGCACGGAGGTGCTGACGCTGGTGCTCACCGGCATCGCGGTCAACGCCCTGGGCGGCGCGCTCATCGGGGTGCTGCTGTTCCTGGCCGACCCGGTTGCCGTGAACGAGGTCGCCTTCTGGCAGCTGGGCTCGCTGAGCCAGGCGACCTGGCCGCAGGTCGGGGCGGTGCTGCCGTTCGCGGCCGTCGGGTTGCTGGCCGCCCCGCGGTTCGCCGGGCGGCTGGATCTGCTGGCGCTCGGCGAGGGTCCGGCGCGGCATCTGGGGGTGGACGTGGAACGGCTCCGTCTGGTGCTGATCACCTTGGTGGCCGTGCTGACCGCGGCGGCGGTCGCGGTCAGCGGCATCATCGGCTTCGTCGGGCTGGCGGTCCCGCATCTGCTGCGGATGGCCGCCGGGCCCGGGCACCGGTTCCTGATCCCGGGCAGCGGGCTGGGCGGCGCGGTGGTCCTGGTCGCCGCCGACCTCGCGGCCCGGACCGTGGCGGCCCCGGCCGAGCTCCCGCTGGGCGTGCTGACGGCGCTGCTGGGCAGCCCGGTCTTCTTCTGGCTGCTGCGCCGATCGCGCGCGGCCCGCGGCGGGTGGGCCTGATGCGGCGCCGTCCGGAGCCGCCGGCCCGCCGTCCGGCCGGCGCGCTGATCGCCGAGGCGCGGGCGGTGCATCTGGCGCGGGGCGGCCGCACGGTCCTGGACGGCGTCGATCTCGGCGTGCGGGCCGGAACGCTGCTGGCGTTGCTCGGCCCGAACGGCGCGGGCAAGTCCACGCTGCTGGCCGTGCTCAGCGGCGACCTGGCCCCGGACAGCGGCCGGGTCCTGCTGCACGGCCGCCCGCTGCGCGACTTCCGCGCGCCGGATCTGGCGCTGCTGCGCGCGATGCTGCCGCAGTCCTCCCCGGTGAGCTTCCCATTCTCCGCGCTGGAGGTGGTCCGGATGGGCCGCGCGCCATGGGCCCGGTACGCCACCTTCGACGAGGACGAACACGCGGTCGCCGAGGCCCTGGCGGTCACCGAGTCCCGGCACGTGGCCGAGCGGCCCTATCCGGCCTTGTCCGGCGGCGAGCGGGCCCGGGTGTCCCTGGCCCGGGTCCTGGCTCAGCGGACGCAGCTCCTGCTGCTGGACGAGCCGACCGCCGCCCTGGACCTGCGGCACCAGGAGCTGGTCCTGCGCACCGCCCGGGACCGCGCCGCGGCCGGGGACGCCGTGGTGGTGGTGCTGCACGATCTCAGCCTGGCGGCCGCCTACGCCGACGCCGTCGCGCTGGTGCATCAGGGCCGGGTCATCGCGCAGGGGCGGCCGGCGGAGGTGTTGGAGGAATCAATGCTCAGCGACGTCTACGGCTGCCCGGTCGAGGTACTCCCGCACCCGACGCACGGCACGCCGTTGGTGGTGCCGGTCCGGACGCCGCCGGCCTGAGAGGCCGCCGGTCTGCGCGACCGGCTGCCTGAGAGGTCAGCCGCTATGACAGGCCACAGTCCTGGTCGGTGGCGTACCAGGCTTCCTCGAACAACGCGCGGACCGCCTGCCGCAGCTGGCTGATTTCCGTAACCGGGGAGGGGAACTGGAAGCGCGCGTCGAAGCTGCCGTCCCGGTCGCTGAACCGGATCCGCAGCCCGAAGCGGTCCAGCGCCAGCGGGACCACCTCTTGCGGCACCCCGGACGCGGCCCGCTGCCGGTCCACCAGGGCACACAGCCAACCCAGTTCGGTACCGTGCGCGGCTGCCAGATGCTGGAGCAGCTCGGCCTCGTGCCCGGCCAGCGGATCGGGCTCGGCCGCGGCGAAGTCGTCCGGCTCCACCAGTTCGGTGCCCCACGCGTCCTCCAGCCAGACCTCGCCGACCTCCAGTCTCAGCAGGCTGTGAGCTGCCAGCGGACCCCGTTCGTCCAGCGCGCCGTGCTCTTCCAGCGGGCTGTGCTCTTCCAGCGGGCTGTGCTCTTCCAGGGGACCGCGCTCTTCCAGCCACGCGACATCGGCGCCGTCGGGCACCGGCGTGAGCCAGCCGGCGATCCGCGCCCGGCTGCGGACCCGGTCCGCGACGGCGACCGGCGCGACGTCGGTGAGCTCCAGTACCGCGACGACCTCGTCGGCCTCGGCGTGCCGGACCGCGCGGACCGCGGGCGAACCGGCGGGCAGCCGCAGCACGATGTCGGCCTCGGCGGTCACCATCCGCCTGACCGGCAGCATGCTGAGCGGGTCGACGACCGTCAGGCCCGGGATGACCAGCAGGGCCGAGGAACTGCCCGTGGCCAGTGTCCGGGCGCGCGAGGCACCCGTCGGCTTCGCCGGTACCGCGTCCTGGTGGCGGCACCACCGACCACACCGCTCATCGGCACAGACGGTTGCGGCACGTTCGACCCGGCGTGACATGCGATCTCCTCCGCTTGGTTAGGTAAGGCTTACCTAAGATACAAGAGGAAGCCTCGGACGGCACATTATTCGACGACAAAGGCTTTCTTGACCCTTTGATCGTGCTCTGATACTCATAGAGACATGAAGCGGGTCCGGCTGGTCTCCAGGTGCCACATCGACTTCGGTCGCGTGTGGTCCACTTCGTGTTGCCGTTGATCCCCACCGCTCACCGAGTACGTTCCTCAGCTCTCTGAGCACGTCCTTTCAGCGCGCCCTCTCCCGTTCCGGAGCGGGAGTTCTCCATGCGCGCGCCCAGGGACCGACGGTTAACTACTGGTAAAGCCAGGATTTCAGGTCTTTTCAGGACACTGATACGGCCGTACCTTCTCCATCAACGCATCACCACAAGCAGGGGACTCGTGTCCCCGCCGACGGTGCTGCGCACCCACCGCATTGCTTCCCTACCCCAAGGAATGGCTCATGCCTGTCAACAGCTCTGTCAACCGGCGAATACGACGGACGATCGGTGTGCTCGCCGCACCGCTGCCCGTCTTCGTGCTCGCCCTCCCGGTGGCGCACGCCGCCGCCTCGGCCGGTGCCGCGTCGGCCCGGACCGCCGTCGCCGGCACCGCCGCGCCGCACCTGGCGGCCGGCGCCGTGCGGACCGGAGCGGTGGCCGCCGACACCCCGCTCACGCTCCAGATCAGCCTGACGCCCCGCGACCAGGCCGGGCTGGACGCGTTCCTGCGCAACGTGTCGGACCCCGCATCGCCGCAGTACAAGCACTACCTGACCGTCGCGCAGTACGCGCAGAACTACGGCGCCACCGACGCCCAGATCTCGGCGCTCACCACATACCTGCGCGGCCAGGGCCTGACAGTCGGCGCGCTGACCGCCAACCGCCAGACGCTCGCCGTCAGCGGCACCGCCGCGCAGGCCGAGAAGGCGTTCGGGGTGCAGCTGGGGACATGGCACGCCGACGGCCGCGACGTCTTCGCCAATACCGCGGCGCCGACGCTGCCCACCGACATCGCCTCGATCGTGTCCAGCGTGGCCGGGCTGTCCAACGCCTCGCTGCGCACTCCGAGCTACCACGTCCAGAGCCAGAGCCAGGCCGCGCCGCACGCCGGCACCGTCCTGACGCCGACCAAGGCGCGCGGCGGCTACAACCTCACCAGCCCGATCGCCGCCGGCGACAACGGCTCGGGCCAGACCATCGGCCTGGTCGAGTTCTCGGCCTACTCGGCCTCGGCGGTCGCGGCCTACAACAGCAAGTACAGCCTCGGCGCCGCGGCGGCGACCGTGGTGAACGTGGCCGGCGGCACCACCGACACCTCCGGCTCGGTGGAGGACGAGCTGGACATCGAAGTCGACAACGCCCTGGCGCCGAAGGCCAACGTGAAGGTCTACGAGGCGCCCAACAGCGACGCCGGCGAGGTCGCCCTCTACGCGGCCCTGGTCAGCGCCGACGTGCCGGTGATCTCCAGCAGCTGGGGCGAGCCGGAGAACCAGGAGAACAACCTCACCTCCGACGACGCCGACTTCAAGGAGGCCGCGGCGCAGGGCCAGTCCGTCTTCGCGGCCTCCGGCGACAGCGGGGCCAAGGACGACGGCTCCACCCTGTCGGTCGACTACCCGGCCTCGGACCCCTACGTGAGCGGGGTCGGCGGCACCAACCTGACCGTGTCCTCGTCCAACGCCTGGAGCAGCGAGACCGGCTGGTCCGACAGCGGCGGCGGCCAGTCCGACAAGTGGACCACCCCGGCGTTCCAGGCCCCGGTGAACACCAGCGGGCACCGCGAGGTCCCGGATGTCTCCGCCGCCGGCGGTGACAGCAGCCCGTGGTACATCGACGCCGACGGCAGCTGGACCGACGTGTGGGGCACCAGTGCCGCCGCGCCGAACTGGGCCGCCTTCGTCGCCGACTACAACACCGCCGCGGCCAAGGCCAGCAAGGCGAAGTTCGGCTATGCCAACAGCTTCATCTACACCGTCGCCCGCAGCTCCAGCTACAACACCGACTTTCACGACATCAAGAGCGGCAACAACGGCGGCTACAGCGCCGGCACCGGCTACGACGAGGTGACCGGCTGGGGCTCCTACAACGCCGCGCAGTTCATCGCGAACAAGCTGTAAGGAACCTGCTTAGATAAGAACCCTTCTACAGACACGACTCGTTCCGGTTGGCAGGGCCCTGCCAGCCGGAACGAGTCGTTGTTCAAGACTCCTGCGGATACTCGGGCGAATACTCAGATCAGAGTGTCGTCGGTGACGACGGGGCCGGCGGTGATGTGCAGGGTGCGCACCCTCGGACTCGCCGTCGCATCGCCGTTCTGGTCGAGATAGAAGATGTGCGTGAACGGGGCGCGGATGACTGTGTCGGGCTCGCTCTTCTTGGCGACCGTCGCTTCGCCGCGCAGGATCACGACGTCCTCGACGCTCCAGGTCTGCACCGTCTCGTGCGTGGTGATGAGCGGGGCGTCGATCGTGACGAAGAAGTCCTTGATGGCCTCGACGCCGCGGACCAGGGCCGTCCCGAAGATCATCTCAGTGTGCTGATCGAAGAGAGCCGCGAAGGCCTCGCCGAACTCAAGAGTGTCGATCTCGCGCATGTAGGCATCTATCCACGCCGCTGTGTCAGTCATGCTTATCAGACCCTTTCCGGCGCGGGCAGCGCCGGCAGCCCGGCCAGGAAGGCGTCGATCTCGGCGTTGACGGCTTCGGGGTTCTCCCGCGCGGCCAGGTGGCCGGTGTGCAGCAGCACCTTGAACGTGGCGGTGGGTATCGCGTCGGCCATGCGGCGCACCACGTGCACGGGGAACTGGCTGTCCTCCTCCCCCGCGATGACGAGCACCGGGACGTCGGTGATCGTCGCCAGCAGCCGGTGCTCGTCACGGCGGCCGATCAGGATGCCGCGAAGGGCCCAGGCCACCGACTTCGGGTCGTTGCGCAGGATGACGCTCAGGTAGTCGACGAACTCCGGGCGCTCGGCCTCGGCAGTGGGGCCGGCGAACGCACCGCGGGCGGCCCGAAGCGCTATCGCGGGCATCTTCGAGTTCAGCGACAGGTAGCCGGACAGAGCCGTGGCCCAGATGCTCTCGAAGGTGGTCGGCAGCGATGCGGTGCAGTTGATGCCGATCGTGGCCAGCGCCCGGTCCGGGTGGTAGGCGGGGAAGACCCCGGCCAGCATGCCGCCCCAGCTGTTGCCGATCAGCACGGCCTTGTCGATGCCGAGCGCGTCCTGGATCTGCACGAGCGCGTCGGCGCACTCCTTCAGGTCGATGATGCGGCGCAGCGCGTCCGACTTGCCGTGTCCGGGGCTGTCGATGAGCACGACGCGGTGCGTGCCGGCGAAGTGCTCGTACTGCCGGCGCCACATGGTGCCGTCCATCATCAGGCTCGGCCAGAAGATGAGCGCCGGGCCCTGCGGCTCGCCGCCGTCCCGCACGTTGATCAGCCCGAGCGAGGTGGGGATCAGCCGCTCGGAAACGCCCTGCAGCCAGGTCTCGGTCATGGTGTGTCGTCCTCTCACTGCGCGGGGGCCGGGTTCCTGCCCCACGCATAGGACGATATTGCAACTAGTTAGGAGATGCAACCAGTGGGACCAGGTTCGATGCCGCGATCGGCTCGTGACAGGCACTACAGGCGAGGTAGGGCTCGGTCTCGTTGCCGCAGCTGGTGTGCAGGAGCGGGCGGCGCACGCCCGACCCGGCCGGACCCGAGCCCGAACCCGAACCGTCAGTCCCGTCCGACCCGCCCACCGCCTGCCCGCGCTCCTCGGCCCAGCGGGTGATCGCCACGATCGCCGGCACCACGAGCTCGCGGGCCGCGTCGGTCAGCTGGTACTCGTACCAGGGCTTGTCCTCGCGGTAGGCCCGCTTGCTGAGCAGACCGAGCTCGGTCAGGTCGTTGAGCCTGGTGGTCAGGATGTTCGCCGAGATACCGAGCGCCCGCTTGATCTCGCCGAACCGGGTGGTGCCGAAGAACACCTCGCGCAGGATCTGGTAGTTCCAGCGCTCGGAGATGGTCGCGAGGAAGGTCTGGCCGTGCTCGAACACGACGGGCTTGGACTTGGTCGGCACCGGGCCTCCTGGTTTCACAGTGATACTAGTTAGTGAAATCTATCACTGTTGGCATCAGTGCAGGTCCGTTGCGGTAGCCGGACCGGGTGTCCGCGTCAGTCCAGCAGCTTGCGGACCAGGACGACCAGCCGCGCACGTTCGGCGGTCGCCAGGCGCCCGGTCATCGGCACCAGCCGGGCGTCGACCTGCGCGGTCACGACGGCGGCCAGGCGGCGGCCCTCGTCGGTGAGGCTGAGGCGGGTGGCGCGGGCGTCGTCGGCGCTCGCGGTGCGGTGGACCAGGCCGCGGCGGACGGCGCGGTCGACCAGGCCGCTGACCGAGGAGCGCTCCAGGCCCAGGAAGGCGGCCAGGTCCGCGATGCGGGGCTCGCGGTCGCGCAGGATGGCCAGCATCCGCAGTTGGGTCAGGGACAGGTCATGGGCGGCGGCCGATTCGGCGAGCAGGGCGGTCACGGTGAACGCGGTTTCGGCGAGCGCGTCGGTGATGGCGCTGGTGGGTGCGGTGGTCGCCGGGTCGGTCGGGTCGGTCGGTTCGGGGCCCGGCGCGTCATCCGCGGCCTTGACCACGTCGACCGGGTCGACCGGGTCGACCGGGTCAGAATCGCGGGCAGGGCGTCGGCTCATGCCAGCAGTCTAGAGAATAGGTCGTGTTGCCATCTAATTTAGGTTGCAATACCATCTATCTCGATAGCCCTTCCAGCCCCTGAACGCCCTCCGGGAGACCCGCCATGCACGCGGCAGTCGTCACCTCCTTCGACCACACTCCGACCTTCAGCGAGTTCCCCGCCCCGGTCCCCGAGGGCCCTGACCAGCTCCTGGTGGACGTCCTCGCCGCCGGATTGCACCCGCGCGTGCGCTCCCAGGCGAACGGCTCGCACTACACCAGTACCGACCAGCTTCCGCTGATCCCCGGCATCGACGGCGTGGGCCGGGACGCGGACGGGAACCTGCGCTACTTCATCCTGTTCGACAGCCCCTACGGCGCGATGGCGCAGCAGACGCTCATCGACCCGCGCCGCAGCGTCGTGCTCCCGGCCGACGCCGATCCGGTGCCGTTGGCCGCCGCCATGAACCCGGCCATGTCCAGCTGGGTCGCGCTGCGCCGGCGCACCACGTTCACGCCCGGCCAGTCGGTGCTCGTCCTGGGCGCGACCGGCAGCGCCGGGCGGATGGCCGTGCAGGTCGCCAAGCACCTCGGGGCGGCCCGGGTAGTGGCCGCGGGCCGGGATCCGCGGGCGCTGGCCGAGTTGCCCGCGCTCGGCGCCGACACCGTCGTCAGCATCGCCGGTCCCGCCGCCGAGGCCGCCGACCGGCTGGCCGCCGCGGCCGCCGACACCGACGTCGTCCTGGACTACGTGTGGGGCGAGCCGACCGCGGCGGCCATGGCCGCGATCGTCACCGGCCGCGCCGACCGGGCCAAGCCTTTGACCTGGATCGAAATCGGCTCGGTGAGCGGGCGCGAGGCCCTGATCCCGTCCGCGGCCCTGCGCGCGTCCCGGTTGCAGATCATCGGCAGCGGGCAGGGCTCGGTCCCGACCGCCGACATCGCCGCCGAACTGCCCGCGCTGGCCGAGCGGATCGCGGCCGGGGACTTCGCCGTCGACGCCCGCGCCGTCCCGCTGTCCGAGGTCGAGAAGTCCTGGGACGACTCCGGGGACGGGAAGCGGGTCGTCTTCGTCCCCTGACGTCCCCTGACGTCCCTAGCCCAACACTGTCCGGCCGCCCGGTCGCCTCGCCCGATGCGGGTCGATCGCAGTCGTCGCCGTCACGGACATCCCGAGCAGCGCCACCCCGCCGACCGCGACCAGCGTCAGGAGCGTCGCGTCCGGCGTGAAGTGCAGGTGCGTCCGGGTGACGGCGACCGCGACGATGCTGATCGGCAATGTGGTGGCCAGCAGACCGGCTCTGGTGTAGCCGTAGCGGACGAACAGCGGGAACTGGATCGACACCGACAGCGCGAACGCCGCCCAGGACAGTGCCACGATCATCGCGACCTTGGGCCCGCTGAAGGCGATGTGCTGCTCCCGCGCGAGGACCAGCGCCACCGGCGTCCCCACGCCGACGGTGACGGCGAAGATTGCCAGAGCCCATAGATAGTGGCCGACCAGAAGCGAGCGCCGCGTCAGGGGCAGCACCGCATACAGCTTCTACCAGGAGTCCGGCGGCAACCTGGTGCTCCTGAAGGGCACCCAGGTGCTGTGGAGCGCGGGTATCAGCTACCACTACGGCGCGCAGACCAATATGCAGAGCGACGGCAACCTGGTCACGGCCTGGCTGGGCGAAGCGCTCTGGGCCTCCAACACCGGCGGCAACACCAACGCCTCCCTCGCCGTGCAGAACGACGGGAACGTGGTGATCTACCACGGTTCCACGCCCCTGTGGGCGACGAACACCGCCGGAGACTGACGGAGACTGACGGAGACCGGCGCGATCGTGGGGGTTGGGACGACGTCCCATATCAGCATCCGCTGATCATGGGCTAGCCTGACCCCCACGATCGAGCGGAGGGGGGACCGGGCGTGGACGACACCGCAACGGGGTTGGGGGACGACCCGCTGTCGCCGGGGTGGACGCCGCCGGAGATCGACACCACCAAGGCCCATCCCGCCCGCATCTACGACTGTCTGCTCGGCGGCAAGGACCACTTCGAGGTCGACCGGCAGGCGGCCGAGGTGGTTCTCAAGGCCCTGCCGAGCGCGCGCGAGATGGTCCGGGAGAACCGCGCGTTCCTCGGGCGGGCCGTGCGCCACCTGGCCGAGGCCGGTATCACCCAGTTCCTCGATATCGGGACCGGCATCCCCGGGCCCGGGAACACCGGTGACGTCGCGCGCTCGGTCCAGCCGGACGCGCGCGTGGTCTACGTCGACTACGACCCGGTGGTCGCCGTCCACTCCCGCGCGCTGCTGGCCGGCGCCGATCCCGCGCTGACCGCGATCGTCGTCGCCGACGTGCGCGAGCCGGCTTCGGTCCTGGACAACCCGGCGGTGCGCGCCGTCCTGGACTTCGACCGGCCGATCGCGGTCCTGATGGTCGCGCTGCTGCACTTCATCAAGCCCGAGGAGGACGCGCACGGCATCGTCGCGGCCATCGGCGACGCCCTGCCGCCCGGCAGCGCCGTGGTGATCTCGCACGGCACCGACGGCGGCGACCCCGAGACCTCCGCCGAGGCGCGCAAGGGCTGGGACAACGCGACCTCCCAGTTCACGGTCCGCGACCGCAAGGACATCACCGCCCTGTTCGACGGCCTGGAACTGGTCGCGCCGGGCGTCGTGAACGTGCCGCTGTGGCGCCCGGACGGCGCGGCGCGCGAGGACTGGGCCGGGATCTGGTTCGATGGCGGAGTCGGATTCAAGCGGTAGGCCTGCCGGTTCACGCGGTGGGGCTGCCGGGCTCACATGGTCGACCCTTCGCGGGGTCGGCCTTTTGAAGGAGATGAAGCGCCATGCCATCGACTCCCCCGGAGCGGCGCAGGCCGACCGCCCTCATCGTCGGCGCCTCGCGCGGCCTCGGACACGGCCTGGTGGCGGAGTTCCTGGACCAGGGCTGGGACGTCATCGGCACCGTCCGCGACACCTCCGCGCGGACGCCGCTGCATGAGCTCGCCGAGCGCGCCGAGGGCCGCGTCACGATCGAGAAGCTCGACATCAACGAGCCCGGCCACCTCGGGCCGCTGCACGAGCGGCTGGCCGGCCGCGAACTCGACCTGCTCCTGATCAGCGCGGGCACCACCAACAGCCAGCAGAAGCCGATCGCCGAGGTGAGCACCGCCGACTTCGTCGACGTGATGGTCACCAACGCGC
This sequence comes from Catenulispora pinisilvae, assembly GCF_015356865.1. Taxonomy (GTDB): domain Bacteria; phylum Actinomycetota; class Actinomycetes; order Streptomycetales; family Catenulisporaceae; genus Catenulispora; species Catenulispora pinisilvae. The sequence goes on from NZ_JAAFZA010000230.1 coordinate 11,993, forward strand.
TCAGCCCGATGCGCGTCATCGAGGCGCTCCAGGACCTGGTGACGCCCACCGGCCTGATCGGGGCGCTGTCGTCCGGGCAGGGCAGCATCACGAACAACGCGACCGCGGGCCGCGAGGTCTACCGGGGCAGCAAGGCGGCGCTGAACATGTTCATGCGCAGCTTCGCGGTCCGGCAGGCCGACACCCGGCGCGGCTTCATCCTGCTGGCACCGGGCTGGATCCGCACCGACCTCGGCGGGCCGGACGCGCCGTTCACCCTTGAGGAGAGCGTCCCGCTGCTGGTGGATGTGCTGCTCTCCAAGATGGGCAGGCCCGGTCTGGAGTATCTGGACCGCTCGGGCAACACAGTGCCCTGGTGACCCCACGACGGCTGTTTCCCGGGCCTTGGCATTCAGCTGCTTAATATTAACGAATCCTTTGCCTCGTTCGGTATTCCGTTTGTCACCGTGCGTATCTAGCATCACCGGTGCTGCCTTCCCTACGCCCGTACTCACGCGTCAGGAGACATCCCCATGCGCATGTCCCGCAAGACCCTGTCAGTGTCCGCAGCCGTCGGCGCGGTCGCGATCGCGGCCGCCGTCGTCCCGTACGCCACCGCCTCGCCCGCCCCGACGAAGTCCGCGGCCACCGCCGGCACGGTGCCGACCCCCGACCACGTCGTCGTCGTGATGGAGGAGAACCACTCCTACGACGACATCATCGGCAGCTCGGACGCCCCGTACATCAACTCCCTGGCTTCCTCCGGGGCGCTGCTGACCGACTCGTTCGCGGTCACCCACCCGAGCGAGCCGAACTACATGGCGCTGTTCGGCGGCGACACCTTCGGGCTGTCCTCGGACGCCTGCCCGACCAACGAGGGCAACACCGCCAACCTCGGCTCGGAGCTGCTCGCGGCCGGCAAGACCTTCACGGGCTACTCCGAGGGCCTGCCGAAGACCGGCTCGACGACCTGCTCCTCCGGCTCGTACGCGCGCAAGCACTCGCCGTGGATCAACTTCAGCAACGTGCCGACCTCGGACTCGGTGGCGTTCAGCAAGTTCCCGACCGACTACTCCACGCTGCCGACCCTGTCGTTCGTCATCCCGAACCTGGACGACGACATGCACGACGGCACGGTCGCCGAAGGCGACTCCTGGCTCCAGAACAACCTGTCGGCGTACGCGACCTGGGCCCAGTCGCACAACAGCCTGCTGATCGTCACCTGGGACGAGGACGACTACACCGAGAGCAACCAGATCCCCACGATCATCGAGGGCGCCGGCGTGAACCCCGGCCAGTACAGCGAGCAGCTCAACCACTACAACGTGCTCGCCACCCTGGAGCAGATGTACGGCCTGGCCCCGGTCGGCAACAGCTCGGGCGCCGCTGCCATCACCGACATCTGGAGCTGAGCACGCGCCTCACCCCGTAGCGAACGGCGGACGACCCGGCCTTCCGTCCGGGTCGTCCGCGGCGTGCTGCGAACAGGGTCCTGACACCAGACCGGGACCCTGTCACCAGGACGACGAAAGGAACCCCGACCGTCATGCGCCGTGCCTCCTGGCAGGTACGCCTCGCGGTGCTCCCGATCATGGTGATCGTCGCCGCGGCAGCGGGCGTCGCCGGATCCCACCCGGCGAGCGCCGGCGGCCCGATCGCCGTCCGCAGCGCCGGCTGCGGCACGCCGCCCCCGGCCGCCGACGCGGGCCGCGTCGAGTTCGCGGTCACCGACGACACGAGCGTCTTCGCGACCGTCTACCTCGTCGACAGCGCGAACCTGGTGTACGCGGAGATACCCTGGCTCACGCCGGGCCGCACCCTGCCGCTGGCCACGACGCTCGGCGCGGGCCGGTACGCGATCCGGTGCGTCCTGTCCACCGGCAAGGTCCACACCACGTCGCAGTTCTCTGTCTCAGGGACAACGTCAAACCCGGTCGCCGGTTACAAACCGCTGCCCGACCTGGACATGACCGCGCCGGTCAACGCCTACCGCGCCTGGCTCGGCGCCGCCCTGCCCAAGCTGCTGGCAGCCAGCCAGAGGCTGGACGCCGACGTGGCACGCGGCGATCTGCAAGCCGCGAAGGCGGACTGGCTGCCGGCCCACCTCGACTACGAGCGCCTGGGTGCCGCGTACAACTCGTTCGGCGACTTCGACGCGGCGATCGACGGGACCCCGGCGGGGCTGCCGGACGGCACTGCGGACAAGAACTGGGCCGGTCTGCACGCCGTCGAATACGCACTCTGGCACGGCGCTTCCGCATCGGATGTACGACCACTGACGCAGGCGCTCGTCGCCTCGGTCCAGGGCCTGATCGCCGACTTCCCGAGCGAGGAGGTCGATCCCGGCGACCTGCCGCTGCGGGCCCACGAGATCCTGGAGAACACGCTCGAATTCCAGATCACCGGGGCCTCCGACGCGGGCAGCGGCACGAGCCTGGCCACCGCCTATGCGAACACCGAGGGCACCCTGGAAGTAGTCAGTGTGCTGACTCCGCTGATCAACGACCGGGATCCGGGCTTGCCCGCCAAGCTCGGCGGCGAGATCACCGCCCTGCAAGGCGACCTGCTGGCGGCCCGCGACGGCTCCGGCACCTGGACTCCGGCCCCGGCCATCGGCACCGCGCAGCGCCAGCGCATCGACGCCGACCTGGACCAGCTGCTCGAAGACCTGTCCACGATCCCCAACCTGCTGGCCCCGAGGACGAACGCATGACCGGCCTGGCGAGACGATCATTCCTGCGCGGCGCGGCGGTCGGTGCCGCTTCGGCGGCTGCGGTCGGCGGTGCGGCGGGAGTCGCCGCGGCGGCGGTCGCCGACTCCGGCCCCGGGCCTTCTGGTCGGCGCATCGGTTTCGAGGGCGCGCATCAGGCCGGCATCGTGACCGAGCAACAGGATGCTGCCACGTTCGTGGCGTTCGCGGTCACGGCTCGGGACAAGGCGTCACTCACCACACTGTTCCAGACCCTCACGGATCGTGTCAGGTTTCTGACGTCTGGAGGTCTGCCTGCGGCTACCGACGTGGCGTCCGCTCCCACCGACAGCGAGACGCTCGGCCCGCACGTCCCGTCCGACGGCCTGACGGTGACGGTCGGGGTCGGGGCGCCGCTGTTCGACGACCGCTTCGGCCTGGCCGGCCGCAAGCCGGCCCGGCTGACCGCGATGCCGGTGTTCGCCGACGACCATGTCGAGGGCTCCACGGAACTCCATGGTGACGTGCTGCTCCAGATCTGTGCGGACTCCCGGGACACGGTGATGCACGCGTTGCGCGATATCGCCAAGCACACTCGCGGGGGGATGCAGCCGTCCTGGAAGATCGACGGCTTCCACGCGGCGTCGCGCCCGGACGGAACGCCCCGCAACCAGCTCGGTTTCAAGGACGGGATCGCCAACCCGGACGTGTCGAAGACGTCGGTGACCGAGGAGCTGATCTGGACCCGGGGCGGCGGCGCCGAGCCGGCTTGGACCGAGGGCGGCTCCTACCAGGTGGTCCGGATCATCAGGATGCTGGTGGAGTTCTGGGACCGGGTGTCGCTGCACGAGCAGGAGAACATGATCGGCCGGCGGCGGGACAGCGGGGCGCCGCTGGACGGCTCGGCGGAGCGGGACACGCCTGACTATCCGGCGGATCCGCGCGGGCTGGTGATACCCATGGACGCGCACATCCGACTGGCCAACCCGCGCACGTCCGCAAGCACCGCACAGCAGATCCTGCGCCGGGGCTACAACTACGAGCGCGGGCTCGATGTGAACGGCAACCTGGACGTCGGGCTGATCTTCTGCTGCTACCAGCAGGACGTGCAGCGGCAGTTCCAGGCGGTGCAGGAGCGGCTGGCGGGCGAGCCGCTGGTCGACTACATCCAGCCGACCGGCGGCGGGTACTTCTTCGCGCTGCCGGGGGTTCGCGATGGTGGGGACTTCTTCGGGTCAGGGTTGTTAGGGCACTGAGATCGCCTGAGGTCACCGAGGCTGTAGCACGCTGATCACCGAGGCTGGAGCACGTCGCCGTACCGTTCCCAGCGCGGCCACGGCCCGAAGTGGATGGCGTACCACTGCCCGCGCCAGGACAGCAGGGAGAAGACGCCGAACGAGTGCGACTGGCCGTCGAGCGTGTACCGGACGCGGGTGCCGTAGAGGCGGTAGTAGGAGATCTTGTTCTCCTCGGATCCGGGCGGCATCCACTCCGCGTCGGCGGCGGGCACATCGATGCCGACCAGCTGGGCCCGCTGCGCGCCCGCGCCGAGCAAGCGATGAGCGGCGTGAACGTCCAGGTTGAAGTAGCCGAGGAGGCGATAGTCGTAGTCGCCCCCTGCGTTCCACAAGGCTTTCAGCTGGATGTACGCGGTCTTCGGGAAGAAGAACGGCTGGGCTTCCTGCGGGTTGTCGTCCACGATGCCCTGCCACAGCGCGTGCAGCCGGGTCTGGAACTGCGGATCGGTACTGCTGGGCAGGGCCCGGGTCTGCGGGAGGGTGCCCGGGTCGATGGCCGGCGGGGCGGGCGGCGCGGGGTCTGG
>NZ_JAAFZA010000231.1 GCF_015356865.1 Catenulispora pinisilvae
GTGCTGGAACTGGCCGGGGGCTGCTTCATCAGCGTTCCGCTACTTCATCAGACCACTTACTTCTTCAGCAGGTTCCGCAGCACGTACTGCATGATCCCGCCGCCGGAGACCGCCAGCTCGGCGCCGACCTCGACCGTCTCGTCCTCGGCCACCTTGATCGAGACCAGGAACCCGGCCGACGGGGACGGGATCTCGGTGTCGACCTTGTCGGTGGAGACTTCGAGCAGCGGCTCGTCGACCTCGACCCGGTCGCCTTCCTTCTTCAGCCAGCGGGTGATGGTGGCCTCCGTGACCGACTCACCCATCGCGGGCAGAACTACTGAGACCGACATGAGCGCTCTCTATCTCCTTCGCAGAACATTCCGTGCAGAATTCTCTTCGGCTTCCGCAGGTGCATGTCCTGCGGTGTCCCTACAGCAGGCTTATCAGTCGTGGACGTGGAGCGGCTTGCCGGCCAGGGCCATCATGGCCTCGCCCATCGCCTCGGTCTGGGTCGGGTGCGCGTGCACCAACTGCGCCACCTCCTGCGGCAGCGCCTCCCAGTTGAAGATCAACTGAGCCTCGCCGACGAGTTCACCCATCCGGTCGCCGACCATGTGGATGCCCAGTACCGGCCCGTCGACCTGCTGGACCACCTTCACCTGGCCCGAGGTCTTCAGGATCTTGCTCTTGCCGTTGCCGGCGAGGTCGTAGTTGAAGGTCTTCACGGCGGTGTCGCCGTACTTGGTCTTCGCCTGCGCCTCGGTCAGGCCCATCGAGGCGACCTCCGGGTGCGAGTAGGTCACCCGCGGCACGCCGTCGTAGTCGATCGGTGCGGGGTTGAGGCCGGCGATGTGCTCGGCGACCATGATGCCCTCGGCGAAGCCGACGTGCGCCAGCTGAAGAGTCGGGATCAGGTCGCCGACCGCGTAGACGCCGGGGACCGAGGTGCGGCAGTACTGGTCGACCTTGACGTAGCCGCGGTCCGTGGCGACCCCGGCCTCCTCATAGCCCAGGCCGGCCGAGACCGGGCCGCGGCCGACGGCCACCAGCATCAGGTCGGCCTCGACGGTCTTGCCGTTGGCGATCGAGGCGCGCACGCCGTTCTCGGTGTACTCCACACCGGAGAAGAAGTTGCCCAGTTCGTACTTGATGCCGCGGCGGCGGAAGGCGCGCTCCAGCAGCTTGGAGGAGTTCTCGTCCTCCAGCGGGACCAGGTGCGGCAGGCCCTCGATGATCGTCACGTCGGTGCCGAAGGACTTCCAGACCGAGGCGAACTCGCAGCCGATGACGCCGCCGCCGAGGATGATCGCCGAGGCCGGGACGAAGTCCATCTTCAGGGCGTGGTCGCTGGAGATGATCCGGTTGCCGTCGATCTCCAGGCCGGGCAGCGATTTCGGTACCGAGCCGGTGGCCAGGACCACGTTCTTGCCGGTCACGTTCTGGCCGTTCACCTGGACGGTGTTGGCCGAGACCAGCTTGCCCTCGCCGGCGATGAACTCGATCTTGCGGGCCTTCACAATGCCCTGCAGGCCCTTGTAGAGCTGACCGACCACGCCGTCCTTGTAGGAGTTGACGGCGGCCATGTCGATGCCGTGGAAGGTGGCCGCGACGCCGAACTGCGCCGCTTCGCGGGTGTTGTCCGCGATCTCGCCGGCGTGCAGCAGCGCCTTGGTGGGGATGCAGCCGCGGTGCAGACAGGTTCCGCCCACCTCGGCCTTCTCGATCAGCGCCACGCTCATCCCGAGGTCCGCCGCCCGGAAGGCACAGGCGTAGCCGCCCGAACCGCCGCCGAGGATGACCAAGTCGAACTGGTTGTCGCCTGCCACGTGCGTTCCTCTTCTCGCCTGCTTCTCGCTTTAGCCGGTCCCGTTCCGCCCCACACTGACACACTGCTGTGGAAGGGTCAGTGAACGGACGGACGCGGAGTCGCGGGTAGCGCATCCGCGACCGGAACGCCAGTCTAGTCCGCGTGCGGACCCGACTTATGCCGAGCCCCACGGCCCGGCCCGAGGGAGCAACGATCTTCCGGGAGTGGTTATGCCCATGTTCCACCGACGCCGCCCCAGCATGCCCATTGCGGCCCCCGGACCGATAGCGCCACCGCCCAGCAGGAGATCCACTGAGGAACTGGCCGCTGCGGAAGCGCACCTGAGCGATTTCGCCCGCAGCCGTGTCGGCGTCGAAGCGTATATAGAGCCCCGTTCCGCTGTGACCGACACCACAGTGGTCTTCATCGCCGCGTCCGGGGAATGGACACGGCGTCGGGTGCGCAGTCCGCAACAGGCGCATGCGTTGGCACGGGCCTTAGGGATTCCCGCTTACGAAGCCGACGTGGTCGGCTACCCACAGCGCATGCGGGACTGGACGCGCAAGCGTGCCGAGGAGGACAAGCGGCGGCTGGACGGGGTCTGACGCCCGCTCAGGAGCTGTAGCCCGCTCAGGAACTGTAGTCGTCGTCGGCGACGACCTTGCAGAACCAGGCGTCGGCGCCCTCGAAGTCGCCCCGCCGCTCGCAGAACTGCCCCATGGTGGCGATCGCGTCCTGATAGCCGCCGACGGCCGCGCGTTGCACGAACTCCTCGCCGTCCGTGTGCTGGCCGCGGTGCCACAACAGCAGGCCGAGCCTGTGGACCGCTTCCAGGTTGCCGAGGTCGGCGGCCGAGCGCAGCCAGTGTTCTGCTTCCACCGGATCGCTGTGCTTCACCGCGTGCGCCAGATGCAGCATCGCGTCGGAGTCGCCGGCCTCCGCCGCGGCGTGCCAGCCCTCGATCCGCTTTCTCTCGTGCCACATGGGAACTATTCAGCCCGGCGTCGAACGCTTGCCGCAACTCCGATACGGGCTATCCCTAATTGAGTCGACCCCTACTCAGCCGCCTCCTACTCAGTCGACCTTCCCGATCAACGTGCCCACGAGATACGTGATCCCCATCGCCAGCGCTCCGCCGATCACGTTGCGCAGGATCGCCCGCCCCGGGGCCGCGCGGCCCAGCCGGGCGCTGAGCCAGCCGGTGAGGATCAGCGCGATCAGCACGCTGACGACCGTGACCGGCACCCGCCAGTGTTCCGGCGGCAGCACGATCGCCAGCAACGGCAGCAGCGCGCCGACGCTGAAGGCGACGAAGCTGGCGATCGCCGCGCTCCACGGACTGGCCAGTGCTTCCGGATCGATGCCGAGTTCGGTGGTGGCGTGCGCGGTGAGGGCGTCGTGCGCGGTCAGTTCCTCGGCGACGCGGCGGGCCGTGATCGGGGTCAGGCCCTTGTCGCGGTAGAGGCCGACCAGCTCCTGGAACTCCGCCTCCGGCGTCTCGGCCAGTTCCTTGCGTTCCAGGGCCAGCGCGGCCATCTCCGAGTCGCGCTGGGTGGACACGGACACGTACTCGCCGGAGGCCATCGACAGCGAGCCGGCCAGCAGTCCGGCGATGCCGGAGGCCAGCAGCGTGGACTGGGTGTCGGTGGCCCCGGCCACGCCGACCACCAGGCCGGCGGTGGAGACGATGCCGTCGTTGGCGCCGAGCACGCCGGCCCGCAGCCAGTTCAGCCGCGCGCCGAGCCCTTCGTGCGGGTCGTGCGTGGGGTGTGAGGGCTGCTCCTCGGCGGTGCTGCCGTCGCGGCCGTCGTCGGCGCTCATGCCGACAGACCTACCCGCGAACGCCGAAGCGGTCACCTCCCGGGTGGGGAGATGACCGCTTCGGGTCAGTTCCGGCTGAGCGCGGTTTCAGCGCGCTTCAGCGCCGGCTCACTTGCCCGAACCCAGGTCCTCGGCCAGCCGCACCAGCGTGCGCACCGCCGCGCCGGTCCCGCCCTTCGGGGTGTCGCCGAACGGGGCCTTCTCGTTGAACGACGGCCCGGCGATGTCCAGGTGCGCCCACTTGATGCCCTCGCCCACGAACTCGCGCAGGAACAGCCCGGCGACCAGCATGCCGCCCATCCGCTGCCCCATGTTCGAGATGTCGGCGCTCTGGGTGTCGATGGTCTCGCGCAGGTACTCCGGCAGCGGCATCGGCCACATCTCCTCGCCGGCCGCCTTGGCGGTCTCCACGATCCGGGTGCGCAGCTCGTCGTCGTTGCCCATCACCGCGGCCAGCCGGTCCAGCGCCAGGACCTGCGCGCCGGTCAGGGTGGCGACGTCCAGCAGCAGGTCCGGCTGGTCCTCGCTGGCCCGGGCCAGCGCGTCGGCCATCACCACCCGGCCCTCGGCGTCGGTGTTCATGATCTCCACGGTCTTGCCGCCGTACATGGTGACCACGTCGGAGACCTTCACCGCGCCGCCGCCGGGCATGTTCTCGGCCAGCGACAGGTACGTGGTGATGTTCACCGGCACCTCCTGCTTGGCGGCGGCCAGGGTGGCGGCGAACACCGCGGCGGCGCCGCTCATGTCCGACTTCATGGTGTCCATCGCGTTGGCCGGCTTCAGCGAGATGCCGCCGGTGTCGAAGGTGATGCCCTTGCCGACCAGCGCCAGGTGCTTCTTCGCCTTCGGGTGCCGGTAGGCCACGCGGACCAGGCGCGGCGGCTTGGCCGAGCCCTTGCCGATGCCCATGATGCCGCCGTAGCCGCCCTTGGTCAGCGCCTTCTCGTCCAGCACCTCGATCGTGAGCGCCGGCACCGCGGCCGCCTTGACCTCGGCCTGCGCCCGCTCGGCGAAGGTCTGCGGGTACAGGTGCGAGGGCGGGGTGTTGATCAGGTCGCGGGCCAGGTTCACAGCGGTGGCCACGGTGTCCGCGTGCTCCACGGCCTTCTTCACCGCGGCCTGCTTGGCGCCCGAGGTGGCCAGCACGACCTCGCCGACCGCACCCTTGGCGTCCTTCTTCGCGGCCTTCAGGCCCTGGTAGGAGTAGGCGCCCAGGAGCACGCCCTCGGCCACCGAGCCGGCCTGCGCGGCGTCCTCGGCCGGCAGCGCGAAGATCGCCTTGGCCTTGCCGGCCAGCGAGCGGGCCGCGACGGCCGCCGACTTGCGCAGCGTGTCGGTGTTCAACTGCTCGCCCTTGCCGGGCTTCTTGCCCAGGCCGACGGCGACGATCAGCGGCGCCTTGACGTCGCCCTGCGCCGGGACCCGGGTCAGCTCGCCGTCCTTGCCGGCGGCGCCGATCAGGTCCAGCGCCTTGGCCAGGGATCCGCCGTAGGCCGCGTCCACGGCCTCGGCGCCGGGGGCCAGGGCGACGCCCTTGACCCCCTTGGCGGTCTCGGTGGCGTACACGCCGACTACGACGGCGTCCGCCTTGCCGGTCGCGGTAGCGGACAGGGAGATCGAGGTCATCGTTGATCCAGTTCTCGCTAGGACATCTTCAGATGCCGGCGGGGAAGGGGGTCGCCCTTCACTGCGGTCGAGGCGGCCGTCACCCGGGACATCGTTACTTTAGGCGACCGTACTCGGTGCGGTCGCACCGGGCGAGGCGCGCGGATGACCTTCCCCGTTCCCCCGGTGTCAATCCGGCCGGTTCCGGCCAGCGGTGGGCCGGGGTGTTTCCTCCGGTATCGTCTCGGCGTGTGACCAGCGATCTCCTGACCTCGCCCTTGCACGCGCGCCACATCGCTCTGGGGGCGAAGATGTCCGACTTCGGCGGCTGGGACATGCCGATCGAATACAGCAAGACCGGCGGTGTGCTCAAGGAGCACGCCGCGGTCCGCGAACAGGTCGGCGTCTTCGACGTCAGCCACCTGGGCAAGGCCTCGGTCACCGGGCCGGGCGCCGCGGCGTTCGTGAACTCGGTGCTGGCCAACGACCTCCAGCGGATCGAGCCCGGCCAGGCCCAGTACACCCTGTGCTGCGACGACGCCACCGGCGGCGTGGTCGACGATCTCATCGCCTATCTCAACGGCCCCGAGGACGTCTTCCTGATCCCCAACGCCGCCAACACCGCCGAGGTGGTCCGCCGCTTGGAGGCCGCCGCGCCCGAGGGCGTCACCGTGCGGAACCGGCACCGCGAGTTCGGCGTGCTGGCGGTGCAGGGCCCGAAGTCGGCCGAGGTGCTGGCCGCACTCAGGCTGCCCACAGACCACGACTACATGTCCTTCGCAGTGGCCTCCTTCCAGGACTCCCCGCTGACCGTCTGCCGCACCGGCTACACCGGCGAGCACGGCTACGAACTGGTCCCGCGCTGGGACAAGACCGAGGCGTTGTGGGACGCGCTGCTAGCGGCCGGGGAGCAGTTCGGCATCCGGCCCTGCGGCCTCGGCGCCCGCGACACCCTGCGCACCGAGATGGGCTACCCGCTGCACGGCCAGGACCTGTCGCTGGACATCACCCCGAACATGGCGCGCGCCGGCTGGGCCGTGGGCTGGAAGAAGCCGGCGTTCTGGGGCCGCGAGCCGCTGCTGGCCGAGCGTGAGGCCGGTGCCAAGCGGCTGCTGCGCGGGATCAAGGCCGTGGACCGGGCCATCCCGCGCGCGCACATGGTGGTCAACGACGAGGCCGGCAAGCAGATCGGCGAGGTCACCTCCGGCACCTTCTCACCGAGCCTGCGCGAGGGCATCGGCCTGGCGCTGCTGGACCGCGACCACACCGAGGGCGACACGGTCTATCTGGACGTGCGCGGCAAGGCGGCGGCGTTCACTGTGGTGAAGCCGCCGTTCGTGGACGTGCGCACCCGCGGCTGACTCCGGCCCGCCGGCGAACCCGGCCCCGGCCTGCCCGCCGGGGACCGGATCGTGGGACCATGGCGGCATGATCAGTGCAGGCGAGCGCCCGACCGGAGAGCAGTTCACGATCAAGGCGGGGGAGTACGCCGCCACCGTGACCGAGGTCGGTGCCGGTCTCAGGGCCCTGCGACTGGACAACCGGGAACTGATCATGGAGTTCCCCGAGGACGGCAGCCCGGTCGGCGGCAGCGGCCAGCTCCTGCTGCCCTGGCCCAACCGCATCCAGGACGGCAAGTACAAGTTCGCCGGCGTGGAGCGCGAGTTGGAGATCACCGAGGCGGCCCGGCACAACGCGATCCACGGTCTGACCCGGCACGCGACCTGGAAGCTGGACGCCCAGACCGATTCCTCGGTCCGCCTCACCCTGCGCCTGGAACCGCAGCCCGGCTACCCGTTCCTGCTCGACCTGGCCGCCGAGTACTCGCTGGACGAGGACGAAGGCCTGACGATCGCGGTGAGCGCGCACAACGCCGGCGACTGGGACGCCCCCTACGGCATCGGATCGCACGCCTACCTGAAGGTGGACGGCGGACTGGACGGCCCGCAGGGCCTGGTCCGCGTCCCGGCCAGCCGCTGGCTGATGGTCGACGAGCGCATGATCCCGCAGTGCGAGGTCCCCGTCGGCGGCACGCCGTATGACTTCCGCGACCGCCGCCCGCTGCGCGGCGTGACCCTGGACACCGCTTTCACCGACGTCGTCCGCGACGCCGACGGCCGGGCCCGCGTCACCCTCGGGCAGGGGACCGAGGGCGTGACGATGTGGTTCGGCGACGGCCTGGAGTGGGTGCAGCTGTTCTCCGGCGACCCGCTGAACGACCCCTACCGGCGCTCGGCGCTCGCGGTCGAGCCGATGAGCTGCCCGCCGAACGCCTTCGCGAGCGGGAAGGGCGTCATTACGCTGGCCCCCGGGGCGTCGGTGACGCACACCTGGGGGATCGTGGTCGGGGTTGCGTAAGTTCGACGTTCGTTGGAACCACGGGGTGCGGCGCTGGAGTTCGGCCTCGGAGCCCCCGATCCAGGTGCACGTATACGACGAGCACACGGTGATTCTGCGGCAGAGTAAGAGCACGAACTACGAGGCCCCCTTCCTCTACCTACTGTTCGGCACGGATCGGGCGATCTTGCTCGACACCGGGGCCACCGCCGATCCGGCGGTCTTCCCGCTGCGGGAAACGGTCGACGGGCTGGTCGCGGACTGGCTGACCCGTCATCCGCGGGACGGCTACGAACTCGTGGTCGCGCACACGCACGGGCACGGCGACCACGTCGCGGCGGACGGGCAGTTCGCGGACCGTCCGGACACGACGGTCGTGGCGAGGGAACCGGACGCGGTCCGGGCGTTCTTCGGGTTCGACGACGCGCGGTGGCCGGACCAGGAAGTGTCGTTCGATCTCGGCGGCCGGGTCCTGACGGCCATCGGCGCACCCGGGCACCACGCCGCCGGAGTGGTGTTCCACGACCCCGCGACCGGGTTCCTGCTGACCGGCGACACCGTCTATCCGGGCCGGATCTACGTCGAGGACTTCGCCGAACTGGTGGCCACGTTGCACCGGCTGGTGGCGTTCAGCGCCGTGCACGAGGTGACGTGGGTGATGGGCTGCCACGTCGAGATGACCGACCGGCCGTATCGCGACTACCCGATCGGCTCGACGTACCAGCCGCGCGAGCGGGCGCTGCCGATGACGGTCGCGCAGCTGATCGCGCTGCGGGACGCGGCGGTACGCGTCGAGGGCCGCCGGGGCGCGCACCGGTTCGCGGACTTCATCGTGTTCTACCAGCCTGCCGGCCTGGCGAAGATGCTGTTTCGGGCCCGTGGATACCGGGCTCGGGTGTTCGGCCGCTAGTGCGGTGGCTGGATTGGTTTGCCGTGTTGGTGGTGTGGTTGCGGGTTGGGCGAGAGTCGGGTGCGGAGGTCGCCGGTCGTGTACGGGGTTTAAAGGCGTTGTTGAGAAATCGGCAGATTTCGGCCAAATGTTCTCGCGCACGCGGCGGCGGGCGGGCAGGCGGCCGAAATCCGCCGGTTTCTCAACAACATGTGTACTCACCCCCCGAGAACGAACAATCCAGGGGCCAACCCCCCGACGCCGGGACCAGAACCACCGCAGCGCCCGCACCCAAGCCGGGCACGGCTGAGCCGACCACACATGTTGTGAAAAAACGGCCGGTTTTTCGTCCGCCCTGCCACGCGACCGCGCCTTGCGTACACAAGCCGGCGGACGAAAACAGGCGGTTTTTTCACAACGCCCTTAACCCTGTACGTGACCGGCGGCCTCCGCACCCGACTCTCGTCCAACAGGTGACCACACCACCAACCCGGTGAACCAATCCGGCCACCGCACTAGCGACCGGCCAGAATCACCAGCGCGCCGGTGAAGCCGACTTCCACGAGCGCTCCCAACACATCGCCGGTGATGCCGCCGAACCGACGGTTCGTGTGGCGCAGCAACACCGCCGACACGCCGACTCCCAGCACGACCGCCGCCGGCCACAGCAGCCAGCGTGCCCCCTCGCTCACGCAGACCCCTGCGACACCTGCCGCGATGAGCGCGCCGACCGACGCCGCGGCGAGCGCCACCCGCGACACGCTCCCCGCGACCCACGCCCCGAGGCCGTCGGGCCGGGCCGAGGGCACCCCGGGGCGGCAGGCCCAGGTCACGGCGAGGCGGCCCGCGACGCAGGCCACTGCGATCGCGCACGCCCCGTACCACGCGCCGTGCCGCCCCCACGCGCCCGCGAGCAGCAGCACCTGCCCGAGCAGTGCCAGGACCAGCGTGATGACGCCGAACGGGCCGATGTCCGAGGCCTTCATGATGCGCAGCGCGTCCGCCGCGGGCTTGGCCGAACCGAGGCCGTCGGCGGTGTCGGCGAGCCCGTCGAGGTGCAGTCCGCGAGTCAGCGCCGCGAGGGTCGCGACCCCGGCGGCCGCCGCCACGACCGGGCTGGAAGTCCACCACCCCAGTCCCGCGCCGACCGCTCCCGCAGCCGCCCCCAGCACGCCGCCGACAACCGGCGAGTAAGCCATCGCCAGCCCCGCGACCGCCCGATCGACCTGCGACGGCGGGCCGACAGGAAGCGCTGTCAGCGTCGAGAAGGCGAGGCGGAGGCCACTGGCTGACCGGCCGCCGAGCCCCCTCACACCCGCGACCGCAGCACCGGTTCCGGGATCCCGGCCTCGTCGAACGTCGCCAGCTCCGCCGCCAGCGCGGCGGCGGCCTTCAGCATCGGCAGCGCCAGCAGCCCGAGCGCGCCTTCGGACTGGCGCACGTCGTAACCCTCGACCAGCGGTACCAGCGACAGGCGGTCCAGGGCCGACCCGTGCGCGGGCTCCGGGGACAGGGCGCCGGCCAGCAGCCACTGCGGGGAGCGGTAGGCGATCCGCTGGACCAGCATCGCGCAGGACGTGGTGGTGACGCCGTCCAGGAGCACCGGAACCCGCCGGATCACGGCCTGGAGCAGGAAGCCGGTCAGGGCGGCGAAGTCGCGGCCGCCGACCTTGGCCAGCAGCTCCAGCTGGTCGCCGAGGACCGGGCGGCCCCGGCGCATCGCGTCGCGCACGGCCGCGCACTTGCGCATCCACGCGGTGTCGTCCACACCCGAGCCGCGACCGGTGACGGCGGCGGCGTCCTTGCCGGTCAGGACGCCGGCCAGGACCGAGGCCACGGTGCTGGCACCCACCCCGACCAGGGCCGGGATCAGGACATCGGCGCCGGAGTCGGCCTCGGCGTCGGCGACCGCCATGCCGAGGCGGAAGGCGTGCTCGATCTCCTCGCGGGTGGCCGCGTCCTCCTTGTCGACGCGGCCGGACGGGCTGCCGACCGAGACGTCGACCACGCGCACCGTCGCACCGTGCAGCCGGGCCAGCACGCCGACCGCTCCGCCGCCGTCCTCGATCTGCTTCACCCGCGCCGCGGTGACGGCCTGCGCCTGGTCCGGCGCCGTAGCCGACACCCCGAGCGTGGCCACTCCGTGGTCGCCGGCGAACACCACCACGCGGGCCCGCTCGATCGGCCGCGCCTCGCCGCTGCCGCGCGCGCCGGCCAGCCAGATCGCCAGCTCCTCCAGGCGGCCCAGGCCCGCGGCCGGGACGGCCAGCGCGGCCAGCCGGTTCCGCATCTGGTCCCGCGCCGCCTCGTCGGGGCGCTCGGCCTGGTCGGCGAGCTGGTCGAGGTTCAGCGGCTCGGGGCCGGTCTCGGTGCCGGTCTCGACGGCAGCTTCGTCGCCAGTCTCAGCGCCGTCTTCGGCGCTGACTTCGGCGCTGACTTCGCTCTCGGCGGCCGTCTTGGGGGCCGTCTGGGCGGCCTCGACGGGCTCGGGCTGCTCGGCCGGCTCGGGGGTGGGGTTCTCGGACGCGTCCATGGTGCGAACAGCCTAGCGGCGGCACCCTGTACGTGGGGAAGCCCTACTTCACCGCCACCGCGATCCCCGCCACCATCAGCACCACCGCGTCCGAAGCCGCCGCGATCCGCTGGTTCAACCGCCCCTGCTCATCCCGGAACCGCCGCACCCCGGCGCTGTCCGGCACGATCCCGAGCCCCACCTCATTGCTCACCGCCAGCACCGGCACGGTCACCCCGTGCCACGCGTCCGCCAACTCGTCGAACCGCGCCGCCAGCTCCCGCTCCCCGCCGTCCTGCCACGCCGCGTCGTCCCACGCCCCGACCTCGTCCATCACCGCGGTCAGCCACAGCGTCAGGCAGTCCACCAGCACCGGCCGCGTCGCCCCGCGCAGCACCGCCGCGACGTCGGCCGTCTCCACCGTCGTCCACGAGGCCGGACGCCGCTCCCGGTGCCGCCGCACCCGGTCCGCCCAGTCGGCGTCACCCTCGCGCCGGCCGCCGGTCGCGACATACAGCGCATTGTCCGACCCGTCGTCAGCCAGGCGGGTGAGCCGCCGCTCTGCCTCGGCGGACTTCCCGGAGCGGGCACCGCCAAGGATCAACGTGCGCGTTATGTTGTTCTGCGACGGCTGGGCAATTGAAGGGGTCAACACTGTGACTTTCATGTGGCGTTATGAGGACACCGCTGGCGGCGAGAAGGATACCGGGGCGAAACCGGAGGAGTTCTCCACGCAGTCCGACGCCGAGAGTTGGATCGGGGAGAACTGGAAGGAGCTGCTGGACGCCGGCGTCGACCAGGTCACGCTGCTGGAGGACGGCTCGGTCGTCTACGGTCCGATGTCGCTTCACCCGGTGGAGCAGTAGCCTCACCCGAGTCCGGCGGCCGACGGCAGCCGGGTATGAGAGGCCACCTTGCTGCGGCCGGCGTAGATGACGTCCATCACGACGTACTCGCCGGCCAGCACCGGTGGCACCCACAAGCGTGAGTCATCCCACATCCGGTCGTAAGGCAGCTCCGCCTCGGCCAGCCATCCGGTAGCGATCTCCGCGCTCTCCTGCGGCTCCCCGGCGAACTCCGTGGCCGTGAAGCAGTGCAGCCGGATGTCGTCCCACTCCGGCACGTCGGGAAACCGGAACACCAGCTCCGCGGCCGGCTTCAGGTCGCCCACCGCCACCGTCATCGCGGTCTCCTCCGCGACCTCCCGCGCGACCGCCTCCGCCGGCGTCTCCCCGGGCTCCAGCTTGCCGCCGGGGTAGTTGACCAGCCCGGCGCCGAAGCCGGTCTTCTTCAGCCCGACCAGAACTTCGGGACGGCCATCGGATCCGGTACGCCGCAGCAGCGCGGAAGTGACGATCAGCACTCGGCGAGCCTAGCGGCGCCCGCCGACGTCACTCATCTAGGTGATCAACGCGAGCGCCCCGCGCGCCGATGCGATATTCAGGGGAACTCTTTTATGTGAGTGGATCGCAGGATCTAGTGAAGCTTCCGCGAAACTGGAACCGGCTGGTGCGCAAAGTCATGCGGCGCTGTGGACGGCGCTGCGAATGGAAGCACGCCCACTTCGGCGTCGGCTGCTCCCGCGAGGCCAGCATGGTCGTCCACGTCGGCAAGAAGGATGACCACTCCCTCGGCAACCTGCTCGGCCTGTGCACCTGGCACGCCGCGCAGAAGGCCGCGCTGGAGTGGGAGGCGAACCGGTACGTCTCCATCAAGGTGCGGCCGCCCGACGAGGGTAAGAAGGGTAAGAGCTAGCGGTTTCTCAAGTCCCTCAAATACCTCAGGGCGCAATCCAGAAGCAGGCCAAGCCGATCGCGAGCGCGCACAGATGCCCGATCGCCGTGAAATCCCGCCGGTTCTTGAGCCAGCCGTAGCCATAGAACGCGATCAGCACCACCAGATACGGCACCCGCCACGGCATCGGGATCCGGTATGCCAACACCGCCGCCGCACCGGCCTGCGCATAGCTGACCCCGTAGTCCGACGTGGTCCGATCCGACGCCGGAAGCCGCCCGGCACCGATCTCCCGCGCCACCCACCCCTGGCTCAGCAGCGTGGCCCCGACGTGCGCCAGCCCGATCACCGTCAGCCAGCGCCACGTGCCCAGCCAGTGCTCGGCCGGGGCGTGGAAGACGCTGTAGGTCGCCAGGTAGAACCACCAACTCGTGCCCGCGGTGAAGAACAGGCTGGTGACCAGCACGTACGGCGCGCGCCGCAGCTGCGTCAGGTTCGTGGAGTTCGTCTCCAGCAGCTTCGCCGCCCGCTGGGCCGGCAGTCTCCTGACGTAGCGGGACGTGCCGAGCAGGGCGAGCAGCCACAGGTACGTCCCCGGGGCGTCCCGCAGGTAGTCCCATGCGTCGCTCAGCACACTGTGACGATTGCCGCGCTGGGGGCCCGTGAACCCTCAGACCGTCAGCGGTCCGGATCCGAACGCCGCCGAGGCACGCCAGCTGCCTGATAAGCGTCCGCCTCGTCCAGCGACTCGTGTTCCATCAGCGCCGCCGCCAGCGCGTCCAGGCGCTCCCGGTTCTCGGTCAGCGTCCGCACGGTCTTCTCGTAGCACTCCGCCACGATCCGCCGCACCTCGGCGTCCACCGCGTCCAGCGTCGCCGGCGCCGCCGACAGGCCGTAGGCCTGCGCCGCGTCGTCCGGGATGGCGGTCAGCCGGCCGATGCGCTCGCTCATGCCCCAGCGTCCGACCATGCCGCGGGCGATCGCCGTGACCTGCTCCAGGTCGCTCTCCGCGCCGGTGGTCACGTCCCCGTAGACCACCTGCTCGGCCGCGATGCCGCCGAGCGCGCCGCAGATCCGGCCGCGCAGGTAGTCCTCGGTGTGCGAGTAGCGATCGTTCTCGGGCGTGGACAGCGTCACCCCGAGCGCTCGGCCGCGCGGCACGATCGTCACCTTGCGGACCGGGTCCGCGCCGGGCTGGAGCATGCCGAGCAGCGCGTGGCCGCTCTCGTGGTAGGCGGTGCGGCGGCGGTCCTCCTCGGGGATCAGGACCGCACGTTCGGCGCCGAGCTGGATCTTCTCCAGGGCGCCGGAGAACTCTGACGGGCCCACGTCCGTCCGGTGCCGGGCGACCGCCAGCAACGCCGCCTCGTTGGCCAGGTTCGCCAGGTCCGCGCCGGTCATGCCCGGGGTCATGGCCGCGACCTGGCGCAGGTCGGCGTCCGGGGCCAGCGGGATGCGCCGGGTGTGGATCTTCAAGATGGCCTCGCGGCCGGCCCGGTCCGGCGGCCCGACCTGCACCACCCGGTCGAAGCGGCCGGGCCGGGTCAGCGCCGGGTCCAGGACGTCGGCGCGGTTCGTGGCCGCGACCACCACCACGCCCTCGCTGCCGGTGAAGCCGTCCATCTCGGTGAGGATCTGGTTCAGCGTCTGCTCGCGCTCGTCGTGGCCGCCGATCCCGGACCCGCGGCCGCGGGCCCGCCCGATGGTGTCGATCTCGTCGATGAACACGATCGACGGCGCGACCTTGCGGGCCTCGTTGAACAGCTCGCGCACCCGGGAGGCGCCGACGCCGACGATCATCTCGATGAACTCCGAGGCCGAGGCCGAGAAGAACGGCACGTTCGCCTCGCCGGCCACGGCCCGGGCCAGCAGCGTCTTGCCGGTCCCGGGCGGGCCGGCCAGCAGCACCCCGCCGGGCATCCGGGCGCCCATCAGCTGGAACGGCGCCGGGTTCTTCAGATAGTCGACGACCTCGGCCAGCTGCGCCTCCACCTCGTCGATGCCCGCGACATCGGCGAAACTGGTCCGCTTGCCCTCCTCCGGCGCCACCGGCTTCGGCGGCCCGCGCCGGCCCAGCCCGCCCATCGCCCCGGCGCTCATCCGCCGCGCGATCAGCAGCCATAGGCCCAGCAGCAGCGCCACCGGGGCCAGCGAGATCAGCAGGTTGACCAGGAAGCTCTGCTGCTGCACCACCGGCTTGGCGGTGATCGTCACCCCGTTGGCCGACAGCTGCTGCCACAGCGGGTCCTCGGCCCAGGACGGGCGCTGCGTGTCGAACTTGACGTAGGTGTCGCCGCCGTCGTCCGGGACCGGGGCCTTCTCCTTCAGATCGCCCTGGATGGCATCGCCCTTGGAGTAGACCTCCTTGACGTTGTTCGCCGCCACCTGCTTGGTGAACTCGGTGTAGGGGACCTTCGTCGAGGAGGCCCCGCTGTTGAACAGCGAGAGCAGCAGATCGGTGACCAGGAACACCAGCAGCATGGTCAGCAGCAGCCGCGGCCACCCGCCGGGCACACTCGGCCCCCGCTGCGGCTTCTTCGGCGGCCCCGGCTCACCCGGCGGCGTGCCCTCGGCGCGCCAGGGCTGGCCGGGGTCTTGGCGCGGCGGCACCGAGGGATCACTCACGGGGGATCAATCGGTCAACCGGACAGCGTCCGAAACGCTAAAAGACCCGTACGGGTTAAAGCCACCGCTAAAGCCGCACCCCACTCCGTACCGAAACAAAGTGAATGCGGACCATGATGCGGAGCGCGGCGGCCATCGGCGTGGTCACCGCGGCGGCGATGACCGTCGGGACCATGTCCACGCTCGCGGCCCGGGCAGGCGCCCTCCCCACCCTGCCCACCGACGCCAGCGCCACCGGAACCGGCCAGGGCGTCCGCGTCGACATCAGCGACGACACCCGTTCAGCCCACTCCGGCGACCTCGTCGACTACACAGTCCGCGTGGACAACGAATCCCCGACCTCCTACCCGGCCCTGGAGGTCTACCACCTGGTCCCGCCCGGCTTCCAACTCGTCGACTCCAGCCCCCAGGCCGACCAGGAGGACGACACCCTCCGCTGGACCGCCGACATCCCAGCAGGCCACACCCTGGTCTTCACCGACCAGGTGATGGCCGGCACCGTCGAAGAGTCCGAACACCTGGCCCCCCGCGCCCGCGACGCCAAACCCCCCACCACGACCCACCAGTTCACCTCCACCGCCTGCGCCAAAAGCTCCACCACTGGCCCAGCCCTGGCATGCGGCACCGTCCGCGAGCAACTGACGGACGGCCCAGACGCGGTCGCCGGCGTCACCGGAGCGAACGCGAAGCACTGGCAGCCGGGCCTACTCGGGGTGGGACTGATGGCAGCGATGTACGCGGCGTTCCGCGGCTTCTTTCGGAAGCGGCAGGATGCGGGCGGCGAAGAGGGCTGAGGCTGAGGCACGGGTCGAAGATGTGACTGTCGGCGGCGCCTGCTATATCTGTTCGATAAGGGGCGGATCTGGCTAGGTCGTATCAAATGACTGCCCCGCTCGGCGCGCTCGTGGGCTTGGTGGCGAACTCGCGTCGACTGTGGCTGTCGGTGGCTGTCGGTGGCGAGTGGTATATCTGTTCGATAGGGGCGAATCATCTCAAATCCTATGAGATGACCGCCCTACTCGCCGCCAGCCCCAGCTCCAACCCCAACCCCAG
>NZ_JAAFZA010000232.1 GCF_015356865.1 Catenulispora pinisilvae
CCCCCGCTCTCACCCCGCCACTCCGCACGCCCCACAGAGTTACGTTTCATTACCTTTCAATACATGCAATGCAACGCAACTCTGTAATGCTATGCAAGGCAACAGTGTCCGCATAATGTAAGTTATGCGGAGGACGAGAGGCGGGGACGGACTGGGTGGCTGTAAGCCTTCTCCGTGCTGGAGGACCCCGAGCACGGCGAGACGCTGGCCGTGCTGCGCTTGAGGTTCGGGTAGCCCGCCGCTCGTCGAGTACCACGCAGCGGACCCGATAGCGTCCTCATATAAACACCGGTGGCGGCCAGCCGCTCGTGCACACTCCTCACGCAGCTGTTGACCGCAGAATAGAAGTGGAAGACCGATGACTGAGGCCCCGTTGTGTGTCGTCCTCAACGGCCCGTCTGCGGCCGGCAAGTCGACCCTCGCAGAAGCCGTCCAGGAGCACTGGGAGGAGCCGCTGCTGCGGTTCGGGGTCGACGAGCTTTATCGAATGGTGCCGGGGCAGTGGGCCGGAGGCGTGAAGAACGCCCGGCACGCCGCCCGAGGGTTCACCTATCAGAACGTGGAGCATATGCCGGGGGTGCGGCGGATCGACAACGGGCCGGATGCCCTGGCCATGCTTTACGCGATGAACGCGGCGATCGTGGCGATGCTCGCCTCGGGCGTCGGGGTGGTGGTGGACGGCCAGGCCTTCGAACCGGCCGTGAACGATGACCTGCAGGCCCGACTGCGCCGGATACGCGACGAGGGCACGGCGCGGGTCGCCGTCGTCGAGCTCACGGTCGCCGACGAGCAACTCGCCGACCGGCAACGCCGCCACGCCCACCCGACCGGCCTGTCACTACACCAGAACACCCTCCCCAAACAGGCCAAGGACCCTGACTTGGTCGTCGACACCACGGGCCTGACCGCCGCCGAGGTGGCCGACGTGGTCTGCGGCTGGCTTGACAAGGAGTACGCCAGAGCCCGATGACCCGCCCCAGGCCCCGCTGAACCGCACGTCGGTACGGCCCGCCTCGATCAGGGCACCAGCTTGGACATCGCGGACAGCGGCAGCGACGGATTGGCCGCGGCGGCTTCCGCCACTTGCCAGCCTTCGTCGTCGAGCAGTTCGACGATCACCGAGGGCGGCAGGGCGCCGTGGCGGGCGGCCAAGGCTCTGGCCTGGTGAACGTCAAGGCACGCCAGCAGTGCCGCGGCCGTCGCGTTGCCATGCCGGGCGATCTCGCGAAACGCCTTCTGCACCGACGGCCGGTGCTGAGCGAGGTCCTCCAGCAGCGTCGACGTGGCACCAGGGTTGGCGGCCACCTTCGCCATCACCCGTCCACCGTGGCGTGTGACCATCGCGCGTAGCTGCGCATCGGACAAGCCCGGGTGCGGCGCGATGGACTTGGCCACCTTCGCGTCGGGATCGTCGGCCAGCGCGTCGCGGATGTCGGGCGGCAGGTCGCGTCGCTGGGCGAGCAGCATGCGCACATTCGGGTTCGCAGACGCGGCCAGCTCCGCGACTTCGGACTGGGATGCCGAGGCAATGCGCGGCAGCAGTACCGAGCCGATCCGAGCGGCCCCGGCGAGAGCGGAGAGGACATCGAGCGGCAGGTCCGGATGGTGGGCAAGTCGACGCTGGACGTCATGGCCGCGGTCCGTGGCCAAGGTGCGCATCAGGCCCTCATCGATCGCGCGGTTGTCCGCGAGCGTTGCGGGGGTGGGAACTGAATACGTGAGAAAGGGGCCATGACCCGATCTTGGTAGCGCGATGACGCTGGTGGGAGCCGGTAGCAGGGCACTCACATGGGCTGGCTATGATGCCAAGGTCCTGTCGGCCGTATTTTCGAGGTGCGTGTGACGTCGATCGACCGCACCGCCTATCCGACGTTCAAGCGGATGGCTCCGAGCGATCTGGCCGAGGCGTTCACGCTGTCGAACGAGGAGATCGACTGGGCGCGGGACAAGACGTCAACGGATCCGCACCTGTTGGCCTTGGCGGTATGGCTGGCGACCTACCGGCGCCTGGGTTACTTCCCGAAGCTGGAGGACGTTCCCGACGTCGTCGTCGGGCTCGTCCGTGACGCTTTGAAACTCCCGGACGTTGTCGCTCCCGAGGTGGACGCGAACCGGACGGCGAAGCGGCACCGGGAGCTAGTCCGCAGGCAGCTGGGCGTGCAGTACAACTCTGCGGAGGCTCGGGGATACGCCGAGGCGGCGATCGAGGAGGCCGCGCAGACCAAGGACAACCCGGCCGACCTCATCAACGTGGCCTTGGACGTGCTGGTGAAGAAGGGCTGCGAGCTTCCCGGATACAGCACGCTGGACCTGGCGGCCAAGACCATCCGGACGCGGGTGAACAAGGGCTTCTTCGCCGCTGCGGCGTCCCGGATCGAACCGGCCCGCCGGCCGGGGTTGGACCGGCTGATGAGGTGGACCCCGCCACGCGGCGCCCAGCGGGTTCGACCGGTTGAAGGACCCCGCGAGGGCCGCGACGCTGGGGAAGTTCAAACTGCGCCTTCAGCACATGCAGGAGCTGGACGCGCTCGGCCCGACCGAAACGTGGCTGGAGGGGATCCCTCCGGGGAAGATCGGGCACTTCGCCGGGGAGGCCCGGGTCACCACTGTCGAGGACTTCGTCAGGATCGGCGAGGCCAAGCGGCTGACGCTTCTGGCCAGCCTCATCCACGTGCTGCGAACGGCGGCGCGGGACGAGGTGACCGAGATGTTCTGCAAGCGGATGGCGATCATCCACCGCAAGGGCCGGGAGCGGCTGGAGGAGTTGCGCGAGGAGCACCGCGCCGAGTCCGAACATCTGCTGGAGGTGTTCGGCGACGTGCTGGCCGCCGCCCGGGACGCGGCGGTCGTCCAGCTGTGGGGAGACGATGCGGAATCGGCGGATCCAGACACGGCGGCAGACGCCGCCGACATGCTCGTTGCGGCGGACGACGAGCCGGTCGCACAGGCCGAGGGCGGGTCCGTCGATGCCGACGGTGCGGGCGAGCTCGCGGCGCGGACCGGCCGGGGCGTGCTCAAAGCGCTCGCCGACGCCGGCGGGCTGGAGCACCTGACGGCCGCGCACCAGACGGTGGCCGCCTATCACGGGAACAACTACCTGCCGCTGCTGGAGCAGTACTACAAGTCCCACCGCTCGGCGCTGTTCACCCTGGCCGATTGGATCGAGTTCGAGGCGACCAGCGAGGACCGGTCGGTGCTGGACGCGCTGGAGTTCGTCCGGGCCGTGCGCCACCGGCGCGGGGAGTGGATCGAGCAGGCCGTGTCCCTGCGGCGCGACGGGAAGAAGGTCCAGGTGTCCATCGACATCGACACCTTCGCCTCCGTGATGTGGAAGAAGACGCTGACCGACAAGCGCCGGCCGGGGATGCTGGCCCGGCGGCACCTGGAGGTGTGCGTGTTCTCCTACCTGGCCGCCGAGCTGCGCTCCGGCGACATCGCGGTGGTCGGCTCGGACTCCTACGCCAACCTGCACACCCAGATGATGACCTGGGAGGAGTGCGAGCCGCACGTCGCCGAGTTCTGCGAACAGGCCGGGATCCCCGCGGACGCCAAAGCGCTGGTCGCGTTCTTCAAGAAGCAGCTCACGAAGACGGCCGCGACCGTCGACAAGGGATACCCGAAGAACACCGACCTGCGCTTGGAGGGCGGCAAGCCGGTGCTGGCCCGGTGCAAGGGCGCCGACCGACGACCGGAGGCGATCGCGCTGGAGGGCGCGGTGCTGGACCGGCTGCCTGATCGCAGCTTGCTGGACATCCTGGCCCGCACCGCCCACCTGACCGGGTGGCACCGGCATTTCGGGCCGGCCTCCGGCTCGGATCCGAAGATCCGGGGCGACCGGATGGGCCGGTACGTGGTCACGGCCTTCGCCTACGGCGGGAACCTGGGACCCACCGAGGTCGCCCGGCACATGCGGGGGGTGTCCGCGCACGAGATCTACACCGCCGGCACCCACGCCGACGGCGACAAGATCCATAGCGCGTCGGGGGACGTCATCAACGCCTTCGCCAAGCTGGACGTCGCGATGATGTGGGGGCGACGGGTCCGCCGCGGCGGTCGACGGCTCGCAGCTGGACACCTGGGAGAACAACCTGCTGGCCGAATCCCACATCCGCTACGGCGGGTTCGGCGGCATCGCCTTCCGGCTGATATCCGACAACTACGTTGCGTTGTTCTCCAGGTTCATCCCTTGTGGGGTGTGGGAGGCGGTGTACTTGCTGGACTCGCTGTTGGCCAACGACTCCGACATCCAGCCCGACCAGATCCACGCCGATACCCAGGGCCAGTCGTTGCCTATTTTCGGGCTCGCGGCGCTGCTGGGGTTCGATCTTCTTCCCAGGATCAGGAATTGGCACGACCTGAACTTCTACCGGCCGACCCCGGGCACGACGTACAAACACATCGACGCGCTGTTCGAGGACAACGTGATCGACTGGGGCCTGCTGGAGAGGCACTGGAAGGATCTGATGCGCGCGGGGATCTCGATCCGGGAGGGCCGGCTGTCCTCGGTGACGCTGCTGCGCCGGCTGGGTAACCACTCCCGGCGCAACCGGCTGTACAAGGTACTGCGCGAGCTGGGGCGCGTCGTGCGTACGGTGACGTTGCTTCGGTACCTGTCGGAACCGGGGCTCAGAGACCAGATCGCGGCCGTGACGAACCGGACCGAATCCTTCCACAACTTCGCCCAGTTCCTGATGATCGGCGGCCGTCTGATCGGCCACAACGACCCGGAGTACCAGGAGCGGGTGGTGAAGTTCAACGAGCTGGTCGCCAACTGCGCCATCTACTCCACGGCGCTGGATATCACGGACGCCGCCAACGCCCTGGCCGCCGAGGGCTGGCCGGTGGACACCGACGACCTGGCCACCATCTCCCCGTACATCACCAGGGTGATACGGCGCTTCGGAAGCTGGATCGTCGACCTCACCCCGCCGTCCGTCACCCCGACCACCCGTCTGGACCTGGAACCGCGTGTCCTGTTCCGGATGTGATCCCGCCGGCTACCGGATGCGGACCCAGATGCGGGCGTCGATTCCCGATCGGCGCAGGCCGTCCGCGAAGCGCTCGGCCCAGGCCAGCCGCCTGGCCGTACTGTGCTGGACCGGCGGTCCGGGAAAGCTGCCCATGTTCGGGGTGATGACCAGTCGCTCACCGTCGGGGCGCTGCATGTCGACCGCGACGTTGCCTTGCGCCCACCGGCCGAACGGGCAGTGGGCCGGCACCGACACGCCGATGCCGTCGTACCGCGCCTCGGACGTCACGGCGCTGGCGGCATCCTCACCCAGCGTGTAGTTCAGGCTGAACAAAGAGTTCTGGGCGGCATCGCGGATCAGGGTCCCGATTCCCCGATTCCCCGACAAGCCCCTCGTGAACAGGCCGAACGGGTGGGCTTCGACACCAGCGGCCGTGCCGGTCAGTCCGGCAGGCAGACCAGGGATTCGTACCCAGCGGGCTCCAGCGTCGGCGCCGCGCCCTGATCGGCGGTGTGCGAGCAATACAGCTACTGCGGCCAGGCGATCGTCGGTGACGGCCACAGGCCGTCGACGACACGGCCCACGACAGTTGCGCGCGGTCAGACGATGTGGAAGTTCGCCATCATGGACATGTCTTCGTGTTCGAGATTGTGGCAGTGCAGCATGTACCGGCCGGGGTAGCCGCTGAAGCGCGCCGCAACCTGGATCTCGTCCCCCGGGCCGAGCAGGACGGTGTCCTTCCAGCCTGCGTCCCAGCGCCCCGGGGCGCCGCCGTTGCGGGTCAGGACCTGCAAGCCGGCGGCGTGGAGGTGGACGGGGTGGTGGAAGTCCGAGCTGATCGTCCACAGCTCGGTGTCTCCGGGCCGGACGGTCGCCTCGGAGCTTTTCGGGTCGAAGTCGTGTCCGTTGATCTGCCAGCTGCCGCCGCCCCAGTGGAACCGCATACTGCGGTGGGTGGTCAGTGTTGCGGGATCAACGACGTCGGGGGTGGATAGCTTGGACGGCACGGAGGTGGTGTCGTGCATCGGCTGGGTCACCCGGAACCGCATCACGGACCCGGCCGGTCCGGAGTCGGCCTGGTTGACCATCGTGACCGTGTCGCCGACGGCCACCTGCCCGAAGTCGATGACGACGTCGAAGCGCTGGGCCGGTGCGATCTGCAGGGTCGGGTGGTCGACCGGTGCGGCCAGCAGCCCGCCGTCGGTGCCGATTTGGGTGAACGTCAGGGGCGGGCCGCTGCCGGCCGTGAGTGCGAGCTGGTAGACGCGGGCGTTGGAGGCGTTGAGGATGCGGAACCGGTAGCGGCCGGCACCGACGTCCAGCACCGGCCACGGGGCCCCGTTGACCAGGATGACGTCGCCCAGGACGCCGTTCATCGCCTCGGGCGTGACACCGGGGGTGCGCAGGCCGGTCGGGTCCAGCGACGGGTAGGCGAAAAGAGCCGTCCGCCGCGAACGCCCGGTCGCAGATCATCAGCGGGACGTCCCGGCTCCCGGCGGGAAGCGGCAGAGCCGCCTCCTGCTCGTCGCGGACGATGTGGAAGCCAGCCAGGCCCTTGAAGACGCTCGCGCCGGTGAAGCCCATCCGGTGGTCGTGGTACCAGAGCGTCGCGGCCCGCTGGGCCATGGGGTAGACGTAGTCGCGGGTCAGCGCGCTCACCCGGGCTTGTGGATCAGCCATGTCCGGCATCCCTGGCATCGACCCGGCCGGCGCGGAGCTCATGCCGGCCGGCAGGAGAAGATCGGTGGGGTAGCCGTCCTGGTCGGCGGGCGTCTGGCCGCCGTGCAGGTGCGTCACGGTGGGTACGGGCAGTTCGTTGCGGTGGGTCACCACGGTGCGCCGCCCCCTGGTCGACACGAGGGTCGGCCCCGGGAAGATGCCGTTGTAGCCCCAGATCGTCGTCCGGTGGCCGGGGACGATCTCCCGGGCGGCCACGGACTGGACGATCTCGTAGTAGTCGGTGTCCGCGGTACGTCGCGGGGTGAGCTGTGGTGGGATCGGCAGCGGTATCTGGAAGGCCTGCGGCAGCGGCAGGTTGCTGGTGACGGTCCTGATTCTGCTGTTCAGTTCCCCGGCCGCGCCCTGACCGCTGCCTGGGACAGCGGGTGACTCCCCGCCCGCCGGGCTGGTGCAACCAGCAATGACTCCCGCGCCGCCGACGGCTGCGGTGCTGAACAAGGCGGCCAGTAGGGTACGGCGGCTCACCGGGTCCTCGGGCATGGTGACAGGATCCTTACGTCGGGTGGCGTGTTGGAGGCCGGCGGGCTCCGGTCTGGTCGTCGGCGTGCCGGGGAGTCGGCCGCGCGTGCCGGACGGGCTGCGCTCGTCGAGACGTGTCGATGGCGGATTGCGAGGTTCGCCGACGGGGTCTGGCTTCCCGGGCCGGAACACGACTGCGTCGGCGCCGGTGGCCGACACACGTGGCTAGCTGTAGGCCTTCTTGGCCCGCCGGTTCATCTCGGTGTTCTGGAAGGCGACGCATTCGAAGCGGCCGTCGCGGTTGCGCAGGGTGTACGTCTGGAGCTTGTCGTAGCCGATCGTGGTGCCCTTGCCGATGCCGCCGACGGTCACCACGACGACGGTGTCCGCGTCGACTTGGCGGACGTTGATCGGCTTGACGGCCATCCGGGTGCCCTTCTGCCACTTGGTGAACACGTCGTGGTGGGTCTCGGTGATCTCGGCCCGGCCGAACATGGCGTCGCCCAGGAAGATGATGTAGGAGGCGTCCTCGGCGAACTGCTCGCCGTAGGTCCGTGCGTCGGCCGCGTCCCAGGCGGTCCGGATGCGGTCGAGGAACGCCTCCACGGTGTCGTGCGTCGGCTGTGTTGTCATGGCCATCCTTACCTCGGTAGCAGTATCGTTTCACTTGAAACTAATTCATCTGAAACGATTATGCAAACGGATGTGTCCGCGAGCCGCTGCAAGGTGGTGATGGATCGTCCTGGATGAAATCGTTCTGCCGCCGTATAGTCCTCGCGTGGACACCACCCCCGCAGCCCCGCGCACCGGCCGCAATGAGCCCCTGGGCTTCGTGATCGCCTCCACCGGCCAGGCCGCGGCGGCGGCCTTCGAGGCCGCGCTCGCCGAAACCGGACTGCACCCACGCCACTTCGCGGTGCTGCGCGGTTTGAAGGACGGCGAGGCCCAGTCCCAGCAGCAGCTGGCCCACCGCCTGGGGATCCCGGCCAGCCGCATCGTCGGCCTGCTCGACGAACTGGTCCGCCGAGGTTTCGTCTTCCGCCGGGAGTCCCCGGCCGACCGGCGGGTGAAACTCGTCGCGCTCCTGGACGCCGGGCGCGAGGAGCTGCAGCGCCTGACCAAACTCGCCGGCGAATCCGAACGCAAGGTGACAACGGGCCTGTCGGCAGGAGAGCAGGACGAACTTCGCCGACTCCTGGGCATCGTCTATGACAACGTCGCGGTCGAACCGCAAGGAGTCCGCGCTCGCGTCTGGTGACCTTCGCCCTTGGATCCCGCGGGCTCCGACGCGACAAACGGCGTGGAATCAAACGATCGTTAGATGCACTCAAGTGTCGGCCGGGAGCGGTGTCCGGTTCGGCCCGACTCGTTCGTGCATCAAAGCGTGCATCAAAATGCTTCGACCAATTGCTTTGATGCACACCTTTGATACACACTCGGAGGCATGGCGCCGACGAAGAATCCTGCGAAGACCGCACGAGGCCAGATCGATCACGGCCGGTTCGGGTACGCCCGGGTCTCCACCCGCGGCCAGACGCTGGATGTCCAGCTGTCCGCGTTGGAGGCGGCCGGGGTGGCGTCGGCCAACGTCTTCGCCGAGAAGAAGTCCGGCAAGGCCGGCAGCGCCCGGCCACAGTGGGAGGACGTGCGATCCCGGCTGCGCCCCGGAGACACCCTCGTGGTCAGCAAACTCGACCGCATGGGCCGCGACATGCGCGAGATCATGGAGACCGCGTGGTCGCTGCAAGACCTCGGCGCAAAGCTGGAAATCCTTTCCGGACCGCTGGCTGGGATCTACGACCCCAGAGGGATGGGCAAAATCTTCTTCGCCACGCTCGCCGGGTTCGCCGAGATGGAACGCGAGATGATGATCGAGCGGACCAACGACGGGCTCGCGCAGGCGGCCGCCGAGGGACGGCACGGCGGACGGCGGCCGGTAATCTCCAAGGACATGATGCGCATCGCTCTCGGCCGACGCGCCGATGGCGAGTCCGTCACCAGCATCGCCAACGGACTGACGTACAGGACCGCCGACGGTGAAGAGCGGACGGTCTCCCGCCGCGCCCTCTACAACGCGTTCAAAGCCTACGACGCCGAACGCGTCGCGTCCGCATAGGTCCCGAGCAGAGCGTTCACATGTTCAAGATCGGGCCATGGCCCCTTTCTCACGTATTCAGGTCACACCCCTTGCGCGCACCCACGGCACAGGATCGTCAGCGAGTCGCGCATACACCTGCGGTGGCAGATCGGTGCGGGCCGCCAGTTCACAGCGCAGCAGGGCCGAGGGATGGTTGACAAAGCCCACGACCGCGTCGACCGGAGCGGCCGGGTTCCGCAGAGCCAGCTGGTGGATCTCGTGGATGGTGGACTCGTGGGAGCCGTCGCAGGAGGCGCCCGGTGGAAGCGAACAATCGGAGCGGTCACAGTTCGGGTCGTGAACGAAGGGGATCGGCTCCCGGTCACAGACTACGCAGGAGCGTGCAGGCGGCAGCCCGTCGCCGGTCAGCAACGACGCCAGCACCTTCGGCGGCGTCGCCTCGTTAGCCGCCGCCGAGCAGCGGACCTCGGCATGCGGGTGTGCCGCGAGTCGGCCGGCGATGTCGGCAGGGGCCCAGAGCGCGAGCTCCGCGACGACCCGGACGTCGGGGTCCGAGGCAAGCGTGCGCACTACGTCGTGCGGCAGGCCGGGACAGGCAGCCAGCCGGTCGCGGATCTCCACCACAGGATTGGTGGCCAGGTCGGGCATCCACTCCGGCCTGCCGGCACGTTCTTCGAGCAGGGCAATGGCGACGCGCGGCTGGACCGACGGATCAATGTCGTCGGCGGTGAGTCCACCGGCGTGGGCGAGCCGTACGGCTGCCTCCTCGAACCGCGACAACGCGGCCGCCTGTGCGCGGCTGAGATCCGGCCGGCAGGCCAAGGCCTCGGCGAGCTCCGTGTCCGCAGTGGCAATCAGCCGGTCGATGATCTCGGGCGGCAGCGCCGGGTTCTCGGCCAGTCCGAGCACAGGAGGTTGCACGGGAAGATCCTGCCCGAACAGGGATCGAACGGCCATTCGGTTACTTACGCTTGCCGCTGGGGGCAGCGGGGCCAGCTGTCGCGACCCTCAACGTCACCGACGGAAGTGGGCGGATCCGTGGACAGGCGTCTTGGGCCCGGGAGAAGGGTTCCCAGGCGAGAAATATCACTTCCCGTTCCGCATAGCCTGCACGCATGAGGACACTCGCGCACCCACTGGCAGTTCCGATGCAGGCGGACTCCGTGCTCTCACCCCGGTTTGTCTACGGCCACTGCGCGCCATTCACCGGTAACGGTGATCGGGACACCGACGCGCTCTGGTTCCCCCAACCCCACGGAGACGACGGAGACGGCGGAGAAGGGCGGGTGACATTCGAAGGCCTCGACTCGGTGCGCGCCTGTCGCGGAGAACACCTGCCGTACGAACACGCGGTTCCATTCACCAGAGGCAACTGGGTCTATCAGGTCTCCGACTCGCCATGGATGACTGACCGTCATGCCTACGAGTTCGACCACTACCAAACGCCTCTGACCGGCTCCTACCGCCACTACCTCTTCAAGTTCCATGACGAGTTCATCGAAGCCATCGCTCAAGGCATCTGGCTCGACCGCCCGGACCCGACCGCCCCGCTGCGCCTCCCGAACGATCACCCGCTGGCTCGGCTGGAGCTCCAGACCGCGGCGGAGAACCGGCAGTCGCCTTCCGGCCTTTCCTGGGAACTTCGGCGCAGCCCGAAGGAGCACTCCGCTCTCATCGAGGACTCGAAACTCTGCTCCCAGCGGCTGTACCAGTTCAACCTGGTGCTCGACGGAACGAGCAGCGAATCGGCCAGTGTGTGGCTGCGAACCGTCGACGGGCGCACGACGTGCCGGATGACACGCGCGTGGGTCGGGGAAGTCGCGAATCACGACGGACTCGCAAGCGCTGAACACTTCTTCGACGTGTGGGAACAGTATGTCGGCGAGGTTGCCGCACGTCGTCGAGCTATGAACAAACCGATCGCATGACGACACGTGCGATTCGCTGCGGGAATGGTCAAGCGCTGGGGCGATGGATTCCAGCGATCGGTGGATGCACCCCGGTGTGGCCAGGCGAGGTGTCCGGTTCGGCCCGACTCGTTCAGGTGCCAAAGCGTGCATCAACATGCTTTGACCGATTGCTTTGATCCACACCTTTGATGCACACCTTTGATCCACACTCGGAGGCGCGGCGTCGACGAAGAATCCTGCGAAGACCGCGACCTTCGGTGAGCATCCCGGCGCGGGCAGCTCGTGATCAGCTGGTGAACCAGCTGCCGATGTTCGTCCACTGGAACTGCTCCCGCCACGTGGTCTCGCCGGCGGCCCAGCCGGTCAGAGCGGCGATGACCTTCTCGCTGGACACGGTGCGGGTCTGATAGTGCTCCGATGCCGACCGATCGCGATATTCGAGCTGGTAAGTGCCATCGGGCCGCAACCAGACCTGCGCATAGCAGTCGACGTCGACCTGGCACTCCACGACGACATGGCTGTCTCGGCTCATGTTCAGCACCGCACGCTCCAGCTGCCCGCTGCCGAGCCAGCGGTCCGCCACCTTATGGCGCGGATGGGCCAGGCCATCATCGGCGCCGCTCTCATCTGCATCTTCGGGACGAACCGCGGGGAGACCGGCCGCCTCAAGGAGCTCGAAGAATAGGTCCTCGACGAACGGGTCGGCCCGCCTGGTCAGCACCTCAGCAAGACGATCCGCGTCAGCTTCGAGGTCGGCGGCGACCGACCACTGGATGATCGCATAAGCCACGGTTGGCACCTTTGCTCGGTACCAGTCGAGCATGCCCTCGAACTCTGCCGAGGTCGGATTCGCGCCGGCCGGGATTTCATAGTTCACCACCGCCTGCGGGTCCAACGTCACCGACCAGGGGTCACGTCGAGGGGCGAGACCTCGGACCTCGCACAGATCGCTGTCATGAACCGAAGCGATCATGACCGGGCTGCCCGGTCTCGTCGACAAGCGCCTGGAGCCACTCACGATCCTTCTCCAGGCCGTGGTGGATCTGAAGCGTCTGCCAGAAGCCTTCGCGCGGGCCGCAGAACCGGAAGCAGTCGATGCCATCGCCGTCCCCGCAAAGCGTTCCGCCACCGGCGAACGCCTGCAAGTCCAGCAGCGGGCGTTTACTGCGCGCGATGACGAAGTCCCCCGTGAAGCCCATTCGTCGCCCTTCCTGGTCGGCGCGGAGACTCTACCCGACGCAGCTTCCTGCGCGAGCTCCGACGGACTGTCGGCCCGGACTGGTCTCGTAGCTCGCGGCTCGCGGCTCGCCCCCGAAACCAGCTCGCGCCGCCCGGCCCCTGCTGTCACGATGGCGCCATGACCACCGTGCCGGCGCTGACCGCCGACAGCTATGAACGACTCGTCGCTGGTCTTCGCGGCCGAGTCATCATCGCGGTCGGCTACTTCGTGCTCATGGTCGGCGAGGAAGGAACTGATCCGGAAGAGTGGGACTACAGCACCTGGCATGAGCCCACCATGGGCGTCGAGCTGGCCATGGATGACGGCAGCACCTATACGGCGACCTGGGGCCACACCTTCGACTACTACGGGCTTGAGCTCTACGCGGCTCCGATGAGCGACTTCCTGTCCAATCTGGGCCAGCCGGGCGGAGCCGCGCGCATCGAAGCCACGGGTCACCCGCTGTGGGCTCAGGTGCTCGCCACGCCGATCGATTCCTCTCGGATTCAGTGGCTGGGAGAGGAAGACGGCGCCCCGACACCGACGCCGAAAGCCCTCCACCTGAAGACGGCCACGGGTCAGGTCTGGATCGCGGCCGGGCGCTCGGCCGTCTATCCGCCCGACGGGCGGATCTACCTGGGCACCGATGACGTGCTCGTCACCTACGACTCCGAGACCGCCGCCCAGGCCGGGCTCGAAGTCTAAACGCGGGCCTCGGCGGCCAAGCCGGTTCGGGGACGGGACCACCTACCAGTCCTCCGCTAAGCCAGGCTTCCGACGCGTAGGGTGACTGCCGTGGCAGCGCCGAACACCTCGTCGAGGATTCGGGCGTGCTGGCTTTCCTGGATCGCCGTTGAGGCGGCCGACCCGGCGGGGGTCGTGGAGCACCTCGGGCTGACCGACGTCCGCGAGATCTCGTGGACCGGCGGCGCCGGGCTTGTCGACGAGATTGCCCACGACCATGACCGGTTCTTCACCGTGGTGGTGGTCCCGGCCGTCGCCGGTTGGACGCTGGTTTTCGGGCCCTGGGCCAGCCTGCTCTACCTGGAGAACGTCGTCCATGTCACGGACCTGTGCCGGGAGATGAGCGAGTGCTTCGGCAAGGCACATGCCTACTTCACCAGCGAGCAGAACGACGGCGAGGCTTGGCTCATCGCCCGGGACGGCGTGGTCG
The DNA here is from genome assembly GCF_015356865.1 of Catenulispora pinisilvae. Taxonomy (GTDB): domain Bacteria; phylum Actinomycetota; class Actinomycetes; order Streptomycetales; family Catenulisporaceae; genus Catenulispora; species Catenulispora pinisilvae. Next base: position 13,571 of record NZ_JAAFZA010000232.1, read on the forward strand.
TCCGCCGCTACATCAGCGAGTACCCCGAGCTGGCCCTCGGCGAGCCGTTCGGGGCGGAGCGCCGACACCTGGACGCTGCCGGCATCATGGGCAGACCCGAGGACTTGGACCCGGACAGCGACGAGCCCTGCGACTGGCTCGGCACCTACCTTTTCGCTGCTGTCGAGATTGCCGCGGAGTCAAGCCTGGACCCCACGAACATCAGCGGGCACGCGCATGTGGTCGGTTCGATGCTGCTCGCACAGGCTCCAGCGTTCGAGCTTAAAGACCCGATCACCGGCACCGCGCCCCACCTCGGCGAGTCCCGAATCGTTTCCGCCGAGGGGCCGGCCTGGCGAGCTACAGCATCTTTCTGCTGCGGTTCCAGAACTGGGCAGGAATGATGAGCGACATGGCGCCCAGCGAAATAGACGACCGCCGGTTGGCCGCGCTGCTCTCAGCTCAAGCGTTCATCGAGATCCGGGTGCTGGCCGGTTCCAACGCTGCGACACGAGACGTCTCACCCACGGTCCGCCTCGAACGCATCAGGTTCCTGGCCGACCTCTGCCACAACTTGCCGGGCATCGTCAATCCGTCGAAGATGCGGCCCGTACGCGAGGGTGTGGTGGGCAGCAGGAATCGAGCGATGGCCGAGCGGCCAATGATCTGGACATGGCATACGTCCGGCCCCGAGGGCCAGGCCTGGATCCTTCAGAAGGTTCAGGAGGCAGGATATCGATGGACGCCCCCGCCGCCGTTTCCGGAGTACCGCAAGGGCGCGCCCCCGCTCACTGTTCGACAGCGTGTTGGGGCGCTGGCCGGATGGCCGGTCAGGACGCCGTCGGGCCACAGTCCTCTGCCGCGACAGGCAAGGGTGCTCAAGGCTGTGGACGCCGACACGGTTCACGCGCTGGGCAAGGGAGCCGGGCGGCTACGGCTCGGACTCGGTCACGGGAGCCCTTGGCTTCAGGCGCACCTCGACCAGAGCGCGGAGCACTTCATCTACCCGGACCCCGCGGCGTACTACTGGCCGGCCCCGAAGGCCGGACGGCCCTGGTGGCAGTGCCGCGTCCTACAGCGGATGATCGACGGAGAACAGATCTGCGACTCCCTCGCGGTAATGCCCCAGACCTTCACCGCCCTGCCCCCGAACGTCGGACGGCGCCGACAACGCCAACTCGTACAGATCGCCCGTGGAACGGAGCGCGATAGCTACCTCTGGGGCCGCGACCACCGGGACAGCTGTTCACCTCAGACCTGCGGCTTCGCACCAGATGAGGCAGCTGGCCAATCCGACATTACTGATTCTTCAGACTGATTCTCAGCCAGATCCTGAGCGCCCCTTATCTGAGCGCCCCTTCCTCAACACGCGCGTCGCGGTCAGTCTCCTCCGCGCATAGGCTGCCGCCGTGACGGACGTGATCATTCTGCACGGCGCGTGGCACCAGCCTGCGCACTACGACGGCCTCTGCGACGAGTTGCGCTCGCAGGGTCTGCGCGTGGAAGTGCCTGATCTCTACGGACTGTCCCTGGCTGACAGCACCACGCTCGTCGAGGACATCGTGGCCCACGCGGACCGGGCCCCGCTGGTGCTCGGGCACTCCTTCGGAGGGGTCACGGCGGCCACGGTGCGGGGCACCGCCGGGATCGTCTTCCTCACCGCCTGGCTCTTGGACGCCGGCGAGTCACCGGCCCAGCTCCTCGCCGAGGTCGAGAAGCAGGACGGCGCCCCGCCGAGCGGGCTGGCCCTGGTTCCCGACGACGCCGGCCGCCTCGGCGTGGACCCCGCCGACGCCCGCGTCAACCTCTACGGCGACGTGGACGATGACACGGCGGCGCGCGCCGTCGAACTTCTGCGTCCCGAGCCGCCGTCGATCTTCGCGGCGACCCCGGCCCGCGTGAGCTGGCGTGACGTTCCGTCGCTCTACATCGCCGGGCGCGATGACCATGCGATCCCCGCCTCGCTTGCCGCCCGCTTCGCCGCCCGCTGCGACACTTCGCAGACCTGGCAGTGCAGCCACTCACCGTTCCTGAGCCGGACCTCCGCCGTCGCCGACGTGGTTCACCAGCAGCTGCGCTCCGCGAGACGGTGACGGTGAAGGGGCGCGCGGGCCGCATCACTGCATCGATCACGGCGACAGCACCGCATCGAACCGATCACAGTCGCCTATCCGTCCTTGCGGCGCTTCCACTTGCGAAGCACTGATTCCTTCAGCTGCCCGACGTCAGTCGCGTCCGCCGCCTCGCGCTGCTCGGCCAGCACCATCCGTGCCCGACGTGCGGTCTTGGGGTCGACGCCCGGGCAGATCAGCAGGATGCGCGCGAGCGGATCATGGAGCTGAGTCGGCCGACGGCCGAGGGCCCTGGCCGCGTGCAGGTACCGCTGCCCGATGGCCTCGGCAGAAGTGGCAGGAGAAGTGGCAGGAGGTCGGGCGGACAGTCTGTGCCCGGATGAACATGATGGGCACCGAGACATACACCCTATTGCGCGAAGCGGCATTTGATGCCCTGCACTAGTGGAGTCGGCCCATCGCCGACACTGTGACCTGGGGTGAACCGTCTTTGGCGGCAGAACGGGTGCGTGACTTCGCCAGTGAAGGCGGAGCGTTGGACTTTCCTGTTGTATGAAAAGACATTGGGTGCGGCTCTTGTGGAGTGACCTGTGGTGTGTTTTTGACGTGGGCTTGATGGCCGGTCGGGGTGTTGAGAGGGCTCCTTGTCGATACGTTCGAGGTGTCTAAGCCAGAACGTTGAGAAGGAGC
>NZ_JAAFZA010000233.1 GCF_015356865.1 Catenulispora pinisilvae
GTTCGCGGCCGCGTTGGCGGCACGTACCGACACGCGGGTGGTGCCGGGGCGGACCGCGGAGTTCCTGGCGGCGTTCCCGACCTCGGTGCTGGACCTGCCGGAGCTGGTGGAGCCGCTGGCCCGGCTCGGCGTGCGGACCCTGGGCCGGCTGGCCGAGCTGCCGGCGGACGCGGTGGCCGGGCGCTTCGGCGCGGCCGGGGTGGCGGCGCACCGGCTGGCCCGGGGTCTGGACGCGCAGCCGCCCGCGCCGCTGCGTCAGGGGCCTGACTTGTCCGTGGCGGCGGAGTTCGCCCCGGCGGTCGACGCCTCCGAGCCGATCGTGTTCGCCGCCAAGGCGTTGGCCGACGAGCTGCACGAGGTGCTCGCCCAGGCCGGCGTGGCGTGCGTGCGGGTGGCGGTGGAGATCCACGGCGCGGCCGGTCCCGGCGCCGAGCCCGCGGTGTCCCACCGGCTGTGGCGGCACGAGGGGCTGCTGTCGAGCACGGCGGTCGCCGAGCGGGTGCGCTGGCAGCTGTCGGGATGGCAGGCGAAGCTGCAAGGTCAGCAGGACCCTGACACCAAAGAAACCCACCACACCGACCAAGGCGTCACCCGCCTGCGCCTGATCCCCGACCACCTCGTCCCGGCCCGCGGCGTCCAGCCCGGCCTGTGGGGCGCGGACGAGGCCCCGGACCGCATCGCCCGCGTCGCCGAGCGCCTGCAGGCGATGTACGGCCCGAACGCCGTCACCCTCATCGCCGACGCCGGCGGCCGCGGCCCGGCGGACCAGGGCGTCCGCACCCCCTACGGCGACCTGCCGCCGGCGGTCCCCGAACCCGCGCCCTGGCCCGCCGCCCTCCCGGCGCCGGCGCCGGCCGACGTCCCCCGCGAGCCGCGCCCGGCCGAGGTCACCGACCACGCCGGCGCGCCGGTCGGGGTCTCCGGCCGGCTGCGGGTCCGCGCGCGACCCGCGGAGCTGACCCTGTCCGAGACCGGCGAGCGTCTCGGGATCCTGACGTGGGCCGGTCCCTGGCCCCTGACCGAGCGCTGGTGGGAACCGGAGGCGGCGGTACGCCGGGCCCGCTTCCAAGCCGTCACCGACGACGGCCGGGCCTGGCTGCTGATCGTGCGGGACGGCCGCTGGTTCGTCGAGGCGGTGTACGACTGATGGGAATCGTCAACTGATGGGTACCTTCAACCCGGTCATCCCCTGGCGCGAACTGGAGCGGCGCCTGACCTGGGGCCGCTACGGCGAGGCCGAGCAGGCCGCCCCCGCCCCCGAACCGGCGTCGGCGCCCACACCGCCGCGCACCGCCAAACTCGACCCGCCCTACGCCGAACTCCACGCGCACTCCCACTTCTCCTTCCTCGACGGCGCCTCCAGCCCCGCCGAACTGGTCGCCGAGGCCGCGCGCCTGGGCCTGCACGGCCTGGCCGTCACCGACCATGACGGCTTCGCCGGGGCCATGCAGTACAAGCAGGCCGCCGAGGACGCCGAGCTGGCCACGGTCTTCGGCGCCGAGCTGTCGCTGGAGCTGACCGCGGCGCGCACCGGCGTCACCGACCCGGCCGGCAGCCACCTGCTGGTGCTGGCCCGCGGCGCCGAGGGCTACCGGCGGCTGTCGGCGGCCATCGGCAAGGCGCAGCTGGCCGGGAAGGAGAAGGGCAAGCCGGTCTACGACCTCGAAGATCTGGCGAAGACGGCGACCGAGCTCGATGCTGCCGGCAGCGGCGCCGGCGGCGATGATGAAACCGGCAGCGACGATGGAACCGGCAGATGGACCATCCTCACCGGCTGCCGCAAAGGCACGGTCCGCCAAGCCCTGGAACGCCACGGCCTCACCGAAGCCGGCTTCGAAGCCGCCGACGTCGAACTCAGGAAGCTGATGGACCTGTTCGGCCCGCGCCGCGTCGTGGTCGAACTGACCGACCACGACCAGCCCCTGGACGACGCCCGCAACCGCCTGCTGGCCCGGCTGGCCGCCCGGCACGCGCTGCCGACCGTGGCCACCGGCAACGTCCACTACGCCCGCCCCGCCGACTACCGCCTCCACACCGCCATGGCCGCGCTCCGGGCCCGTCGCACCCTGGCCGAGATGGACGGCTGGCTCCCCGGCGCACCCACCGCTTACCTGAGGAGCGGTGCCGAGATGCTGGCCCGCTTCCCCGTGCACGAGTTCGGCAACGCTGTGACCCGCAGCGCCGATCTGGCCGCCGAGCACGCCTTCGACTTCGACACCGTCAAGCCCACCTTGCCGGACTACCCGGTGCCCGACGGCCACACCGAGGCCAGCTGGCTCAGACACCTGACATATATAGGAGCGGCCGAGCGCTATGGCCCGGAGAGCCAGAATCCCAAGGCCTACCAGCAGATCGCCTACGAACTCGACGTCATCGAACACCTGAAGTTCCCCGGCTACTTCCTCATCGTCTACGACATCGCAGAGTTCTGCCGCACCCACGGCATCCTGGCCCAGGGCCGCGGCTCGGCCGCGAACAGCGCGGTCTGCTTCGCCCTGGGCATCACCAGCGTCGACTCGGTCCGGCACGGCCTGGTCTTCGAGCGCTTCCTGTCCCCGGTCCGCGACGGCCCGCCGGACATCGACGTCGACATCGAGGCCGGGCGCCGCGAGGACGTGATCCAGCATGTTTACGCCAAGTACGGCCGCGACCGCGCCGCCATGGTCTGCAACGTGATCACCTACCGGGCCCGGCTGGCGCTGCGCGACTCGGCGCGCGTCCTGGGCTACTCCCCGGGCACCGTGGACGCCTGGGCCGGCAGTATCGGGCCGCACGAGGGTATCCCGGACGGCTCGCAGGACGTCCCCGAACAGGTGCTGGAACTGGCCGGGCAGTTGCAGCGCCGCCCCCGGCACCTGGGCATCCACAACGGCGGCATGGTGATCGTGGACCGGCCGCTGGCCCAGGTGGTCCCGATCGAGTGGGCCCGCCGGGAGGGCCGCACCGTCCTGCAGTGGGACAAGGACGACTGCGCCGCCGCCGGGCTGGTCAAGTTCGACCTGCTGGGCCTGGGCATGCTCGGCGCGATCCACGACGCGCTGGACCTGATCGCCGAGCACCACGACACCCGCCTGGGCCTGCACGATCTGCCGCAGGACGGGGACCCCGAGGCCGAGGCCGTCTACGCGATGATCCAGGACGCCGACACGGTCGGGGTGTTCCAGATCGAGTCCCGGGCCCAGATGTCGACGCTGCCCCGGCTCAAGCCCCGGACCTTCTACGACCTGGTGGTCGAGGTGGCGCTGATCCGCCCCGGCCCGATCCAGGGCGGCGCGGTGCACCCGTATCTGCGGCGCCGCAACGGCGACGAGGAGGTCACCTACCCGCACCCCACGCTGGAACCGGTGTTGCGGCGCACGATGGGCGTCGTGCTGTTCCAGGAGCAGGCGATGCAGATGGCGATCGCGGCGGCCGGGTTCAGCGCCAGCGAGGCCGACCGGCTGCGCCAGGCCATGGGCTCCAAGCGTTCGCCGGAGCGGATGGCCGAGCTGAAGGAGCGGCTGATGGCCGGGATGGCCGAGCACGGGATCACGCCGGAGGTGGCCGAGGACATCTACACCAAACTGCACGCCTTCTCAGGGTACGGATTCCCCGAGTCGCACTCGGTGTCGATGGCCTACATCGTGTGGTGCAGCTGCTACCTGAAGCGCTACTACCCGGCCGCGTTCACCGCCGCGCTGCTGAACAACCAGCCGATGGGCTTCTACAGCCCCGGATCGCTGGTCACGGACGTGCGGCGGCACGGGGTCCAGGTGAAACGGGTCGATGTGAACGCCTCCGGGGCGAAGGCCGTGTTACAGAGCCCTGACAAGCCCTACCGGCCGCGGCACCGGCACGCCTCGCCGCTCGACCAGCCGGCCATCCGGCAGGGCCTGAGCAGCGTGCGCGATCTGGGGGACGAGGTGGCGCAGAAGGTGGTCGCCGAACGGCGGGCCGGCGGGCCGTTCGCGGACATCGAGGACTTCATCGTGCGCACCGGGCTGTCCCGCTCGACGCTGGAGGCGCTGGCCACCGCCGGGGCCTTCGGGTGCTTCGGGCTGGACCGCCGGGAGGCGCTGTGGACGGCCGGGGCGCTGGCCGGCACCACCGCCGGGCACCTGCCGGGCACCGCCCCGGGCACGACGGTCCCGGAACTGGACCCGCTCACCCCGGTGGAGGTCACGCTGGCCGACCTGTGGGCCACCGGCACCTCGCCGGAGGACCATCCGATCGGCCACCTGCGGGCCCGCCTCGCGCTGCGCGGCGTGGTCCCCGCCGCCGACCTGCGGACCGCCCGCAACCGCAGCCTGGTCCGGATCGCGGGGCTGGTCACGCACCGGCAGCGGCCGCCGACCGCGCACGGGACCTGCTTCCTCGGCCTGGAGGACGAGACCGGGCTGATCAACGTCATCTGCCCGGCCCCGGTCTGGGAGGCGCAGCGGCGGGTGGCGCTGGAGCACGGAGCGCTGCTGATCCACGGGACGCTGGAACGGACCGACGGGGCGGTGAACGTGGTGGCCGGGCGGATCGAGGCGCTGCGGGTGGGGGTGACGCGGAAGGCTCGGGATTTCCGGTGAGGTGCCACACCGAAAACCGACGAGACCGATACGCGGAAGCTCCGAACCCCGGAAGCTCCGAACCCCGGAAGCTCCGAACCCCGGAAGCTCCGAACCCCGGAAGCTCCGAACTCCGTAAGCTCCGAACTCCGTAAGCCCCGGGCCCCGAAAGCTCCTGACCGCGGTTCAGGCGATCGTCGGAACCGTCGCCAACTCGATCCCGAACAGCTCCCGATAAGCAGCCAACACCGCCGCGTCCCCCTTGAGCACCTTCTCGTGCCGGCCATCGGCGTCGGCCGTGATCAGCCGCCGGCCGTTCAGCGTCACTCGGCCGTCCGGTGTCGGCAGCGAGCACATCAGGTTCCGGCGGAAGATCGATGCCGGCGACGTCACCTGCCACCACCGCCCCATCTCGAAGTCCGCCAGCGCCATCGCCCGCGGGTCGACCCGGTACTGCGGCGAGTCGTTGAGCTGCACGTCGAGCAGGCCGTCGGCGGTCTCGACGAGCTGGAACGTCCCGAACGGATCGTGCTGCGCACCGCGCTCGGTGTAGCGCAACGGCAGCTCGCTGTGCCTGCCGAACCCGACGTCGGCCAGCCACACCCCGCCCGCCGCGTCGGTGACCCGCAGCGCGAGGTGGTCCAGTGGGCTGTTGGTGAAGGCGCCGCGCTCCGCGGAGTAGGTGCGTGCGGCCATCCGGTCCACGCCGAAGCCGATCGCCTCCAGCAACGCCGCGAACAGGCCGTTGAGCTCGTAGCAGAACCCGCCGCGCCGCCGGGTCACGATCTTGTCGACCAGCGCGGGCAGCTCCAGCGAGATCTCCTCGCCGGGCAGGTGGACGCTCAGGTTCTCGAAGGGGACGGTCAGCACGTGCGCGCGGTGCAGCAGCCGCAGCGTGTCGACGTCCGGCTTCAAGTCGACGTCCGGCTTCAAGGCGTCCTTCGAGGCGTCTTTCAAGACGTCCTTCAAGGCGTCGCGCACGCCTATTCGGTCGAGATAGGCGGTAACCTGATCCGCGCTCAGCTCCGGCATGGCTCCTTTCTGTCAGAAAGGCGACGGAAAGGCGAGGCCTGATGCTCTCCGACTATCAGCGGCAGCTGTGCGACCGGTTCCTGGCCGCGCCGGTGATGCCCGCGCCCGAGCCCTGGCGCCCGGCCGCCGCGGGCACGATCGCCGTCGGCGGGTTGCTCGGCGTCGGGTTCGCGCCCGATCCGGACTCCGGCGAAGACCTGCTCATGGTCGTCTCCCACGACGGCTACGGCCTGTTCGACACCGCGACCGGCACGAAGATCGCCCGCGACCGGGATCCGGACCTGGAGCTGCCGGACGGCCCCGACCTCGCGTGCCCGGGACCGGGGCCGCTGGCCCGGGCCGGCGTCCGGGTGCCGATCGCCGGGCTGTTCGGCGGCGGCCTGCACACCGTCGCCGACCGCTGGGTCCTCGACGTGGTCAGTCCGGAGTGGCCGAACGACCGGGTGCTGCTCTCCACCGGCGGCGGCCCGTGGCGGGGGTCGGCGGGGGAGACGTGGTGGCACATCTTCCACTCCGACTATTCCGAACTGCGGGCCGCCGGGTTCTCGGCCTCCGGCCGCAGCCTGGTCGTCGCGACCAGTAGCGACATCACGCTGTGGACCCGGGCCGGGAACTGACAATAGGCCCACTCAGTCCCCGGCGATCCGGCCCCGGGCGTCCCGGTACGCGACATCGAACGCCTCGTCCGCACTCACCGCCACGTCCGGCTCCACGCCCACGCCCTCCCAGTTGGTCCCGGTGACCGGGTTGATCGCGCGGGCGTTGGGGATCGAGACCGTGACGTGCGCGGTCAGCGGGTAGAACTCGTTGTCGTGGGCGCCGCCGCGGGTGGTCTCGCCGACCAGCGTCGCCCGCTTCTGGGTCTTCAGGTTGTAGGCGAACTCCTCGCCGGCGGAGAACGTCTTCCCGCTGATGAGGACGTAGACCGGGCGGTCGAGGTAGCGGGAACCGTCGACGTGGGCCAGGGTCCAGTACTGGCGGGTGGCGTCCTCGACCCGCGAGTAGAAGTCGTTGAGATGGGTCTCGTCGTCCGGGAACAGGTAGCTGCACCACAGCTGGACGCCGTTCGGCGCGCCGCCGCGGTTCGCGCGCAGGTCGATGATCAGCGCCTCGGTGTTCGCGATCAGTTCCATGGCCGCGGCGATCACCCGGGCACCGGCCGACGCGTCGGCCACCAAGGTCAGATCCAGATAGCCGACGTTCCCCTCAAGCCGCTCGACGCGCCGGACACCGTAGTTCGCGGCCCGCGTCATCGCGGCGAAGATGGCCTCGTCGTCCCCCTGCTCTTCGAGGTCCCGAGGCTCATCGCTCCACGCCAGGCGCAGGTGCTTGTCGGCGCAGTACTCGAAGAAGATCTCGGTGACCCCCGCGCACAGGGCCGGGCCGTCCAGAGCGTCGAAGTCGCCCGCCGCCAGCGCCGCGGTGACGGCGCCGGCGGCCAGGGCCGCCTTGTCGGGGAATATGTACTCGGCGGTGAGCCGCGCCAGGGCGGCCTCGATGATCTCCGGGGTCTGCATGGCCCGGAAACCTACATCACGTACTCCGCACTGTGCAGAACTGTGTAGAGCGCAAGCCGGGAAACCATCACGAGCGATAGTGGGGGTCACAGTCGTAACCGACTATTGACCCCTACTGCCGATGTGAGAGCATGCCTGGCGTAGGCAACCCCTGCCCCGAACGCGGCTAGAGATTTCGTTCGGCCGTTTCGACACAAGGACCTCCCTTGGGCTACCTCGCTCTCCTACGCCTACCCTTCATCGCCCGGCTGCTCACCGGCTCCCTGGTCGGACGCCTGCCCGGCGGCATGTCCATCCTCATGATCCCGCTGGCCCTGCGCCGCTCCGGCCTGGACTACGGCTTCGTCGGCCTGGCCGCCGGCACGCTCGCGGTGTCCACCGCGATCGGCGGCCCGGTCCTGGGCCGGCTCGTGGACCGGGTCGGGCAAGTCAGGGTGCTGGTTCCGGCCGCCGCGGTCTCCGGCATCGGTTTCGCGATCCTCGCGCTGGCGCCGGGGGACCGGCCGACCGTGCTGCTCGGCGTGGTGCTGGCCGGGGCGGCCGCGCCGCCGTTGGAGCCGTGCATCCGCATCCTGTGGCCCTCGCTGGTGCCGGCCGAGGGCCTGGCCTCGGCGTACTCGCTGGACTCGGCCGCGCAGGAGCTGATCTTCGTGTCCGGGCCGCTGGTGGTGGCCGGCTGCGTGGCGTGGGCCTCGCCGGTCGCGGCGCTGTGGCTCGGTGCGGCGCTCGGCGCGGTCGGGGTGCTGGTGGTCGCGACCACCAGACCGGTGCGCGGCTGGCGTCCGGAGCCGCGCGAGACGCACTGGCTCGGGCCGCTGCGCAGTCCCGGACTGGTCGTGCTGCTGACCTCGCTGATCGGGCTGGGCATCGCGATCGGCACGCTGAACGTCGTCCTGGTCGACTACGCCGAGCACCACCACTTCCCCGGCGGCGCCGGCACGCTGATGGCGATCAACGCCTTCGGCTCCCTGATCGGCGCGCTGGTCTACGGCGCGCGCAAATGGCGCGGCTCGCCGACCGGCCACCTGCTGATCCTGCGGATCGGCCTCGGCGCCGCCTACGCCCTGCTGCTCCTGGTCCCGGCCCCGCCGCTGATGGTCGCGATCATGGTGGTCTCCGGAGTCTGCTTCGCCCCCTCGCTGACCGTGCTGTTCATGCTCACCGGCGAGCTGGCCCCGGCCGGCACCGCCACCGAGGCCTTCGCCTGGCTGATCACGCTGTTCAACGTCGGCGCCGCCACCGGCTCGGCGATCAGCGGCTTCGTGATCTCCCACGCCGGCCTGGCCCCCGCGGCCGCGACCGCCGTCGCCGGGATCGGCGCGGCCGTGCTGGTGCAGCTGGCCGGCCGCCGCTACCTGCGCCAACCCGAGCCCGAGGGGCCGGCCCTGGAAACTCCGGTATACGCCTGAGGAAACTGCATGGCGAGCGACCCCGTCCCGGGGGCAAGATCCCGGGCCATGGAACACCTGCTGTGGTACGACGCCCCGGCCCGCGACTGGGAACGCGAGGCGCTGCCGATCGGGAACGGCCGGATCGGGGCGATGGTGTTCGGCGGGGTGGCCGCCGAGCGGATCCAGTTCACCGAGAAGACGTTGTGGACCGGGGGACCGGGGCACCCCGGCTACGACCACGGAGACTGGCGCGAGGCCCGGCCCGGGGCACTGGAGGAGGTGCGGCGGCGGATCGAGGGCGAGGGCTTCCTGCCCAAGCCGACGGTCACCGAACTGCTGGGGCAGCCGAAGACCGGGTTCGGCGCCTTCCAGAACTATGGGGACCTGATCATCGAGTTCTCAGGGCTTGGTTTCTCAGGGTCCGACGATGTGGCTGATGCGGACGCTCCCCAGGACTATCGTCGCACGCTCGAAATCTCTGACGCTCTCGCCGGTGTCGCGTTCGAGGCGCGCGGTGTGCGCCACAGCCGAGAGTACTTCGTCAGCCATCCGGCCGGGGTTCTGGCGGGTCTGCTCACTACCGACCGGCCCGGCGGGGTTGATTGCGTTCTGCGGTACGAGCCGGGCGTCGAGGGGACCCGCATCACCACCGACGACGGCGCGATCGTCATCGAGGGCGCTCTCGACGACAACGGGCTCCGGCACGCGGCGCGTATCAAGGCGGTGCCGGAAGGCGGCAGCCTGACTACGGGCGCCGACGGCAGCCTCACGATCGAGGGCGCCGATCGCGTGGTCATCCTGCTGGCCGCCGCGACCGACTACGCCGACACGTATCCCGCCTACCGCAACGGAATCGACCCCGCGGGCCCGGTCGCCGACGCCGTTTCCCGCGCCGCGGCCACCACCTACGAAGACCTCCGCGCCGCTCACATCGCCGACCACAGCGCGCTGTTCGACCGCGTCGTGCTCGACCTCGGCGGGCAGGCGCCGCCGGACGTCCCCACCGACCGCCTCCTGACCGCGTACGGCACCGACGACTCCACTCCGGGCGCCGACCGCGCGCTGGAGCAGCTGTTCTTCGACCACGGCCGCTACCTGCTCATCGCTTCGTCGCGGCCGGGCAGCCTGCCCGCGAACCTGCAAGGCGTGTGGAACGTCTCGGCGGCGCCGCCGTGGTCCGCCGACTACCACGTCAACATCAACCTGCAGATGAACTACTGGCTCGCCGAACCGTGCGCGTTGGGGGAGTGCGCCGAGCCGCTGTTCGACTACATCGAGGCCTTGCGCGCGCCGGGCCGGACCTCGGCGCGCGCCATGTTCGGCACCGAGGGCTGGGTCGTGCACAACGAGACGACGCCCTTCGGTTTCACCGGCGTGCACGACTGGCCGGACGCGTTCTGGTTCCCCGAGGCAGCCGCGTGGTTGTGTCAGCACTTGTGGGAGCACTACGCGTTCAGCCTGGACGAGGGGTTCCTGCGGGAGCGCGCGTATCCGGTGATGAAGGAGGCCGCGCAGTTCTGGCTGGCGAACCTCCAGCGGGATCCGCGTGACGGGACGCTGGTCGTGAACCCCAGCTTCTCGCCGGAGCAGGGCGAATACACGGCCGGGACGGCGATGGCGCAGCAGATCGTGCGCGGACTGTTCGAGACGACGTCCGTTGCCGCGCGCATCGTCGAGCCCGACGCGGACTTCCGGGAACGGCTCGCCGCGGCCTATGCGGAACTCGACACCGGACTGCGGGTCGGCTCCTGGGGACAGCTCCAGGAGTGGAAGGAAGACCTCGACGACCCCGAGAACCAGCACCGCCACGTCTCGCAGATGTTCGCGCTGCACCCCGGCGCCGACATCGACGCCCTCCGGGATGAGGACCTGGCCTCGGCGGCGCGCGCCATCCTGCGGGCCCGCGGCGACGGCGGCACCGGCTGGTCGAAGGCCTGGAAGGTCAACTTCTGGGCCCGGCTGCACGACGGCGACCACGCCCACCGCCTGCTGGCCGAGCAGCTGAAGGGCAGCACCCTGCCGAACCTGTTCGACACCCACCCGCCGTTCCAGATCGACGGCAACTTCGGCGCCGCCGCCGGCATCGCCGAGATGCTGGTGCAGAGCCAGCACGGCGAGCTCCGCATCCTGCCCGCACTGCCCGCGGCCTGGGCGGCGCGCGGTTCGGTGACGGGGCTGCGGGCCCGGGGCGGGATGCGGGTCGATGTCGCCTGGGCCGATGGGGAGGTGACTGAGGTGTCGGTGACTTCGGAGCGGGATCAGGTTGTGGATGTGCGGTTGGGGTTGGGCAGGGGACCGGTGCGGGTTCCGTTGGAGGCTGGGCGGGCTTGTACGTGGGGTGGTGATGTGGGATGGGGGTTTTCGGGGTGAGCGGTTTTCGGGTGTGGAAAGAAGAGATCAAATAAAGGATCCAGCCCTTGTGTGGAGCCCAGGCCCGCGCCAGGGTGTCAGCCATGTGGAGACCCCTGGCTCTGGCCGCTGCCGCGGCCATGTTCGTCACTGGCACGCTCGCGGGGAGCGCCGCGGCCGCCGCGCCTGTGGCGCCGACCGTGGAGATCAACTATCAGAACCCGGTGACGGCGTTGCCGCCGATCGCGCGGCCGGACACCCCGAGCTGCACGGTCACGGCCATGCAACACGACTTCGCCAACAGCTACGGCCAGCCCTATACCGGCACCCTGGCGCCGCCCGCGGCCTGCCCCGGGCCCTGGTCGAAGGTGGTCCTGGACTGGTCCGGCAGCATTGCGGGCCGGCAGTACGACCGGCTGGCCGGTGTCTGGATCGGTGGTTCGGAGGTGTTCCGGACCAGTACTCCCGAGCCGGATCCGGCGGGTATCAGCTGGCACGTGGACCAGGACATCTCGGCGTTCATCCCGCTCCTGCGGACGCCGCAGCCGTTGGTGGTGGATCTGGGCAACGTGGTCGACAGCACGTATACCGGCACGTACCACATGACCATGACGGTCACCTACTACCAGGCCGACAAGCACAATCCCGAGGCCGCGCACAGTGATGTCGTCGTGCCGATCTCGCAGAGCACGTCGGCGGCCGGCTGGTTCGGCCTGACCAAGGGCCAGACCGCGAGCACGACCGTGACCCTGCCCCGCAATACCGAGAGCGCGGACTTGCAGCTCTATGCGCGCGGCGGCGGCTGTGAGGAGTTCTGGTACTCGAACGTCCCCGACTCCTACGCCGCGACCCACTCCAGCGAAGGACTCTGCGCCGGCGGGACGTATCGCGAGGTGCAGGTGCTGGTCGACGGCAGACCGGCCGGGACCGCCCAGCCGTTCCCCGTCATCTACACCGGCGGCATCAGCCCTCTGATGTGGCGGCCGATCCCGAGCATCGACTCCTTCCGCACCCAGCCCTACGATCTGGACCTGACCCCCTTCGCCGGGGTCCTGGCCGACGGCAAGCCGCACACCGTGACGCTGGTCCCGCCCGCGGACATCAGCGACACCTGGCTGATGGACGGCAGCCTGTTCGTGAACGTCGACGCAGGTTCCGCGCAGACCTCCGGCGCGGTCACCGAGGACACCGTCACGCCCTCGCCCGCCGTGGACTACACCGTGGCGGCGCAGTCCGACGGCAGCGACCTGATCACCGCCGCGGTGAACCGGGACTGGACCGTCTCCGGCTACGTCGACACCTCGCACGGCCGGATCACCACGAGCGTGGTGCGGCACAGCGCCTACTCGAACTCCGACCACCTGGCCAGCGCCGGCACGGTGCAGACCGTGAAGCAGCGGGACTCCGGCTGGACCCAGACCACGACCAGCGACGGTCCGGGCCCGGGACACCGGCAGGTCCGCGACGACACCTGGTCCTACCCGATCGACATGACCGGCACCTACGTCCCCGGCGCGAACTCGGACTCGTACACCGCCGACGGCCAGGTCAGCGTGGCGCGTCAGCTGACCAGCGCCGAGGCCGACCACGGCGACGCCTGGAAGCCGGTGTCCAGCGTGGACGACTCGGTCCAGGCGAAGGGGAGTCTGCAACGGGTCAACGGGACCGTGGTCGCAGCCGACGGCTCGGACTCGGAGCTGTATCTGGGGCTGGGCCGCGACGGGTGCTACGGGCACTACATCGCCGCCGACCACGGGTACGTGACCCGGGACGTGCTGACGGGGTGTCGCTGATCGCGATAGCTACTCGTAGGTAATATGTCGGGGGCGGCCGCTACGGTCGCCCCCGAGCTGCATTTCGCACGACGAGCTGTAGTTCGCATGCTCCCCACACGCGCGCCACAGCACAGCAAGGAGACGACCATGGTCTTCTCGGTCCCGGTCACCGTCCGCGGCTACGAACTCGACACCCAGGGCCACCTCAACCAGGCCGTCTACCTCCAGTACACCGAGCACGCGCGCTGGGAAATGCTGCGCGCCGCGGGCATCGGGCAGAACGATCTGATCGCCGGCGGTATCGGCCCGGTGGTGCTGGAGGCGAACATCAAGTACCTGCGCGAGCTGCGCGGCGGCGACGAGGTGGACGTCAGCTGCGAGTTCGACTGGGCCGAGGGCAAGATCTTCCAGTTCAACCAGCGGATTGTGAAGAAGGACGGCACGGTGTGCGCGGACATCGTGCTCGTCGGCGGCATCCTGGACCTGGTGGCGCGCAAGCTGGTGCCGAACCCGGCCGAGCGGCTGGCGGCGGTGGCGAGCGACCCGGCGGTGCTCGGGCTGTGAGCGTCTTCGGGCTGTGAGCGTTTTCGGGCTGTGGGCCGTGACGGCGGTCGCCGACGGGCCGGTACGCACCTGGCGGGAGCGCTACGCCGATGAGCTCGCGGCGACGGCCCGCGCCGACGGCCAGGCCATGGCCTGGTGGGCAGGTCTCGGCGACGACGCCTTCCTGGAACGGGACGAGCATGATCGGTGGCACCTGACCGAAGCCGGATCCGACTTCGCCGACCTGTTCTGGGAGTCCGAGCCCGCCGACCTGGTACCCGAGGTCCTGGCCGCGGCCGAAGCAGCCGGGGAATCCGGTCGCTGCTGCCCGAGCGCGCGCAAAGGCTCCCCGGCGGCGGCCTTCTACCAGGCGTTGGGGGTGGCGGACACGGTCCGGATGCCCGGCGGTCTCGGTACCTTCCTGCTCACCGCGGACGAAACCGCCGCCGCGCTGCCGGAGGTCGAACGGATCCTCGCCGAGACCCGCCGCGAGGAACTGATCGAGCGGGTCGGCCTCTGGCTCGACCACGCGGCCAACGGTTCGGTGGCCGGGGCGTGGGAGGTCGTGGACGGGGTGGTGCGGGTCTTCCGTGAGGCGGCGGCCCGGCAACTGGGTGTCGCCGCTGTGTCGGTGTTCTACTAGCCAGGACATTCGACAAGTCGGAAGTCATACCTTCACCAGATCGGCTGATCGCCGGTCGGTGGGCGTTTCGCTCACTCAGCGGTGGTCGTTTCTCCGGACGAGCGGCACGTGATCGGTGCCGCCGCTACACAGGAGGAAGTACCAGTGCTGAAGACCAAGAAGATCGCCGCGCTCGTTGCCGCCACCGGTGGTCTGGTGATGGCCGGGGCCGGGATGGCCAGTGCCGAGGCCACCGCGCACGGCTCGGCCCAGGACTCGCCCGGTGTCGTGTCGGGCAACAACATCCAGGTCCCGGTGCACATCCCGGTGAACGCCTGCGGCATTTCCGTGAGCGTCATCGGCATCCTGGACCAGGCGTTCGGCAACACCTGCGTCAACGCCTGATCGGCCCGCGCGGTCGCGTCCGGGGCGGCCCCGAGAATCCCTGGCGGGTTCTCGGGGCCGCGCCTTTTTTGCGGGTCCTGATGTGCTCGGCAGGACATCCCGCGCCTGGACGACCGGCCTGGCGCGGGGGTTGCCCCGGGAGGGTCCGGTTTCACTCGTAAGAAGGTTTCAGGGTTTAGTCGGAAAAACCTCCCGGAGTCTGCCTCGTTAGCTGATTAGGTCTATCGGCTCGTCTGAAGTAACGACAGACGGAACAAGGCAGGGGCTTTCATGCAATCGCAAGTGAAACGGCGGATCGTTTTCGGGCTCACCACCGGCGGGCTCCTCGCCGCCGGCGGCGCCGGGATCGCGCACGCGGACGCGACGAGCGCCGGGTCCGGCGACGGCGCCACCACCTCCGGCTCGCCGGGGGTCCTCTCGGGCAACACCATCCAGGTCCCGATCAACATCCCGATCAACGTCTGCGGCATCACCGCGAACGTGGTGGGCCTGCTCAACCCCGCGGCCGGCGACCACTGTTCGAACTCCGGCGGCGCCACCGCCGCCGGCGCCGACCAGGGCGGCACCGGCGGGGCGACCGCGGTCGGCGGCTCGCAGGGTTCGCCCGGCGTGCTGTCCGGCAACACCATCCAGGCCCCGATCAGCATCCCGGTCAACGCCTGCGGCGACAGCGTCAACGTGGTCGGGGTCGGCAACGGCGCCACCGGCGACCACTGCCACAACGGCGGCGGCGCGAGCACCGGCGGCACCGGCGGGGCGACCGCGGTCGGCGGCTCGCAGGGTTCGCCCGGGGTCCTGTCCGGCAACACCATCCAGGCCCCGGTGAACATCCCGGTCAACCTGTGCGGTGACACGGTCAACGTGGTCGGGGTCGGCAACGACGCCAAGGGCGACCACTGCCACAACGCCGGCGGCGCGAGCACCGGCGGCACCGGTGGCGCGACCGCGGTCGGCGGCTCGCAGGGTTCGCCCGGCGTGCTGTCCGGCAACACCATCCAGCTGCCGATCTCGGTTCCGGTCAACCTCTGCGGCGACAGCGTCAACGTGGTCGGCGTCGGCAACGGCGCCAAGGGCGACGCGTGCGCCAACAACACCCCGGTCACGCCGCCTCCGACCTCCCCGCCGCCGCCGGTCAGCGGCGTCCTCCCGCCGCTGGCCGGCACCCCGGAGACCGGCAGCGCCCTGCCGGAGGTCGCGCCGGCCGGCATGCTGGCGCACACCGGTTCGGACGCGCTGCTGCTGGCCCCGATCGGCGCGGCGCTGATGGGCGGCGGCGCGTTCATGTACCGCCGGTACAAGCCGAGCCGCGTGTTCTGAGGCTCGCTCGCAGGTTCGACCGCTCGCGGGTTCGACCGGCCGGGTCGAAGGCCCGGCCGGCCTAACCACCGGCCCGGACCCTCAGGGGTCCGGGCCTTGATGTGCTTGGATCCTCAGAGGTCCGGGTGCCGGTCTCACCCCGTTCCAGAGCTTTTCATCGCCTTCTCAGCGAGGGACTGCACAGTGCTGCTCAGGGCATACAGCTAGCGCGGGCACTGTTAGGGAGATGCGATGAGGACCGGCTGGGTAGAACTCGCCGCCATTCCGGCGGTGCTGTTGGTCGTGTACCTCCTGCGCACCAACGGCTGGGCCAGCGAGCACGTGCGGGCGGTCTGGAACTGGCTCAAGGCCTGGGCCAAGATGGCGCCGTTCACCACCGTGCTGTCGCTGGTGGTCGTGGTGCACGTCTGGATGCTGCTCGGGTTGTCCCCGCGGCTGCGCAACGCGGTCCTGCTGACCCACTCCACCACGCTGGCCAACCTCAAGAAGGAGCCGCTGACGGTGCTGTTCGGCTCGGCGATGTGGACGGACGTCAACGAGCTGGTGTTCATAGCGCTGACCGCGTTCATCTACCTCGCCCCGCTGGAGCGCTGGATCGGCACCTGGCGCACGGTGCTGGCCTTCCTGGCCGGCCACATCGGGGCCACGCTGTTGATCGCGCTGTGGATCGAGGAGACCGTGGTCCTCACCCCGGAGCAGGACCGGGTCTACGCGCGCACCATCGACGTCGGCATCAGCTACGGCGCCTACGCCTGCGCCGCGCTGCTGGCCTACCGGCTGCGCTGGCCGC
>NZ_JAAFZA010000234.1 GCF_015356865.1 Catenulispora pinisilvae
GAGCACTGGCACTGGCAGCAGCAACACGGGCAGCAACACGAGCACTGGCGCTGGCAGCAGCAACACGGGCAGCAACACGAGCACTGGCGCTGGCAGCAGCAACACGGGCAGCAACACGAGCACTGGCGCTGGCAGCAGCAACACGGGCAGCAACACGAGCACTGGCACTGGCACTGGCAGTAACACTGGCAGCCACGGCGGCACTGGCACGGGCACGGGCACGGGCACGGGCACGGGCACGGGCACTGTCACCAACAGCAGCGAGTCGACGCATCCTAGATTCCTCCGCGGAGATCCCGTCAGCCGCGGTTCGGCCAACGTAGGGCACTGCCCAGCGTGCCCCGCACAGTGCCCACAAAAGCGGAAGACCCGCCGGAATCACTCCCAGCGGGTCTTCGGGGAAAATCGGGTCAGATCACCCGTCGGGTGATCAGAGCCCGCTTCACCTCGGCGATCGCCTGCGTGATCTGGATGCCGCGCGGGCAGGCCTCCGTGCAGTTGAACGTGGTGCGGCAGCGCCAGACGCCTTCGCGGTCGTTCAGGATCTCCAGTCGCTCGTTGGCGCCGTCGTCGCGCGAGTCGAAGATGAAGCGGTGCGCGTTGACGATCGCCGCCGGGCCGAAGTACTGGCCGTCGGCCCAGAACACCGGGCAGGAGGTGGTGCAGGCCGCGCACAGGATGCACTTGGTGGTGTCGTCGAAGCGGTCGCGGTCCTTCTGCGACTGGATGCGCTCGCGGGTGGGCTCGTTGCCGTGGGCGATCAGGAAGGGCTTGACGTCGCGGTAGGCCTGGAAGAAGGGCTCCATGTCGACCACGAGGTCCTTCAGGACCGGCAGGCCCTGGATCGGCTCGACGGTGATCGGCTTGGTCGGGTTCAGGTCCTTCACCAGGGCCTTGCACGCCAGTCGGTTCTTGCCGTTGATCCGCATCGCGTCCGAGCCGCAGACTCCGTGCGCGCAGGAGCGGCGGAAGGTCAGTGAGCCGTCCTGTTCCCACTTGATCTTGTGCAGGGAGTCCAGGATGCGGGCCGTCGGGTCGGCGGTGACCTGGTAGTCCACCCAGTGCGGGGCGGCGTCGACCTCGGGGTTGTAGCGGCGGATGCGGACCGTGATGGTCATCATCTCGATGCCGGCCTTGCCGGAGGCCGACGTCTCAACGTGCTCTTGCACAGTGGCGGTGCTCATCAGTACTTACGCTCCGTCGGCTGGTAGCGGGTCACGATGACGGGCTTGTAGTCCAGGCGGATTTTGTAACCGCCCTCGCCGTCCTTCTCCCGGTAGGCCATCGTGTGCTTCTGCCAGTTCACGTCGTCCCGCGTCGGGTAGTCCTCGCGGGCCTGGGCGCCGCGGGACTCGGTGCGGTTGCGGGCGCCGAGGACCAGGATCTCGGCCAGGTCCAGCAGGAAGCCCAGCTCCACGGCCTCCAGCAGGTCGGTGTTGAAGCGCCGGCCCTTGTCCTGGACCGCGACGTCGCGGTAGCGGCGTTGCAGTTCCTTGACGTCCTTCTCGGCCTGGGCCAGCGTCTCGTCGTTGCGGTACACGCCGGCGTTGGAGTCCATCGTGGCCTGCAACTCCGACCGGATCTGCGCCACCGGCTCGTGGCCGGTGGAGGTGCGCAACCCCTCGACCATCGACACCACGGCCTGCTCCGGCTCGGCCGGCAGCGGCTTGAGTTCGGCGTCGACGGTGTATTCGGCGGCGTTGATGCCCGCGCGGCGGCCGAAGACGTTGATGTCCAGCAGCGAGTTGGTGCCCAGCCGGTTGGAGCCGTGGACCGACACGCAGGCCACCTCGCCGGCCGCGTACATGCCCTTGACGACCGTGTCGTTGTCGGCCAGCACCTCGCCGGAAACGTTGGTCGGCACGCCGCCCATCGCGTAGTGCGCGGTCGGGTATACCGGGACCAGTTCCGTGGTCGGCTCCACGCCGAGGTAGGTGCGGGCGAACTCGGTGATGTCCGGCAGCTTCTCCTCGATCTGCGCGGCCGGCAGGTGGGTCAGGTCCAGGTAGACGTAGTCCTTGTTGGGACCGGCGCCGCGGCCGTCGCGGACCTCCAGGACCATGGAGCGCGCGACGATGTCCCGCGGTGCCAGGTCCTTGATGGTCGGGGCGTAGCGCTCCATGAACCGCTCGCCGTCGGCGTTGCGCAGGATGCCGCCCTCGCCGCGGGCGCCCTCGGTGAGCAGGATGCCCAGGCCCGCAAGGCCCGTCGGGTGGAACTGGTAGAACTCCATGTCCTCCAGCGGCAGCCCGCGGCGCCACACGATGCCCATGCCGTCGCCGGTCAGGGTGTGGGCGTTCGAGGTGGTCTTGAAGACCTTGCCGAAGCCGCCGGTGGCCAGGATCACGGCCTTGCCGCGGAAGATGTGGATCTCGCCGGTGGCCAGCTCCAGCGCCACCACGCCGGCGGCGTACTTGGTGCCGTCCGCCTCTTCGTGCAGCAGCAGGTCCAGGACGTAGAACTCGTTGTAGAACTCGACTTCCTGCTTGACGCAGTTCTGGTAGAGCGTCTGCAGGATCATGTGCCCGGTGCGGTCGGCGGCGAAGCAGGACCGGTGCACCGGCGCCTTGCCGTGCTCCTTGGTGTGGCCGCCGAAGCGCCGCTGGTCGATCTTGCCCTCGGGGGTCCGGGAGAAGGGCAGGCCCATCTTCTCCAGGTCCAGGACCGCGTCGATGGCCTCCTTGCACATGATCTCGGCGGCGTCCTGGTCGACCAGGTAGTCGCCGCCCTTCACGGTGTCATAGGTGTGCCATTCCCAGTTGTCGTCCTCGACGTTGGCCAGCGCGGCGCACATGCCGCCCTGCGCCGCGCCGGTGTGCGAGCGCGTCGGGTACAGCTTCGTCAGCACCGCCGTGCGGCTGCGCTTGGACGACTCCAGCGCCGCGCGCATGCCCGCGCCGCCGGCGCCGACGATGACGGTGTCGTAAGTGTGGATCTGGGGTGCCATGCGCTCGCCTAGCCCTTGATACTCGGGTCGAACGTGAAGATGACCAGCGTGCCGAGCGCGACCGTCAGCACGGCGGCCGTGTACAGCAGGCCCTTGAGAATGGCCCGGGTGCGGTCCTTGTCGGCGTAGTCGTTGATGACCGTGCGCATGCCGTTGGTGCCGTGGATCATCGCCAGCCACAGCTGCATCAGGTCCCAGAACTGCCACCACGGCGAGGCCCAGCGGCCGGCGACGAAGGCGAAGCCGATCTTCTCCACGCCGCCGTCGGTGACCATCATGATGAACAGGTGGCCCAGGACCAGGAAGACCAGCAGGACCCCGGAGGCCCGCATGAACAGCCAGGAGTAGAGCTCGAAGTTGCCCCGGGTGACCTTGCCCGGGCCCTTGCGGCTGCGGTAGCGCTGGGAGCGGCCGGGATTGCCGGTCCGCGGCGGTTCCAAGGAGACGTGCGTGCTCATCAGCCGATCACCACCCGAACCACTCGTGGAAGGTGTGCTGCATCATCGGCTCCAGGAAGCCGAGCATCAGCACCGCCCACAGACCGACGACCACCCAGAGCAGCTGGCGCTGGTACTTCGGGCCCTTGCTCCAGAAGTCGACCGCGATGATCCGCAGACCGTTGAAAGCGTGGAACATGACGGCGCCGACCAGGCCCACCTCGAGGAGGTTCACCACCGGGTTCTTGTACGTGCCGATGACCTGGTTGTACGTGTGCGGACTGACGCGGACCAGCGCCGTGTCGAGCACGTGTGCGAACAGGAAGAAGAACAGCAGGACACCGGTGACGCGTTGCGCGACCCAGCTCCACATGCCTTCCCGGCCGCGGTAGAGGGTGCCTTTAGCACCCTGGGCTCCGCTTGCCATGCCCAGCCTCTCAGGTGAAGTTGCTGACGAGACGGCTACCGATACCGTGCGCAGCAGTCACGACGTGCGGACAGGCTTCGATGCCAGCGGTCATGTTAACGATCATCAAGCGGACAAAACGGACTCGCAAGCCGAGTGTGACCAACCCCTCAGGGACCGGACAGCCGAATGAGTACCGTTAGGCCTTGTGAGGGATTTGCCAACGACTTCGTTGGCTTAAATACGTCGCGGACGGTGCGGCCGGACCGTGGTAACAGATGCAGGTCCGATGGGTATTGCGGAAACTAGAACACGTTACTACCGTGCCCTTCGACCGGTATCTGACAACCCGTCAGAATCCTCGGCTGGGAGGCGCCCGCATGTCTGTCCCGACCAAGCCCGCGATCCCGGCCGCCCGGGACTTCACCGACCCCGACCTGTACGAGGAGCGGATGCCGTTCGAGGAGTTCGCCGAGCTGCGGCGCACCTCGCGGCTGTGGTGGTGCGCCACCCCGGACTCCCGGCAGCCGTTCGGCGACGACGGGTACTGGGTGGCCTCGCGCCACGCCGACGTCAAGTACGTCTCCACCCACCCGGAGCTGTTCGGCTCCTCGCCGAACACCGCGCTGGTCCGCTTCGGCCCCAACGTGACGCGCGACGACCTGGACATGCAGAAGGTCATCATGCTGAACGCCGACGCCCCGGACCACACCAAGATGCGGAACATCGTGCAGCGCGGGTTCACCCCGCGCTCGATCAACGCGCTGGAGTCGGTGCTGAAGGAGCGCACGCGCCGGATCGTCTCGGAGGCGGTGCAGCGCGGGAGCGGGAACTTCGTCACGGACCTGGCCGGCGAGCTGCCGCTCCAGGCGATCGCCGACCTGATCGGCGTCCCGCAGCAGGACCGCTGGAAGCTGTTCGAGTGGTCGAACACGATGACCGGCTACGACGACCCGGACCTGAACGTCAGCGAGGAGGACGGCAAGAACGCCTCCATCGAACTGCTGGTGTACGCGATGGAGCTGGCGGCGAAGCGGCACGAGCACCCCGAGGACGACATCGTCACCAAGCTCATCCAGGCCGACCGCGGCGACGGCTTCGGCAAGCTGAACGACGACGAGTTCGGCTTCTTCGTGGTGATGCTGGTGGTGGCCGGCAACGAGACCACGCGCAACGCTATTACGCACGGCATGCAGGCCTTCTTCGACAGTCCCGCGCAGTGGGAGCTCTATAAGAAGGAGCGGCCCAAGACCGCCGCGGACGAGATCGTCCGCTGGGCGACGCCGATCATCTCCTTCCAGCGCACCGCGCTGGCCGACACCTCGGTCGGGGACGTCGAGGTCGCGGCCGGGCAGCGGGTGGTGATGCTGTATTCGTCCGCGAACTACGACGAGACCGTGATCGGCGACCCGCACACCTTCGACATCTCCCGCGACCCCAACCCGCACCTCGGCTTCGGTGGCGGCGGGCCGCACTACTGTCTGGGCGCCAACCTGGCGAAGATGGAGATCAACCTCATGTTCGAGACGCTGGCCGAGCTGGCGCCGGGGCTGGGGCCGGACGGCCCGGCCCGGCGGCTGCGGTCGGCCTGGATCAACGGGATCAAGTCTTTGCCGGTGCGGTACGCCTGAGGCCCGGCTGGCGCCCTGGGCCGCCTGATCTGCCGGTCGAGTATTCGAGGATTTGTCGAACAGCTTGCAGCCGTCTTCCGTTCCTGGCAGGCTGCGCCCCTGATAGGGGCCTACGGAAACAGGGGACGGGGATGGCCGATCACATAAGCATCGATACCCACATGCTGGCCGACATGGGCACGGCACTGGGTAAATTGCGCGACGACTTCAACAACGCGAGCAGCATCGTCGACGGCGTCGGCGGTGACATGGGCTCCGGCGACGTGGCGGACGCCCTGCACGACTTCGCCTCGGACTGGTCCAAGAAGAAGGCCAACGTCGTCGGCGAGTTGGACAAGCTGTCGAAGGGCGCCACGGGGGCGGCGCAGGCCTGGGACGGTACCGACTCCAAGCTGGCCGACGTCCTCACCAAGGCGATGTCCAGCGGGGGAGGCAAGGGATGAGCGGCCACGACTGGCAGACCTTCGACTGGCAGGGCGCCCGCTACAACCAGGGCGACCTGATCCCCGGCGACCCCACGCAGGTGGCGAGCCTGGGCCGGCAGCTGCGCCAGGCCGCCGACATGATCACGCAGCAGGTGTCCAACCTGCGCGGCCTGATCAACGGCCACGGCTTCGACTCCGACTCCGGGCGGGCCTTCCAGGAACAGATCGGCGACGCCGCCGACAACCTGTCGAAGGTCTACAGCCGTTATGACGAGGCGGCCAAGGCACTGGGTACCAACGTCCGCGCCTCCAGCGCCAAGAGCGACATGAACTGGGGCAGCGGCACCGAGTGGGCCTCCACTTTGGAGCTGGCCCAGGTGAAGGTCGTGGACGCGCTGAACCGCGGCAAGAGCGCGGACTCGGAGTCCAGCAACACCCAGAAGCAGATCACCACCGCGACCCAGGCGGCCGCGTCGAACCCGCACCCGGCGCCGGCCGGCCAGCCGGACCCGGCGATGACCAAGCTGAACGACCAGAAGAAGCAGGCGGACACCGACGTCGCGCAGGCCGGCGCCGACATCGACCACGCGATCAGCATGCGCGACTCCGAGGGCAGGGCGGTCGCCTCGGCGATCCGCAACGTGATCGACCACGACGGTCTGAAGGACCCCTCGGGCTTCTGGAACTTCGTCGGCGACGTGGTCGCCGAGATCGGGCACATCGCCGGCGCGATCTCCGCGGTGTGCGGGGTGCTGGCGCTGATCTGCTCGTTCATCCCGGGCTTGCAGGCCCTCGGCCTGCTGCTGGGGACGATCTCGCTCATAACCGGGTTGGTGGCGCTGGGGTGTGACACCATCTCGGCGTTGGACGGCAAGGGAACCTGGCTGGACGTCGGCATCGACGCCCTGGGCTGCCTGTCCTTCGGCGCCGGCCGGGTGCTGGGCGAAGGTGCCAAGGGCGCCGAGGTGCTGGCCAAGGGGGCCGAGGCCGCCGACACGCTGAAGGACGCCCGCGCCCTGGCCTCGGCCGGCGCCGACTTCTCCGACGCCTGGGACATGTCCTCCTCGCTGCGCGGCGGCATGAAGCTGATGGACGGGATGGACGCCATCAAGGCGGCCAAGAACTTCACCCCGACGGGCTTGGGCGACGTGGCGAAGTTGTGGACCGGTGTCCGACAGGGCGCCAGCGGTCTGGAGGTCGTCAACGCCCTGAAGGGCGCCGCCGACTCGCCGTTCGCCATGAAGGCCTGGGGCTCGGCCGTGCCGTGGCTGGCCAGCCAGACCGTCCCGCTGGGCCTGGGAACCGTCAACCTGGCGAACTCCAGCGGCTGGGGCTGGGACAACAACAACTTCCTGTCGCCGATCACCGGGCAGGCCTGGTTCGACGGTGCCAAGAACCACTCGGCGTGGGGCTCGAACGGGATACCCGGGCTGAACTGGAGCTGGGAGTCCAACGGCGGCTGGCACGCCGACGCGCTGGCCGACGGCTGAGTCAGCACCGGCTGACTCCGCACCGGCTGAGTCAGCACCGGGAGAACGTGCCGGCCACCGCCGGGGTCCGCGGTATAAGGGCGGACCTCCGGCGGTGGCCGGTGACCATTCGGTTCAGGCTGTTCCGGGCGGCGAGGGTCGACGTATCATCGCCGCGAGGCCGGTCCGACTACGGAAGATGAGCAGAGCATGGGCGAGAAGCCGAACCAGCGCCCCAGCCCCGACGAATACGACGCCATGCTGGCCGAGATCTCCGAGCACCTGGAGGAGGTCGCGGAGCGCGGCGGACCGGTCGGCCCCGGGGGGAACGCGTACCGGCTCTCGGGCGCAGAAGGCCCCGGCGGGGCGAGCGTGGGCGCGGTCGCGGGTCACTGGACCCGGGTGGGTCTGCTGCTGCTCGTGGATCTGGCCCTCGCCGCGGTGCTGGGTATCTACGTCGACTTCGTGGTGGCGTTGTTCGTCGGGCTCGTGCTCACCGGCCTGCTGATCTCCTTCGCGACCCAGGGCGGCTACCGCAAGGGGCTCGGGTTCGACAAGGCGGCCGACATCCCGCTGGGTGTGGGGGCGATGCTGGCGGTCCTGGCGCTGGCCTATTTCGCGCCGATCTTCTACCTTTCGTCGGCCGGCAAGGAGGGCGTGACCACGGACGTCCTGGTCACCGCGGGCAGCCGTAATTCGGCCTCGTGCCAGGCGGTGCTGCCGAACGGGAAGACCGCCAAGGTCACGTGCCTGAACCCGGGCGACCGGAACCGGCTCTCGCCCGGGCACTACCGCGTGGTCTACGACCCGGACGGCCACACCCGGGCCTGGGCCGGCACGAAGTCCGACCTGCCGGTGACGCTCGGCGGCGTACTGGTCGTCGGCGGACTGGTGGTCTGCGGGGTGGGCGCGGGCCTGGGGGTCTCGCGCTCGGCGCGCGGCAAGAACGGCTGGCGGCCCGGCCCCGCAGCGCACTGAGGTACCGATGGGCGCGCCTAAGACGCCCTTGATCTTGTGACACCGGAAAGGAACATTTCGTGACCGAGGACGCCACGGGGGCGGCGCAGCAGCCGGTCCCGCGCGACTACCGGCTGGCGACGCCCGAGGGCTGGAACCGGATCGTCCTGGAGCCGGCGAAGCTGGACGGCCAGATCGACCGCCTCGTCTCGGAGGTGACCCGGGGCAAGGACGACATCCCGCACCTCAAGCAGCAGCTCGCCGAGGCGATCAAGGCGCAGGCGCTTCAGGCCTGGGGCAACGGCGGGATGGAGCTCTACCTGTCGATGCAGCAGGTCGGGGAGGTCATGCTGTCCGGCTCCCTGCTGACCACGTACGTGCCGCCCAAGGACGGCCCGCTGCCGACCCTGGTCGAGCACGGCACCGCGCTGGCCAAGCAGGGCGAGGACGTGTCCATGGTGGATCTGGCCGTCGGCCCGGCGCTGCGGCACCGCTACCGCGAGCTGCCCGACCCGGCGAACCAGTACGGCAACTCCCTGCCGATCACGCACCTGGACTACCACCTCGAGGTGCCCAACAGCGAGGCGCAGATCATCCTGTCGTTCAGCACCCCGCTGGAGCCGCTGGCCAACCAGATGGTGACGCTCTTCGACACCATCACCGCGACCATCCAGTGGCTGGTGTGACCGCGATGACGGAGCTGAACGTCACCGTCGGCGTCCCGGCCGGCGCCATACCCCTGCCGATCAACGAGGCCGGCGACATGACGTCGTGGGCGGAGTCGGTGGCGCGCTCCCGGCTGCCGGTGGACGCCCCGGAGGGGCAGCTCGCGGACTTCGCACGGATGCTCCTGACGTGCACGGCCGAGTCCCGGGCCCGCGGCCCCAAGATCATGGCGATGGCGTTCTGCCCGGACCCGAGCGCGGGCGAGCTGGCCCGGATCGAGGTCAGCGACATGGCGCCGAGCGCGGAGTGGCCCGACCTGAACCTGAAGCAGCTCGGCGAGTTCTTCGCCGGACCGCTTCAGCCGCATGCGCTGCTGCCGCCGGAGACGACGGCGCTGGAACTGCCGGCGGGCCCCGCGGTGCGGGTCCGGCAGCAGTTCCTCACCCAGCTGGACGAGGACCAGGTCGGGCGGGTCATGGAGACGATCGTGTACGTGATCCGGCCGCCGCAGACCCCGGCCGCGGTGGTGCTGACCGTTTCCTGGCAGGCGTTGTACTACGGCCGGGCGCTGACCGCGTTGGCGGAGAAGCTGGCGCAGACGGTGCAGTTGGGCTGAGGGGTTTCTGGCCCGCAGCTTCCTTCGGTTCTTCCGGTTCCTTCGGTACTTTCGGCTCCTCTGGTTCCTTCGGTTCTTCCGGTTTCTCTGGTGCCTTCGTTTCCTCCGGTTCGTTCGGGCCGGTCCGATGGTGGCTTCTGCCCGCAGCGCATACCCTGCGGGCAGGAGCGCCCGTCGCCGGAAGGAGCCCGAAGGTGTCGTCGCTGAGCGAGTCCGGCCTGCCGCTGGAGCCCGTGTACGGACCGGCCGCGCTGGCCGGCTGGGACCCGGCGGCCAAGCTGGGAGAACCGGGCTCGTTCCCGTTCACCCGCGGCGTGTACCCGACCATGTACACCGGCCGGCCGTGGACCATGCGCCAGTACGCCGGCTTCGGCACCGCCGCGGAGTCCAACCGGCGCTACCACCAGCTGATCGACGCCGGCACCATGGGCCTGTCGGTGGCCTTCGACCTGCCCACGCAGATGGGCTACGACTCCGACGAGCCGATCGCGGCCGGCGAGGTGGGCAAGGTCGGCGTGGCCATCGACTCGGTCCAGGACATGCGGGTGCTGTTCGACGGGATCCCGCTGGGCGAGGTGTCGACGTCGATGACGATCAACGCTCCGGGCTCGGTCCTGCTGCTGATGTACCAGCTGGTCGGCGAGGAGCAGGGCGTCCCGGCGAACCGGCTGACCGGCACCATCCAGAACGACATCTTGAAGGAGTACATCGCGCGCGGGACGTACATCTTCCCGCCGAAGCCCTCGCTGCGCCTGGTGTCGAACGTCTTCCAGTACTGCCACCGCGAGATCCCCAAGTGGAACACCATCTCCATCAGCGGCTACCACATGGCCGAGGCCGGTGCCACGCCCGCGCAGGAGATCGCCTTCACCCTCGCCAACGGCATCGAATACGTCCGCGCCGCCGTCGCCTCCGGCCTTGAGGTCGACGACTTCGCCCCGCGCCTGTCGTTCTTCTTCGTCGCCCGCACCACCCTCCTGGAGGAGATCGCGAAGTTCCGCGCGGCCCGCCGCATCTGGGCCCGCGTGATGCGCGACGAATTCGGCGCCCGGAACCCCAAGTCGCAGATGCTCCGCTTCCACACCCAGACCGCAGGCGTCCAGCTCACCGCCCAACAGCCGGAGGTCAACCTGGTCCGCGTGGCCCTGCAAGGCCTCGGCGCGGTCCTCGGCGGCACCCAGTCACTGCACACCAACTCCTTCGACGAGGCCATCGCCCTGCCGACCGAGAAGGCGGCCCGCCTGGCCCTGCGCACGCAACAGGTGATCGCCTACGAATCCGACGTCACCAAAACCGTCGACCCCCTGGCCGGCAGCTACGCGATCGAGAGCATGACCGACGACCTCGAAACCGCGGCGCTGGAACTGATGGCCCGCGTCGAGGACTACGGCGGCGCGGTCGCGGGCATCGAGGCAGGCTTCCAGAAGCGCGAGATCGAGCAGTCGGCGTATCAGATCACGCAGGAGATCGACGGCGGCCGCCGCACAGTGGTCGGCGTCAACAAGTACACGATCGACGTCGAAGAACCCTACGAACCGCTGCGCGTGGACCCCGCGATCGAAGCGCAGCAGGCGCAGCGCCTGGCGCGGCTGCGCGCTTCGCGCGACGCGGCGGCGGTGACGAAGGCGCTGGACGCGATGCGGCGCGCGGCGGAGACGGACGCGGAGAACGTGCTGTACCCGATGCGGGAGGCACTGGCCGCCCGGGCCACGGGCGGCGAGGTGAGCCGCGCGTTGCGGGAGGTTTGGGGGACTTATGTGCCGGCGGATGCTTTTTAGTCGCTCTTGCGGGTGATGTTTGGGCGATTCGGGCTGGATCGGGGGCGGCCTGAGTGCGGGTCGGCTAGAGTTTTCAGCGCAGGAGCGGTCGCGTTTTCGGAACGCCCCCGTGACTAGCTTGCAGAGGCCCCGGTCTACTAGACCGGGGCCTCTGGCGTGAGCTCAGATTGGGCTCGGGCCCTCGGGATCGATGTAGTCCTCGTACCAGGTCCAGCAGAACTCTCTGCCCGGCCGTTTGACCACCGCCTGGAAGGCGGCGTAGGCGACGATGTCCGCGATCTGGATCCAGTCGCTCTCATCGGACGGTTGGAAGAACGGCCCCGCAACCAGTTGGTGTCCACTGAGATTGAGGCTGCTGTAGAGGCGCGAATAGACACGGCAGGTACCGTCTCCGTTGCCATCGATGATCATGGCCCCTTGGACCTCGGCGAGATACAGCCTTCTGTCGACGCCGAGCACCAGACGGCAGAAGGTGTCTCGCATGACCTCGGTGAAGGCACTCCGTCGGCGTGAGGTCACGCGATACACGGCGCCGGCGCTGACACCCGGCAGGTCGCCGATGGTCTTGAGCGCTTCTTGGAAGATCTCGCGGCGCAGGGTCTTTGATCGGTTCACTTTTTCTTCGGTTGACGGTTGGCCGCGACCGGCCAAGAACTTCACTGCGTGGATCTCGGTGTCTTGCGGGATCTGGTAGCGCTCGAGGAGTTCGGATCGAAACCGGAGCCAGACGGCCATCGCGGCCACAGCTTGTTTGGCCTCGACCTCGATCCAGGAGTAGACGGCGATGCCCCTGGCCGAGTCGCCCGAGTCGTCGACGTAGTACATACGAAATGTCATGCGACAGACGCTGAATCTGTTCGAATCGCCCAAGTCCAGCATTCCAGGCGAGCGATACCCGAAGGTGTATTTCCCATCACCCTCACCCCGCGTACGTTTCCGCTACCCCCGGGCAACCCCCACCCGCGATCCTGTGCTCTAGGTAGGGCGGAAGGGGGTCGCGATGCGACGAAGGGCGATCGCGGGGGTGGGCGCCGACGTGGGGGGTCCGGATGCCGACGCCGCCACCGGGACCGACGCTGACGCTGGGGCCGATAGCGACGCTGATGCCGACGCCGAGTTCCAGGCCTACATGCTGGCGCGGTGGCCGGTGTTGGTGCGGACGGCGTTTCTGTTGACCGGGGATCGGTTTCTGGCCGAGGACTTGGCGCAGACCGCTTTGACACGGGTCTACGCGTCGTGGCGGCGGGTGCGGCGGGTGGATGACGTCGACGCGTACGTGCGGCGGGTGCTGGTCAACGCGAATTCGGCGCGGTTCCGGAAGCGGCGGGTCGCCGAGCAGTTGGTGGGGGTGGCCGCGGACGGGCGTTCGCATGTGCCGCATGAGCCGATCGCCCAGCGGTCCGCGCTGATGGCGGCGCTGGCCGAGTTGCCGCCGCGGCAGCGGGCTGTGGTGGTGCTGCGGTACTGGGAGGACCTGCCCGAGCGGGAGGTCGCCGCGGTGCTGGGGTGTTCGGTCGGGACCGTCAAGAGTCAGGCCTCGAAGGCGCTCGCCCGGCTGCGGACCAGCTCCGTGTTGCTCGATCGCGACCCCATGGTGAGCGAGCCCGGAAAGAAGGAACCGGAATGAGTGACGAGTTCGAGCACGGGCCCGAACAGGCGCGGTTGCACGCCGTCTTCGGCGCGGAGGTCGCCGAGCTGGATGTCGGGGTCACGCCCGTCGACGTGGTGATGAGGAGCGGGGAGGCGTTGCGGACGAAGCGCCGGGTGGCCGCGGTCTCGGGGGTGGCGGCGCTCGCCGTGCTGCCGGTCGCGGCGGTGGCGATCTTCGCTGGTGGGAGTGGGAGCGGGGGTGGCAGCGGGACGTTGAACACCGCAGGCAAGGAGCACGGCTCCAGCCCGAGTACGGGAGCCAGCTCCGCGGCGCGGAACGTGGCGAAGACCCCGACCTCCAGCCCGACGATCGTCCTCCCGCAGGACAGCCTCGGCGCGGACACCACGCCCCCCAACCCCGTCGACGTCGTCACGGTCGTGACCGGCGGCAATATCGACGGCCGGATCTGGCGCCTGGTCCGCGACCAGTTCGTCGTCCCCAAGGACGTCGGCTTCGCGGTGAAGAGCGCCAACCACCTGCCGATGTCCAAGCAAGGCGACGCCGACACCCTCACCTGCGACTTCGTCGGCCTCCAGTGGGGCAGCCGTCCGCCGGGGACCCAGCCCGACTACGACGGCAGCGGGCAATGCAGCGCGCAGGAGGCGAACATCACCGGCCCGCTGGCCTCGGGTTCGGTGAGTGGGCAGGTCTCGGGGCTGGCTCTGTGGGAGTTCATGGGCCGGGCCGACACCTCGCGGGTGGCGTCGGTGTCGGTCACGATCGGCTCGCAGACCAGCGCCCGGCAGCCGGTCGTCCCGGTTCCGGGCGAGCACTACGGCTATTACGTCATCTTCGTGCCGTCGCTCACGGATCAGCAGAAACAGCAGCCACAGTCCATCACGAGCTACGACAGCCACGGCAATGTCGTCGACTCTGTGACGGCGGGCTGACGGCGGGCTGACGGGGGCCGACGGCCGGCTGACGCCGGGCGCGATGCGGTCTCAGGCCAACTCGACTGACCTGAGACCGCACTACCATGGTCCCCGATTAGCGCGTTCCGCGACAGCTCCACCACCGATCGGCGGCGTCAATGGGTGTCAACATGGGGATCGGCAGTTACGGCCGGCGCGCCGCGGCGAAGGCCAAGCGCGAGGTCACCGGGCTGTTCCGGGCCAAGCCGTACGACCCCAAGCACCCGACCCCGCCGATCCGCGAGATCGCCCCCGCCGAGAACGTGGCCGCCGCCGGGGAGCCGGTCTGGTCGCCGAAATCCGGCGGCACGTGCGCCAGCAGCGACGTGGAGGGCCGGATCCGCGTCTACGCCGCCGCCACCAGCGTGAACCGGGGCACCGGCCTGGACTTCATGATCTCGGTGAACCCGCCGCAGCCGTTCACGGTCGAGATCTTCCGGGTCGGGGCCGAGGATGTCAGCGTCCTGAAGACCGAGGCACTCGACGGCGTGACCCAGCAGTGGTCCTCGCTCGACCTCGCCACCCGCACCATCACCTGCTCCTGGACGCCCAGCTGGCACCTGGACGTGCCGGCCGACTGGCGCAGCGGGATCCACGTGGCCAAGCTCCGCACCGAGGACGGCCTACAGACCTGCGTCCCGTTCGTGGTCCGGGACGACGCGGCGAGCCACGACATCCTGGTCTTGCTGCCCTTCACGACCTACCAGGCGTACAACGAGTACCCCAAGGACAAGAAGACCGGCGCGAGCCTGTACTACGCCTGGGAAGACGGCAAGATCTACACCGAGGGCAAGGCCGCGACCAAGGTCAGCTTCGACCGGCCGTACCACGTCACCGGGCTGCCGGCGAACTTCGACCTGGACACGGCGTTCGCGAAGTGGGTCGAGACCTGGGCCGCCGCGAACGGCAGGAGCGTCGGGTACGCCGACAGCGCGGACCTGCACGACGGGACCGTGGACCCGACGCGTCACAAAGCCCTGATCTTCCCCGGCCACGACGAGTACTGGTCGGCGCCGATGCGCGACGCGCTGGACAAGGCCATCGCCAACGGGGCGCACGTGGCGTTCCTCGCGGCGAACAACGTCTACTGGCGGATCCGGTTGGAGGACGGCGGCCGGACCGTCGTCTGCTACAAGAACCGGCCCGATCCCGGCGCCGCTTCGCCGAACGAGCGGACGGCGCAGTGGCGGCAGACCGGGCGTCCGGAGCAGGCGGTGCTCGGGTCGCAGTACGTCTCGACGCTCAAGGGCACCGCGCCGCTGGTCGTGGACAACGCCGGGCACTGGTTCTGGGAAGGGACCGGGGTGCGGAACGGCGAGCGGATCCCCGAGCTGTTGTGGGGGGAGTGCGACCAGGTACAGCCGTGGATTCAGAGCCCTGAGGGGGTCGAGATCCTGGCCGCGTCGCCGTACACCGGGCAGGGACAGCCGCGGATGCAGCACACGGTGGTGCACCGGGCGCCGGCCGGCGGGCTGGTCTTCGACGGCGGCACGTTCTATTGGGCGAAGGGCTTGTCCGCACCAGGGATCGCCGATTCGCGGATCCAGCGTGCGACGGCGAATCTGCTGGCGCGGATGCTGGGGTAGGAAGCGAACCCGGGCCGCCGTTCAGTAGCGGATCAGGATCCTGTCATCGCGGCCGTCGGGGCCCGGTGCGAAGTCGATCGACGGTGGCGGGATTCCGTCGAGTCCGCCGACGTCGGTGCCGGACAGGGCGGCCCGGGCGATCGCCGAACGCATGCGGGGCGACCACAAATCGGTGCGGAACAGGACCTTGCGATACGCGCCGGGGTCGATGAGCCCGGCGTGCACATCGAGGCTGGTCGCGAAGTCGGTGGCGGTCAGCGGTTCGACGAACGCGGCGTCGGCGGCGAAGCCGGCGGGCAGCCCGTTCCCGGCGAACGGCCGGTCCAGCGAGATGGCGCGGGCCCGGCGCACGTCGGCGATCGGCCACGGATTGGCGGCGACGTACGCGGCGAAGGGGAGGATCACCAGCGCCGGGAAGCCGGCCGCGAGCGGTCCGCGCACGACGAAGGGTACGTAGGCACTGCGGCCGCGCAGGGCCATGGCCGACAGGAGCGGCGCCTCGACGCTGAAGCGGGCGACGTAGAGGCCGGGCGGCCAGGACTCGGGGATATCGAGCAGAAGTGAAGGCTCCCAGTCGCACCAGGTGAGGGGGACGCCGACATCGCCGACGGGGTCGGCGCCGAGGGGATCGCGGGGGCCGGCTACCCGGGCCGGGTTCGGCCCGCGACCGGCGGTGCCGACCGCGTCGGGTCCTCTGTCGGGGCCTTCGACCGTCGTGTCTTGTCCGCGGCCGGAACCGCCATCGCCATCTCCATCGCCCACCCGCACCC
>NZ_JAAFZA010000235.1 GCF_015356865.1 Catenulispora pinisilvae
GCCGACGGCAGGGATACCGGGTGGGGCAACCGCTCCCGCCTCAGTACCCGGCTCAGAGCGCTACTCGTTCTTGCGACCCCCTACTCTGCGGGCCGCGCATAGGCGCGCAGGAAGATACGCACGCCACCGGCGACCAGTCGATCGATCTCGGCATCGTCAAGGTGGACCGCGCCGTACCAGGACCGGTTGTTGACGCGCCCGGTGACCAGTAGGCCCAGGAACTCAGCGGCCTCATCCGGGTCGGGCACGTCGAGCAGTCCCCGCTCGTCGAGCGCTGCCAGCCGGGCGGCCAGACCGCGCTGGGTCGGGCGGTCGGCAGAGGAGGTCGGCAACAACGCCGGGAAGTGGGAGCCCTCGGCGATCATCAGGCGCATGACGGCCGCGCGTTCGGCGGAGCGGGCGATCTCGCTCGCGAACTCGCGGCCGAAAGCGGTGAACCCGGCTTCCAGGTCTTCCGCCTTCGCGACGGGCCCCAGTGTGCGGTCCAGCAGTTCCTGGAACGCAGCCTCCTGCGTGGCTCGGGTCTCCTCTCATGGGCATCGTGGCCGTGCCGGGGCAGGTCGCGCCGATCGTGGGACCGATGATCGGCGGTGTGCTCGTCGACGCCGCCGGCTGGCGCTGGATCTTCTACGTGAACGTGCCGATCGTCCTGACCGCCCTGGCATCGGCCCGCAACGGGATCCCCGCCGACGCCCCGCGCGAGAAGGTCCGGGGCTGGCTGGATCCGATCGGCCTGGCGCTGCTCTCCCCCGCGCTCGCGATGATCGTCTACGGTCTGGCCGCGCCCACGCGGCGACTGCCGCTGCTCGGCGTCGGCGTCGTCCTGCTCATCGCCTTCTGCGTCCACTCACTGCGCGCCCGCACCGTCACGCCGCTTCTGGACCTCCGCCTGTTCAGGCACCGGCCGCTCGCCGCCGCGTCGGCCCTGAACTTCCTGTCCCGATCCTCGATCTTCGGCGCGATGATCCTGATGCCGCTGTACCTGCAACAAGTCCGCGGCCACAGCGCCCTGACCGCCGGCCTGCTCCTGGCCCCGCAGAGCCTGGGCACGATGCTGGTCCTGCCCTACGTCGGAAAGCTCACCGACCGGATCGGCGCGCGCCCGGTCGTCCTGGCCGGGATCGCGGTCACGACGCTGGGCACGCTGGCGTACACGCAGATCGACGCGCATACCAGCGTCCTGATTCTCGGCGTTTCCCTGCTGGTGTGGGGCATGGGGGTCGCGGCCGTCGTCGTGCCGGTCTCGGCGGCCGCGTACGACGGCCTGCCGCCCACGGCCATCCCCAGCGCGACGAGCGCGATCACCACCGTGCAGACACTCGGCGCATCCGTCGGGGCCGCCGTACTCGCCGCGATTCTGCAGCGCAACGCGTCGCATCACGCCGGCGCGTCGGCGCGCGCCTTCGCGGACACGTTCTGGTGGGCATTGGCCGCGACAGCCCTGACGGTGATCCCCGCGCTGCTGCTCC
Source organism: Catenulispora pinisilvae (assembly GCF_015356865.1). Classification (GTDB taxonomy): domain Bacteria; phylum Actinomycetota; class Actinomycetes; order Streptomycetales; family Catenulisporaceae; genus Catenulispora; species Catenulispora pinisilvae. The sequence goes on from NZ_JAAFZA010000235.1 coordinate 1,470, forward strand.
CTCTACGGCGCCGCGAGGGTCAGTGAATGCGCATCCAGGAACAGTACTGAGCTCGGACTACCGCCCCGAAACTCAATGCCCACCTAGCATCCAAGCCCAAGCAGCCACACCCATTGACCGCTCTGCATGCGCATGCAAGCATGCAGAGCGAGAAGGTGAGGTGGGCAATGACCGTCGACTCGCGTGCCGCCATCGTCGGCACCGGATTCCGCGCGCAGCTCTACACCGAAGGCCTGGCGCGGCGCGACCACGTCGAGGTCGCAGCTCTCTGCGACCCCAACCCGGTGCGCATGGCGCATCACAACACCCTGCTGGCCGCCGCCGGACGGGCACCGGCCCGCACCTACCGTCCGGACGACTTCGCGCGGATGCTGCGCGCCGAACGCGTCGACACCGTCGTGGTGACCACCGTCGACGCGCTGCACGACACGTATATCGTCGCGGCGTTGCGAGCGGGCTGCCGGGTGGTGACCGAGAAGCCGATGACCACGGATTCGCAGCGCTGCCGCGGCATCCTCGACGCGGTCGCCGAGACCGGCGGCGAGCTGTCGGTGACGTTCAACTACCGGTTCAACCCGGTGCACGAGTTGGTCCATCGACAGCTGCACAGCGGCGTGATCGGGGACGTGCTGTCCGTGCACTTCGAGTGGCTGCTCGACGTGCGCCACGGCGCCGACTATTTCCGTCGCTGGCACCGGGAGCGAGAGCGCAGCGGCGGTCTGATGGTGCACAAGTCCGGGCATCACTTCGATCTGGTCAACTGGTGGCTGGGGGCCCGGCCGCAGCGGGTGTTCGGCATGGGTCGGCTGGCGTTCTACGGCCGGGAGAACGGCGAGCGCAGCGGTCTGCGCCGGGACTACGAGCGCGCGCACGGCTCGCCGGCCGCGGCGGACGATCCCTTCGCCCTGCATCTGGCGGACAACGAGACGCTTCGGGCCTTGTATCTCGACGCCGAAAAGGAGGACGGCTACCTGCGCGACCGGAACGTCTTCGGCGACGGGATCACCGTCGAGGACGACATGGCGGTCCTGGTGCGCTACTCGACGGGCGCCAGCATGTCGTACCACCTCACCGCGTACTCGCCGTGGGAGGGCTACCGCGTGATGTTCAACGGCACCGGGGGCCGGCTGGAGTTGGAGGTCGAGGAGAGCGCGTGGCAAGAGCCGCGCACCAAACTCACCTCCGCCAAGGGCGCCGTGCACGGCGACACCGCGCAGGAGAACGCGGGCGGTGCGCGGATCCTCGTCCGGCCGCTGTGGAAGCCGCCTTATGAGGTGCCGATCCCGGATTTCGACCACAGCGGGCACGGGGGCGGCGATATCCGGATGCTGCGAGCGCTGTTCGATGACGGTGGCAATGACAACGGCGATGGCAATGGCGGTGGCAATGGCGAAGACGGCAAAGATGGCGTGCCTCTCGCCACAGCGGTGGACGGCGCGCTGGCGCTGGGCATCGGCCTGGCCGCCAACGAATCCTTCGCACACGGAGCAGCCGTGGACGTCGAAAAGCTGGTCGGCATCGCGTGAGGGCGACCATGACCGACGTGGCCCGGGCGGCGGGGGTGTCGCAGTCCACTGTCTCGCGGGTCTTCAGCCTGCCGGACACGGTCCGGGCCGACACCCGCGACCGGGTCCTGGAAGCCGCCCGGCGCCTGGAGTTCACGCCGAACCCGGCGGCGAGCGCCCTGGCCCAGGGCCGGACCGGGACCCTGGGGCTGCTGGTGCCGAACGTGGTCAACCCGTACTACGCGGAGATCATCAAGGTGGTGCAACACCGGGCCCGGACCAAGAACCACACCCTGGTCCTGGCCGATACCGGCGACGACCCGGAGGACGGCTTCGCGCTGGCGCGGACCGTGGCGCGGCAGACCGACGGGCTGTTGCTGGCCGGCCCCCGGATGACCGACGCCATGGTCGGCGAACTGGCGCGGTCCGGCCCGGTGGCCCTGATCGGCGCCGACGCCCCGGCGGCCGACAGCGTCTACGCCGAACCCGCGACCGGCATGCGGCAGGTGATCAGGCACCTGGCGGCCCTGGGCCACGCCCGGATCGTCTACGTCGACGGCACGCTGACCGCCCGCGACCCGGCCTCCCGGCAGCCCGTGCACGACGCGTGCGAGGAGTTCGGGGTGGACCTGGTCGAACAGCTCGGCCCGTTCGACCTCACCTTCGACCACGGCGTGGCGGCCGCCGACCTGCTGCCGACCAGCGGCGCGACGGCGGTCATCGCGCACAACGAGATGGTGGCGCACGGCGTGGCCTGCGGACTGGCCCGGCAGGGCCGGTCGGTGCCCGGCGACTTCAGCCTGGTGTCGGTCGACGACACGTTCATGGCCCGCACGATCTATCCGGCGCTGACCGCGCTGCACGTCCCGCTGGACCTGATGGGCGCGCGCGGGGTCGACCTGCTGCTGCACCGGATCGAGGAGCCGGGCGGCGAAGTCCGCCACTCCCCCTTGCCGACGAGCCTGGTGGTGCGGGAGTCGACGGGGCGTCCAGGTCCGGTATCAGGGGGCGTATAGCCGCCCACGCGGTCGGCTCGCAGGCGACCGCCAGCACGGTAGGCCGGTGCGAGGACGAGTTCGAACAGGCGCGGGCCGACGATGTACCTCGCCGGCGTGGCGGGCCAGATCGCGACGCCCCCGTACGTCATCGACCCCGACGGCGAGCAGTACTTCCCCCGGCCCGGCCGTACCTCAACGCCGAGCCTTTCGCACCTTGATCGAACCGTAAGGTACATCGGATAGGCCCGTTCGACTATTCGAGTGTTCATGCGGGCGGGGGCCGGCAAGGCAGGGAGCAACGGATCGTGTGGGTCGACCTGAACCCGGTGACAGCGGATGTCGAACCGGGGGCCGAGGCGACGGTGGAGCTCACCGTGCGCAACACCGGTGACATCGTCGAGGAGTACCACCTCCAGGCCACCGGCGATCCGGGGAAGTGGGCGGTCGTCGAGCCGCAGACGCTGCGTCTGTACCCGGGCACCACCGGCACCGCCCGGCTGACCTTCTCCCCGCCCCGCAGCCCCGACGCCCAGGCCGGACCGCAGTCCTACGCGGTGAAGGTCACCCCGCGCGAGGACCGCGAGAACACGTTCGCGATCGAGGGCGTGCTGCAAGTCGCAGAGTTCGCCGACATCCGCGCCGAGCTCATGCCGGCCACCACCCGCGGCTGGCATCGCGGCCGGGTCCGGCTCGCCGTCGACAACTTCAGCAACACCGCCGCGAGTGCTTCGGTCGCCTCGGGGTCCGGGTCCAGCAACTCCAACCTGCAAGTGGACATCCGCACCCCGGCCCTGCGGCTGCAACCGGGACGCGCGCAGTTCAGCAGGTTCAACGTGCGGCCGGGGCGGCTGCTGTGGTTCGGCACCAAAGCCCGGCATCAGTACACCATCACGGTCTCGCCTTCAGGGCTCGGGCAACCGGTATCGCTTCAGGGCACTTATTTGCAGTCGGCACTGCTGCCGCGTTGGCTTCAGCGCCTGCTGATGTTCGCGGCGGCCGGGGCGGTGGCGGTGTTGGCGTTGTGGTTCGGCATCCATCCGTCGTTCGCCAGCAGCACCCAGGCCTCGCCGCAGCCGGCCGCCGCGAGCGGGCCGCAGGTGATCGTCATCCAGCCGACGCCGGCAGCGCCGTCCAGCAGCCCCACCCCGACGCCGACACCGACACCCAGTTCGGCCGCGCCGCCGCCGAAGCCGTCCACGTCCCAGGCCGGCGCGCCGCCGGCGTCCACGTCCAAGCCGGTCGCCCCGCCGCCCTCGTCCCCCAAGCCGTCGGCGTTGGGGCAGATCAAGACGGGCAACATCCTCAACTACGCGACCAACCAATCGGTCGACCTGTATCAGGACAACTTCACCAGCGGCCAGCAGGTGGAACTGTGGCAGACGCTGCACAACGACGCCCAGGGCTGGTCGGTCTGGCTCTATGACGACCACCCCACCGTCGACCTGGTCATCCAGTCGACCGGCAAGCCGGACAGCGCGGGCACGAAGGTGCTGGAGGTCGACCCCGGCAACCCGGCCAACGTGGTCATCTCGGACGACTTCGGCGGGGTACCCGGGCTCCAGGCGAAAGCGGTGGCCGACTACCAGGAGTGGAACCTGGCGAACATCCCGAACCACGACACCTATGGTGTGCTGAAGAACAGGCACACCGGGACCTGCCTTTCCGGCCAGGGCGCGGAGAAGTGGCTCACGGTGGCTCCGTGCAACACCGGGGATCAGAACCAGTGGTTCGCGTTGTTCGCGCTGTGACGCGGTACCGGCTGTGACGCGGCGCGTAGGCTGCTGCGGTTCACGGGCTGATCGCGATCAGGCGAAACAGCGGTCGTGAAGGATCCGTGAAGAATGCTTGAAGGCTGATAAGCCAGGCTGAACTCATGACAGTCGCCGCGCACCGCGCGCCGAACGGCGACGAACGCCTACGGATCGCCATCACGAGCCCGGACATCCTGGCGCAGATCCGGCAGGTGTTCGCGGGCAAGAACCTGGTCGTGGACATCGTCGGCATGCCCTATGTCGAAGTGGCGGTCCGCCCCGCCCCCAACACCCGCGCGCATACCCACGCCGACAGCTCCGCAGCCGACAACGCCGTCCGCGCCTTGGCCGGCCCCGACCCTGCGGTCACCGCCACCCCGGGCACGAAAAGTCTGCGCGCCGAGTACCGCCTGAGCGTGATCCGTGCCGAGGAGGACAGCCCGCGCGCCGAGCGCGGAACGCCACCGGCCCGGCCGCGACGGCGCGTCGCCGGTGTCGCTGGTAGGACCCGGCGCACCGGTACCGGTCGGGGCGCGGGCACCGGTAGCCGCGAGATCACCTTGTCGCAACGCCAACGCGAGGTGATGACCCTGATGTCGCGCGGGGCCCGCAACGCGGAGATCGCCGAGAGCCTGCACGTCACCGAGAAGACGGTGAAGAACCACATCAACCGCATCTTCCGGGAACTGGGCACCGACAGCCGGGTTGAGGCGGTGCTGCTGTGGCAGCGGCTCCAGGCTGAGGACGGCGGCGGGCGATAGCGCGTGGGACGTTCAGAGTCGGTGGCGTCACGCGGATTGGTGTGTGTCAGGGCTCTGCTCCCCACCCAACCCGTCCGACTCGCCCAACCCGTCCAACCCCCGCAAGAACTCCGCCACCTCATCAACGTCCTCGGCGTCAAGATCCCGCAACAACACCAGCGCCCGCGCCGCCAATTCGCCCGCCGGTCCCTGCCGTCCCTCGGCGTGCTGCACCCTGGCCAGGCCGAACAACGCCCGCGCCGCGTGGTAGTCATCGCTGGAATCGCTCAGTCCCAGTGCCTCCTGGAAGTGCTCGACCGCCGTGCCGGCGTACCCCAGCCCGTGCTCGGCCGTGCCGAGGGCGATCAGGATGTTCGCTTCCAGCATCGCGTTCTGGCAGCTCCGCGCCGCCTGCCGTCCGAGTTCCCCGACCCGCAGCGCCTCGGCGAACTCCCCCAGCTCCACATACAGCTCGCACAGGACGTCGAGCGTCCCGGCCTCGTAGTAGATCAGTCCACTGTGACGAGCCAGCGCCACCGCCTCCTCGGCGTACGGCAGCGCGGCGGCGTAGTCCTTGGCCTCGCGCAGTGTGGAGGCGAGGTTGCCGAGCATGCTGATCCGCAGCGTGTCCTCGCCGAGGTCTTCGACGAGCCGCAGCGCGCTGTGCAGCTCACGCACCGCGGCGTCGTTCTCGCCCAGCCGGGAGTAGGCGACGCTCAGGTGGTTGTGCAGCACCGCCTGGGCCACGCGGTCCCGGAGCTGGTCGGCGGCGCGCATGCCGAGGCGGACGGTCTCGACCCAGTCGCGTGCCTGCCCGGCCGCGTAGAAGTACTCGAAGAGCAGGTAGCACAGCTGCCACACGCGATCGTGGCGGCCGATCCGCTGCGCGGCGCGCATCAGCGGGGCGATGTTGTCCCACTCCTGGGCGCACCAGGCGACCCGTTCGTTCTGGCCGTCCAGGGACACCAGCTCGTAGGGGAAATCGTCCTGGAGCGTGAAGGGGAGCCGGATGGAAGGAGTGGCCTGATACCGCTGTGCCAAGGTTCTCACATACCACTCAAGCAGCCGCTCCAGCGCCTGTCGCCGGGAATCGTCCGGCTCGCCGATCTGCGAAGCCTCCTCGGCGTAGATACGGGTCAGGTCGTGCATCCAGTAGCTGCCCGCGGTGGTCTCCAGCAGGTGCTGCCCGGCCAGGTCCCGCAACGTGTCGGCGGCCTGCGCGGGCGCGAGCGCCAGCAGCGCCGCGGCCGCCTCGGGCCGGATGTTCACGCCGGGGATCAGGCCCAGCAGCCGGAACGCGCGCGCGGTCTCGGTGCCGAGCCGGGTGTAGGACCAGGACAGGACGCCGCGTACCGAGGACAGTTCGTCGTCCGGCAGCCGCAGGGCGTCCAACCGGCCCCGCACGTTCTCCAGATCGTGGGTCACATCGCCGATCTTCACCTCGGCCCCCGCCGACACCTGCTCGGCGGCGATCCGCAGCGCCAGCGGCAGGTTGCCGCACAGCTCGGCCAGGTGCCGGGCGGCGGTCAGCTCACCGGCCACCCGCACGTTCCCGATCGCCGTGAACAACAACGTCAGCGATTCGTCCTCGGTAAGCGGGCCCAGCGCGACCCGGCGCGCCGCGTACCGGACGGACAGGCCGCTGAGCCGGTTGCGGCTGGTGACGATGACGAACGAGGGTCCGCCGCCGGGCAGCAGCTCCTCCACCTGCTCGGCGGACTCGGCGTTGTCCAGCACGATCAGCATGCGCTTGTCCCGGACGATGCTGCGCCACAGCCCGGCCCGCTGATCGCGACCATCAGGGATCTTCTTCACGTTCACCGAGGTGAGCAGGTGGTGCAACGCGTCCGCCGACGAGCGCGCGGGCTGCCGGGGGTCGAAGCCGCGCAGGTTCATGTGGAGCTGGCCGTCCGGGTAGGCGGCGGCCAACAGGTGGGCGCAGCGCACGGCCAGGGCGGTCTTGCCGATCCCGCCGGCGCCGACGATCAGGGCGATCTGCGGGCCCCCGGCAGTACGTGCCGCCTCCATGACCTGATGGATCGCCTCGGTCCGGCCGACGAAGTTCGCGTCACCGCGCGGCAGCTGGGCCGGGCGGACCAGCGGCGCGGTCGGCGTTGACGGGGCCGGGTCCGGTGTCGGCGCCCGGTCCGGTGTCAGCGCCCGGTCCGGTGAAGGTGCCGGTGCCGGTGACACTGACGGTGCCGCGTTGTCAGCAAGCATCGAGGCGTGCAGAGCCTGCGACTCGGCCGAGGGATCGATCCCCAGATCGTCGGCGAGCAGCTTACGAAGCTCCCGATAATGCGCGAGCGCGTCAGCGGTCTGCCCGCTCCGATGCAACGCGCTCATCAGCAGCCCCCGCAGCCGCTCGTGATACGGGTTCGCCCGAACATGGTCCTGGAGCTGCTCGGCCACCGCGGTCGGCCGACCGAGCTCCAGCAACACCTCGGCGCGCTCCATCAACAGCCGCAACCGCAGATCAGCCACCCGGGCCCGGTGCTCGGCGGCGAACGGACCGGGCAGCCCGCCGAGCGCCGACCCCGGACGCCAACACGCCAGCGCCTCGTCGAAAGCCGCGACCGCCGCGATCCGATCCTCATCAGCCCGACTCGCCCGCGCCCGCGCCGCCACCCGCTCGGCCACGACGACGTCGAGCCCATCCGCACCGAGCCGGAGCGAATACCCCGAACCGGAGCTGTCCAGCGCCTCACCCACCTGGTCCAAGGCCCTGCGCAGCCCGGACATATAAGTGTGCAGATTCCCGGTGGCCGTGGCGGGCGGCGTCTCACCCCACACGTAGTCGATCAGGTCGTCCCGCGAGACGACGTTGTTCCTGCACAAAGCGAGTACGGCGAAGACCGCCCGCTGCTTCGGCGGGCCGAGCACCAGCTCCCGGTCGCCGACGAAGGCGCGCAGCGGCCCGAGGGTCTCAACCCTGAGGCGCCCGTTCTCCATGCCAGTTCAACGTCCTGCCATAGTGCGGTCGGACTGCCCGACTGGAAGCAGCAAGATACACCCAGCCCCTTCGCCCGTATCAACCGCCCGCCAATTCGCCCAACAACCGCCAGGTACGGCGCTGATCCTCCGCACTGGAGAGGTCGGTCGAGGAGAAGACCACTTCTGTCGCTCCGGCTTCGCGGTAGCGGCGCACCTCGGCGGCGACGGTCTCCTCGTCCCCGATGATCGCCAGATCGCCGGCGTGGGTGGCACCGGAGAGCTCGATGACCCGCTGGTAGGACGGGAACTGCTCGTAGAACGCCAGCTCTTCGATCGCCTTGCGCCGCACCGTCTCGACCTCGGAGGTGACCACACCCGGTACGAAGGCGACGATCCGGGGCGCGGGGCGGCCCGCCGCCTCGGCCGCGGCACTCACCTGCGGGACGATGTGCTCGGCCAGCGCGCGGGGGCCGGCGAGGTAGGGCAGGATCCCGTCCGCGAGTTCGCCGGAGACCCGCAGCGCCTGCGGGCCCATGGCGGCGACCAGGATCGGCACCGACGGTTCGGCGCCCGGCACGGTCGCGGGCAACGGCGTGGTGGCGGTCAGCAGTTCGCCGTGGAAGTCGGCACTACCGGTCTCGACCAGCTGGCGCAGGGCCGTGAGGAATTCCCGGAGCAGCCGAATGGGACGCTCGTAGGGGATGCCGAAGCCCGCCTCGGTCAGCCACTTGGTGCCCAGCGCGAGCCCGAGGTGATAGCGACCGCCGGTAGCGGCCTGCGCGGTCTGGGCCTGACTGGCGATCAGCAGCGGATGCCGGCCGAAGACGGGGATGGCCGAGGTGCCCACCTGGAGACCGGGTACCTCGCGGCCGACGATGGCGGCGAGCGAGGGCGAGTCATACCCGAAGGTCTGGCCGAACCACGCCGAGCGGATACCAGCCTGTTCAGCCTCCCGTGCCAGCTCCACGGTGGTGTCGATCGAGTTCTGCAAAGAAAGCACTACGCCAGTGGTCATGCCGGGAGAACCAGCACGCACATGATCGCATTCCCGGCCGTCAGAACTCGCATATGAGAGCCCTTACGTAACGATCGCGGACGACGGCCGGTCAGACTGCGGCCACCCGCGGCGGGTCCCCTGATCGCCGCCGTCCGAAGGGGCGTGCTGGATCAGGTGCTCGCGCAGCCGCGCGTGCCGGAACTGATACACCGCCCCCGACTGCCGCAGGACGCCCCGGCGGCAGCCGTCGTCCAGGAACGCCACCAGCCGCCATGGCAGCGCACCGTTCAACGGCAGCCAGATGCGGGCCACAGCCACCCACTGCCCCCACGCCGTCAGGCTCAGCCCATAGCCGACGCCCGCGCCCAGCGCGCTCTCGATCCCGAAGACGACACCGATCTCGACGGCGCGGACCGGGCCGGTGAGGAAGCCGGCCACGATGCCGGCCTCCGGCCCGATCACCAGCGCCCACACCAGCAGGTGCACCGCCACGTTCTTCCGGCTGGCCCGCAACAGGTCCGAGGGACTGCCCGCGGCCTTGATGTCGATCGGCGCCTCCAGCACCGCCACCAAGGCGAACGCCAGGCCCGCCCCCAGGCCGATCTCCGTCGGGAATATCAGCAGGCTGGCCGACAGGCTGCCGTCCATCCCGTCGTCGAGGTGCAGATCGGGCAGCAGCACCTGGTCGACGAGCACGATACCCAACGCCGCCGAGGCCCCGAAACCGATCCCCCACCCCAGCCGGGCGGCCATCTTCTCGCGGAACCAGCGCGGGCCGCCGAACCGGCGCAGCCGCACCGGCAGGGGTTTCAGCGCCGTCCGGCGGTCGGCGACGAAGTGCGCGGTGCCGAACATCAAGCCCGCCGCGAGACCGTGCAACAGCCCGACCGCCAGCCCCCGCTTGAGCGCGAATCCGAGGCCGTGGTCGGTGGCCACCAGATCTATCGGGATGTTCCCGATCCCGGTGACCAGGCCGAAGATGAGCCCGCCCAGGCCGGCGATCAGCAGGGCCCGGGACCGGCGGCGCATCGTGGCCGCGAGCTGCCACCAGGCCAGGTCGCCGGTCTCCAGCCGGCGCAGGTGTTCGGCGATGAACCGCAGCCAGCCCTCGGCCTGTTGCGCCGTCCAGCGGCCGGCCGATCCGGGACGCCGGCCGTCGGCGGGCTGCTCGTAGACCGTCCGCAGGAAGCCGCCGAGGAAGTGTTCTTCCAGGGCTGCGACCGAGGCGAACTTCAACGGGTCCATCAGGTCGGTCGGGAACTTGTCGTGGTCTTCGCTGTAGACGGCGCGGGCCAGCGCGACCATCAGCGGGGTGGTCAGCACGGCGGCGAGGTTGGCGCCGGCCTGGTTGGCGCTGTTGTTCCCGTTGATCCCGTTGTTCCCGTTGGCGCTGTTGACACCGCTGTCCCGCAACGTGGCCAGGACGTGCTGCCATTTCGTCGTGCCGACGGCGGCATCGGAGCCGGAACGCGAGTCAGAGGTCTCCTTCGCACTGGTGCGCGGCAGGTACCCGTCCAAATCGTCCAGCGTCAGATCGCGCACCTCGACCGCGGCGGCCCCGGACAGCCCGCGGGTCCCGACCACCGCGTCCCGGTACTCCTCGATCCGGCTGGTCAGCATCATCGGCATGAGCGGATCGGCCGACAGCTTGCGCAGCGCGATGCGGTGCAGGCCGTCGGCGAGTTCGTCGAATCCGTCCAGCACCGGCAGGATCAGCTGGGCGTCGACCAGGACGGCGGCCAGCGTCCGGCCGTCCCGGTCGGCGGCGGCCAGCCCCGGATGGTCGCGGATCAGCCTGCTGATGAGCCAGCTTTTGAGCGGGACGTCCGAGGGGTCCCACGACCCCAGGCTGAACAGCACCGGCACCGGCGTGCCGGGCGCGCGCCGAGCCAACCGGTCCAGCACGAAGCGCAGGGCCAGGATGGTCTTGCCCGAACCGGCCCGGCCCAGCACCACCAGCCGCCGGGACGGCACCCGCTCGTAGACCCCGGCGAGCTGGTCGAGCGTGCCGGACAGGTCCAGCGGCGCGGCGTGCTCCCCGGCCGGGAGCCTGCGGATGGTCTCCCAGTGGTCGATCAGATCCTCGGCCGCCGTCCCGTAGCGGACCGGTAGCGGGACCGGATCCTGGATCCGCCGCAGGTTCTCCTCGTCATGCCAGCGGCGGTCCACCGCCTGCGCCAGCTCCTCGATGAGCTCGCCGATCCGGCCGGCCGAGAAGGAGCCCTGGAAGACGATCGACTCGATCTTCCCGGCCTGCACCAACGGCCCGTACGAGGTGCCGCCGGCCTCGTTGCGGACGTTCGGCTCAGCCATCGCGCCGGCGCCTCGACCACCGTAAACGACCGTAGCCGGTGGCCCCGACCGCGAGGAGTACCACGGCCGCGAGCAGGCCCCAGAGCCAGCCCGCGCCGCCGGAGCCGCCGGCGTGCGTCGCGCCGGCCGCCGGTTCGGACGACGCGCCGGTGCCGCCGACAGCGGACGGCGGACCGGCGGCTACCACGTTGGCCGACGATGTGACCGGCGTTGTGCCCGCCGATGGTGCCGTCGGCGCGGCCGCGCCAGCCGTGGTGCTCGCGGGGCCGGAGCCGGCCGATCCGGTGGTCCCGGTCGCGGACGCGGCGGGGGCAGAAGCAGGCATCGTGGTGGGCGCCGATGCCGACACAGGTCCGGAGCCCGCGGGCGTGCTGCGCGACGGGCTCGGCGGGCGGCTGGTCGACCCGCCATGGCCACCGGTCGCGGACTGCCGCGACGTCGGCGGTGTCGGCGGTGGCGGCGCGGGTGTTATCTGCAACCTCGCCAAGACGTTGTTCTGTCCCGGGTTCAACTTGCAGGGGACGTCGGGCAGGGCCGGCGTCGCCGAGCCGTCCGCCCGGTAGCCGTTCAAGTGCAGGGTGACCGCGCCGACCGTGATCTGCGCGGTGCCGGGCTGGTCGAAGCCCACCTGCGGCGTGCTGCCGTGGGCCGGGACCGTCAGATTCCCGGACGCCGGGATCGGAGTCCTGGGAATGGTCAACGTCACCGGTTCCGGGATACTCCCACCCTGGGGCGGCAGCACGGTACCGGCCACGTCGGCCGTGCCGTCCATACTCGTCACGCCGATCAGGCCCAGGCCCTGCGGAATGGCCGGGCCGACGACGCCTTGGACATCGATCGCCAGTACCGGGGTGAGGGTGTGGACCGGCACCGAGGGCAGCGAGTCCCATTCGACCGTCGCGGCCATGTTCTGGCCGTCGACGAACGGGAAGGTGCAGGTGTAGTCCAGCTGCACGGTCGGCGAGTACGCGGCGGACGGCTCCGGCGCCCAAAACCCCAGCAGCATGGGCAGGGCCAGGGCCACGATCGCCGTTCTCGCGATGGCGCCGGCTCGGATCGGGAATCTGCGCGGCATTCGTCCCCCCGGGTCCGCTCGGTCCTGGTTTCTCCCCCAGCTTATATCAGGACTCTGTGATAGCAAGGAAATCATCCGAGGAATCCGACCTGTGACAGTATGGAGGCAATGTGGGGAGGATGCTATGGAATCGAAGGTGTCCAACACGGTCTCCGGCGGGAATCAGTACGCCGCGGTGGTTCAGAGCGGGGAGATCACGAACCTGACGTTCACCGTCGCGCCCGCGCCTGCCGCACCGGCCCCCGCGGACCCGCGGGTCCAGCGCAACACGGCCAGCGACGACGCCACGATCTACGCGGTGGAGAACGGGGACCTGCACGTCCATCACCACCACGGCGGCGAAGATCCGGCCGAGTAGTCCTGCGCCCGAGTTCATCATCAGCCTCCTTCGTTGCCGGCGTCAGAATCGCTGTCGGCGCCAGAATCGTTGTCGGAGTCGTAGTGCTGGTGGATGCTGCCGTCCATCACCGCGAACAGGGTCGAGTGGTCCCGGGCGATGTTGGTCATCGTCTTGCCGCCCGAGCGCTCGTCGGACGGGGCCGCCGAGAAGCGGTCGATGAACCGGCGTAGTTCCCCGGCCTCTGTGGGGTGCCCCACCAGCAGTTCGGCCAGCTGACGGCGCCACAGCGCGACCAGCTCGCGCCGGACGTCTTCCAGCTCGGCGGGCTCCGCGTCGCGCAGTTCTGCGACATTGCCGTCGAGCCAGGACCGGTAGAGCTCGATCCGGTCCGGCGCCACGCGGCCGAACCACGCCAACGCCTGATCCCTGGCCGTCAGCCAGGACGGCGTCGGCATCGCGCGCACCAACGCTTCGCCGCCGACTGCGGCCAGGCGGGTGGATTCGTCATGGGACATCAGGGCTCTGCTCCCTTCGCGGGCCTGCCGGGTCGGGGTGCCGCCGTAGGCGGCGACCAGTTCGGCCAACGGTTCGCGCCGGGACGGATCCTGACGCAGCAGCGAGGCCAGCTCGCGGGTCCAGGCGTCCAGCAGCGAAGCCCGAGCCGCTTCGCGGGCCGAGGCCGAGGGCGACTCCGACGCCATGGCCAGGACCGAGGCGTCGGCGTCGAGCCGGGCCCGCAGCGCGAACTTTCGGCGGCGCGATGTGTGGAAGAGTCCTGCGACGGTGTCGCGCACGCCCTGCCAGGCGTCGGTGGCCATGGCCGACACCACCGCCGCCGCGGCCTGCGCTGCCAACGTCACGAACTCGTCCACGATCCCGGTGTCACTCATCGCCGTGGTAGTGGATGTTCATGGTGCCGCTGCCCACTCCGTGGGCCTGCGCCCGGTCGTGCGCTTCGACGATCATGACTGAGGTGTCCGGTGCGGCGCTCGGTGCGGCATCCGGTGCGGCGCTCGGCACAGCGTTCGGCGCGGCGTTCGGGCGGCTGTCTCGCGCATCAACGGCCTCAGCGGAATCAGCGGAATCAGCGGAATCAGCGTTATCAACAGCCTGTCGCGCCCGCCGTCCCGGAACGTGAAGCCATCCCCGCGCCGTGTATTCCTTCTCGGCGATCTCGACGGACTCGAACTCGCCGGGGTCCATCCCGGGATAGCCGTGCCGGACCGTCTCCTCATAGACGTGATCGGAGATCAGCAGCACCAGCGGTGTGGTCTCAGGCTCCCGCTTCAGTGCCTCGCGGCTGGCCCGCGCGTCGAGCATGCGGGCCAGGACCGCCAGCGACGCGCCGGCCTGCGCCCCGTCGGGACCGACGATGACGTCTCCGGCGTGGACCGCGACCCGCAGCCGGATCCGGGTCGAGAATCCGGCGTAGCGGTTGTGGGCCCGCAGCCGCGCGCCGAGTTCGACGATCAGGGGATGGATGAACGCGGCCCGGCTGGCGCCCTCCGGCGCGATGAGGCGGATTCCGTCGCCGAGGTCTTCGCGCAGGCAGCGCTCCCAGACGATTCCGCTGCGCTCCACCGATTCGGCCAGGGCCTGGGCCAGCGTCCGGCGGACGGTCATCAGCGCCGGGTTCCCGCGGCCGGAGGAGCCCTCGACGTCCACGGCGAGCAGGGCTCGGTATTCGGGTACTGCGTTCATCTCGTCCCCCAGTTCATCCAGGCACCGGCGGCGCGGATCTCGCGCCAACCCCGGCGGTCCAGCCCTTCGTCACACAGATCCGCGTACAGCGGCGTCGCCACCACGACGGCCAACGGCGCGGCGCCGGCGGGCCGGTCGGCGCCGGGCCGGTCGGTGGCGAGGCGGTCCAGGCGCCGGCGCACGGCCGGGTGGCCGGTCAGGGCCCACGTCCGGGCCAGGCCGGCGCCGCCGAACCCGTTCCCCGTTACCCGGACGATCCCGACATTGAACGCCAGGAGTGCGGGGCGCTCCCCAGCGCGCTCCCCGGACC
>NZ_JAAFZA010000236.1 GCF_015356865.1 Catenulispora pinisilvae
AGTTCGCGCTATACAAACCGCAGCTTGCAAGCCCGACCGCAGCCGCGCGGACTTTACTCCCGGACACCGGTGCTGTACCCCTTGGGGCTGACGACGCGACCGTGGGGAACGAACCGCAACCACCTCACAAACCGCAGGCGCAGAGCCCTGACCGGACCACCCTATGGAACCGCGCCAGTTCCCCGAGGGAGCCAAGAGCCCCCGCCGGAGGCGCCGGGCTCTTCACCAGGGCTCTTGACCTTGATCTTGACTGTGATCTTGCCTGTGATCTTGCCTGTGATCTTGCCTGTGATCTCGCCGTTGATCTTGCTTGTGATCTTGCTTGTGATCTTGCTTGTGATCTGGTTCTTGATCTCGCCTGTGCCCTTATTCCGACTTGCCGGAGTGGAAGAGGCCTGAGGTGCGGCGGGGTCGTGAACACGAAAACCGGCAGCCGACAAGCACGCCCGCCGACCCGAACCCCGAACCGGCACAACCATGACCGAAGGCCGTAAAAATCGCCTTTCAACCCACACACCAACAGCAACCAGCCCCGAAAACTCCAACCTCCCAAAACACGAAGCACCCTCCGACGCCAAGCCCTCAGGGGTGAATGAACAGCCGCGCGAACATCGGGCCGAGCCACGGCTTGCGCCCGTACGCGATCATCCGTCCGGTCACGATCTGCCGCACCTGGGAGCTGCGGCCGCTCGCGGCGAGTACGAAGGCCACCGGGTCGACGGAGATGTGGCAGTCCGTGGGTCCGGGTGGCGGGTCGCGGTGTGTCTGGACCCGGGGGCCGTCGACGTCGACGCCGATGGTGACGCCGCCGCGGACGTGGATGCGGATCGCGGCGTGCATGGTGGCGGCGCGGGCGGGGTCGACGGTGCGGGGGATGGTGTCGAGGTAGGCCAGGGAGATGACCAGGCGGGCGATCGGGGGTGGGATCAGCCACTTCTGGCCGGTGGCGCGGGCCAGGTCCAGGGTGTGCAGGGCGGTCTCGCTCAGGAACAGGCCGGTGACCGCGGCCAGGGTCAGCGGCTCGTCGACGCCGAACCACGGGATGCTGCACGGTTCGCGGGGGTCGCGGTCGGCCAGCGCCGCGGCGAGGGTGGCCGCGCCGGCGCGGATCTGGGCCGGGGCCTGGAGGTAGGCGTCGGGCGCGGCCTGCGACAGCGTCGTGGCGTTCAGGACGGCGACGCGCTGTGCGAGGTCGGGGTGCTCCGGGACGAAGGTGTCCCAGTGGCCGACGTCCAGCTCCCCGGCCGCGGCGGCGGAGTAGGCGGTGCAGGCCAGGCCGAGGTGCACGGCGACGTCCGCCGCGTTCCAGCCCGGCAGCAGCGACACCGCCTTCGGGTTGCCGATCCCCTCGACCAGGCGCGCGGCCCGCTCCGCGAACTCCGGCACAGCCGCCCGGGCGGCGGCCAGGTCTTCGGCCAGGGTGGTGCGGCTGCGCGGCATGGGCTGCTCCCGGCTGCGGATCAGGACGCGTTGGACTGGGTGTCCGATAGGACAGCAGGCGGGAGCCGGGCGGTCAAGCTCTACGCGTCATGTCTACCTGTCACGAGCAGAGTCTCTACCCGTCACAAGCAGAGTCTTCCCCACCGTCTGCCGGGCTTCGATAGCCGCGTGCGCCTCGGCGGCGCGCTCCAGCGGGAGACGCTGGCCGATCACCGGACGCAGCGTCCCGTCGGCGGCGGCGCGCAGGGCCGACTCCGTCAGGCGGCGCATGTCCTCGGGGCCGGCGGTGGGCCGGATGATCGTGACGTCGCGGGCCCGGGCCTCGTCGTCGGCGATGACAGTCCAGTGGCCGCTGGCCAGGCCGTAGGTGAGGATGCGGCCGCCGGGTCGCAGCTGCTCGAAGGCGGTGCTGCCGGTGGCGCCGCCGACGCCGTCGAAGACGACGTCCACGCCGGCCTCCAGGTGCGCGGGCCAGGCCGGGTCGAGGTAGTCGATGGCCTGGTCGGCGCCGAGTCCGGTGGCCAGCTCCGTCTTGCGCGCGCCGCCGGCCAGGGCGATCACGGTGCCGCCGGCCGCCTTCGCGAGCTGGATCAGCAGCGTCCCGACCCCGCCGGCCGCCGCCTCGATCAGGACCCGGTCGCCGGGCTTGATCTTCGCGGCCTCGGTGAGGAGCGAGGCGGTGCGGCCGTCGGCGAGCACCGCCACCGCGGCGTCGAGGGCCAGGGCGTCGGGGACGCGGTAGAGGACGTCGGCGGCGACCAGCGCGGCCTCGGCGTAGCCGCCGGAGCCACCGGTCGAGCCGACCACGCGGGTGCCGACCAGCGCCGGGTCCACGCCCTCGCCGACCGCGCGGACCAGTCCCCCGACGCCGTTGCCGGGGATGGTCGGCAGGGACGGGCGGTAGGGGCCGTTGCCCGCACGGACTTGGGTCTCGACGAAGGTGATGTTGGCGTAGGCGACGTCGACCAGGACGGTCTCGGGCGCGGGGGTCGGATCCGGGGTGTCTTCGATGCGGAGTTGGGTCGGGGCGCCGAAGTCGCGTAGCCATACCGCTCGCATTTTGTGGCTCCTGGGGGTTCGGGTGGGTTGGGCCGATCCTTTCGCGGGAGCTCAGCCGGTGCCTCCGGCCGTGGCCCGGATCCGTATGAGACTTTCGTCCTAAGACCGGCGACAGACCTGCGACAGACCAGTGACAGCGGCTGATAGCAGCGCTAGCATGGGTCTATGGGCAATCAGCAGTTGAACGCGCGCGTCCCCGACGCGATCGCCGAAGCCGCCCGCGCCGCCGCCGCGGACGCCGGCGTGAACCTGGGCGAGTACCTGACCCGGCTGATCGACGCCGACACCCGCGGCCGCCGGGCCGTGTTCGACTCGGTCTTCGACCAGTTCGTCCAGGACGCGAAGGCCTCCGGCGCGTTCGACGACGACCTGCTGCCGGCCGCGTGAGCGGTGCTGAGCCCGCACCCAGCCATCCGATCGACATAGCCTGGCTGCTGGACGCCGTCCAGCGCCTCCCGGGGGACCCCGCGGTACTGGACTACGGGGCGCTGTTCGCCGCCCTGGCCCGCACCGAGGCCGTGGTACTGGGCCGCCGCGTGTATGAGAAGCCGCACCATCAGGCTGCTGCGTTGCTCCACCAACTGGCGCGCGTCCCGGCGCTGGAGAACGCGAACCGGCTCTTCGCCGCGGCGACGGCGGTGGCGTACCTGGCCGCGTGCGGGCTGCCGGTGCTGCCGGACATGCGGGAGGCGGCGCGGCTGGCCGGGGATGCGGCTGCGGGGAAACTGGACGTGGGGGCTATTTCCTGGGTGCTGCGGAATTGGACCAAGGAGCAGGAGTAGCTCTACAAGCAGGAGCAGCCCTACAACAGGAGTAGCCCTACAAAACCGGCAGGTATCGGTTCAGCTCGAACGGCGTCACCTGGTGCCGGTAGTCCAGCCACTCGGCGCGCTTGTTCCGCAGGAAGAAGTCGAAGACGTGCTCGCCCAGCGTCTCCGCGACCAGCTCGCTCTCCTCCATCCGCGAGATCGCCTCGGACAGTGACGACGGCAGCGTCTCGATGCCCAGGGCGCGGCGCTCGCCGTCGGTCAGGGTCCAGATGTTGTCCTCGGCGCCGGCGGGGAGTTCGTAGCCCTCCTCGACGCCCTTCAGCCCGGCCGACAGCATCACCGCGAAGGCCAGGTAGGGATTGCACGCCGAGTCCAGGGAACGCACCTCGACGCGGCTGGACTGGGACTTCGAGGGCTTGTACATCGGCACCCGGACAAGTGCGGAGCGGTTGTTGTGGCCCCAGCTGATGTAGCTGGGGGCCTCACCGCCGCTGAAGAGGCGCTTGTAGCTGTTGACGTACTGGTTGGTGACGGCGGTGAACTCGCTGGCGTGGTGCAGCAGGCCGGCGATGAAGCTGCGGCCGGTCTTGGACAGGCTGTATTCGGCGCCGGGTTCGTGGAAGGCGTTGCGGTCGCCCTCGAACAGCGACAGGTGGGTGTGCATGCCGCTGCCGGGGTGCTCGGCCAGCGGCTTGGGCATGAAAGAGGCGTAGACGTCCTGCTCCAGCGCCACCTCCTTCATCACGTGCCGGAACGTCATGATGTTGTCCGCCGTGGACAGGGCGTCGGCGTAGCGCAGGTCGATCTCCTGCTGGCCCGGGCCGCCCTCGTGGTGGCTGAACTCCACCGAGATGCCCATGGACTCCAGGTGGGTGATGGCCTGGCGGCGGAAGTCGTGGCCGATGCCGTGCGGGGTGAGGTCGAAGTAGCCGGAGTGGTCGACCGGCTCCGGGGCCTTGCCGGGCTTGGGCTGGCCCTCGAAGAGGTAGAACTCGATCTCGGGGTGGGTGTAGAAGGTGAAACCCCGTTCGGCGGCCTTGGCCAGGGTGCGCTTGAGCACCCAGCGCGGGTCGGCGTAGCTGGGGGCGCCGTCGGGCATCAGGATGTCGCAGAACATCCGCGCCGTGCCAGGCGACTCCGCGCGCCAGGGCAGGATCTGGAAGGTCGCGGGGTCGGGCTTGGCCAGCATGTCCGACTCCGCCACCCGGGCGAAGCCCTCGATCGACGAGCCGTCGAATCCGATGCCCTCGCTGAACGCCTGTTCAAGCTCCGCCGGGGCGATCGCCACCGATTTCAGGAAGCCCAGGACGTCGGTGAACCAGAGGCGCACGAAGCGGATGTCCCGCTCTTCGAGAGTGCGGAGTACGAACTCCTGCTGACGTTCCATGTGCACAGTATGAACGAGGTGAGTTTCCATGTGATTACGGCGTTGGAAAGTCGCGCGCGGGGCGTCGGCGCGGGGGGGCGTCACGGGACCGGTGCGCGGGACCGGTGCGGGCCCGCGTGACAGGCCCGCGCGAGCGGCCCCGGCGGCGATCCGCCAAAGTTCCCTCGATCCGGAGGCAACCTGATGACCCCGCAACATCGTTATTTACATCGGAGGGACCGCCATACCGACGCCGCGTCGACATGGCGGCTGGAGGCGTCCTCCGACGCTAGGCGGGTAAAGCGGGATATCTGTGGACCAACTCGGACAGGATCCGGTCACTGCGGGTGGCCACAAGGAAACCGGCGAAGATCTTTGCCGAAAATCTCTCCGGAACCCCTCGCCAAGCGTTGTTGAACGGAGAATAATCCTGCGAAGAGACCTCATCGTCCCCCCGTGCGATGGGGTCTCCCATCCCGAGGCCTCACCGTCCCCCCGTGCGGTGAGGCCTCGGACCTTTCCCGGGGCCGTCCCCGCTTAACGTCACCTCGACGAGAACGGGGTAGCGTAGGGCCATGGCTCCCGACACCGTCCCGTCCTCGCGGCTGCGCGTCTGTCTGGCGCAGCTCAACACCTCGGTCGGCGACATCGCGGGCAACTGCGACCGGATCGTGGAGTGGACCGGCTGGGCGGCCGAAGCCGGCGCCGACATCGTGGCGTTCCCGGAGATGGCCGTGGTCGGCTACCAGGTCGACGACCTGGCGTTGCGCCCCTCGTTCGTGGCCGCCTCGCAAGCGGCGCTGACCGGGCTGGCCGGGCGGCTGGCCGAGGCCGGGTACGGCGACGTCGTCGCGATCGTCGGCTACCTGGACGGCAGTGACCACGTGGAGCGCAGCACGGGCCGCCCGGCGGGCTCCCCGCAGGACGCGATGGCGGTGCTGCACCAGGGCCGGGTGATCGCCCGCTCGGCCAAGCACCACCTGCCGAACTACGGCGTGTTCGACGAGTTCCGCTACTTCGTGCCCGGCGACACCCTGCCGGTGGTGCGGGTCCGCGGGGTGGACGTGGCGATCGTGATCTGCGAGGACCTGTGGCAGGACGGCGGCCCGGTCAGCGCCGCCCGCGAGGCCGGGGCCGGCTTCCTGCTGGCGATCAACGCCTCGCCCTACGAGCTCGCCAAGGACGACGCGCGCCTGGCCCTGGTCCGGCGCCGGGCCGCCGAGGCCGGCTGCGCCCTGGCCTACGTCAACCAGGTCGGCGGCCAGGACGAGTTGGTCTTCGACGGCGACTCGGTGGTGGTGGACGCGGTCGGCGCGATCGTGGCGCGCGGCGGGCAGTTCACCGAGGAGTTGCTGACCTTCGACCTGGACCTGCCGATCGCCGAGGGCCTGCCGCCGACGGCTCCGCTGGCCGACGGCATCACCGTGGACCACGTCCTGGTCTCGGCCGAGCCGGCGGCGGGGCGCGCGCCGATCGACGGGGCGGCATCCGCCGAGACCTGCTCTGGCAACCGGCTGTCCGATAACGCCTCGATCTGGGGCGCGCTGGTCCTGGGCCTGCGCGACTACGTGCGCAAGAACGGCTTCCGCTCGGTGGTGATCGCCCTGTCCGGCGGCATCGACTCGGCGCTGAGCACCGCGATCGCCTGCGACGCGCTCGGCCCGGAGAACGTCTACTGCTACTCGATGCCCTCGAAGTACTCCTCGGAGCACTCCCGCGGCGACGCCGCCGAGATGGCCCGGCGCACCGGCGTGCACTTCGGAACCATCCCGATCGAGCCGATGGTCGAGGCGTTCCTGACCACCGTCGGCGCGGCGGCGACCCCGCTGACCGGCGTGGCCGAGGAGAACCTCCAGGCCCGGGTCCGCGGCACGGTGCTGATGGCGCTGTCCAACGAGGAAGGGCACCTGGTGCTGGCCAACGGCAACAAGAGCGAGCTGGCAGTCGGCTACTCGACCCTGTACGGGGACGCGGTCGGCGGCTACGCGCCCCTGAAGGACCTGTTCAAGGTGCGCATCTGGGAGCTGGCGCGCTGGCGCGACAAGGCGGCGGCCGAGCGCGGCGAGGTGCCGCCGATCCCGGAGAACTCCATCGAGAAGCCGCCGTCGGCCGAACTGCGGCCCGACCAGCTGGACACCGACTCGCTGGCGGACTACCCGGTCCTGGACCGGTTGCTGGACCTGTACGTCGAGCAGGACCGGGGCCGCGACGCGCTGATCGCGTCCGGCTTCGACGAGGCGCTGGTGGACCGGACGCTGCGGCTGGTGGACCTGGCCGAGTACAAGCGGCGCCAGTACCCGCCGGGCACGAAGATCACAGGCAAGGCCTTCGGCCGGGACCGGCGGCTGCCGATCACCAACGCCTGGCGGGAGTCTTCGTTGCGGGAGTCTTCGCTGCGGGAGACATCGCCACACGACCCATCGCCACACGAGCCCTCACCGCACGAGCCCGCACCACGGCAGTGAGGGGCGGGGTGAAAGACTGAATGCAAGGTTTCGTCGGGGTGAACGACAGTGCAGGAGGCTGAGATGATCCTGGTGACCGGAGCGAGCGGCACGCTGGGCCGCGTGCTCGTCCCGACGCTGACCCGGCGGGGCGCCGATGTAAGGGCCCTGAGTCGTAAACCACGGGGCGGCAACGGCCCCGGCGGCACCGGCTCGTTCGAGTGGGTGGTCGGCGACCTGGCCTCCGGCACCGGGCTGGACGAGGCCGTGGACGGGATCGACGTGATCGTGCACGCCGCCTCCAACACCCGCGGGCAGGGCCGGGGCGACGCGGACGCCGTCTGGCGCCTGCTGGAGGCCGCCAAGCGCGGCGGCCGGCGGCCGCACGTGGTCTACATCTCGATCGTCGGCGTGGACCGGATCCCGTTCGGCTACTACCAGATCAAGCACGAGGCCGAGCAGACCATCGAGGCCAGCGGGCTGCCGCACACGATCCAGCGCACCACGCAGTGGTTCCAGCTGCTCGACAAGTTCCTGACGCAGGCTGCCAAGTCGCCGGTGGTCCCGGTACCCGCCGCGCCCTTCCAGCCGCTGGACGCCGCCGAGGCGGCCACCCGGCTGGCGGACCTGGCCGGCGGCGAGCCGCTGGGGCACGCCGAGGACATGGGCGGCCCGGAGCTGCTGGACGCCAGCGAGATCGCGCAGGCGTATCTGCGGGTGACCGGGAAGCGGCGGGTGCTGGTGCCGTTCCGGCTGCCGGGCAAGGCCGGACGGGCGTTCCGGGCCGGGGCGCACACCAGCCCGGAGAACCAGCAGGGCAAGACCACTTGGGCCGAGTATCTGGCGGCTGAATACGGGGCCTGATCGGCAAGCACGCAGCAAGGTGGCCAAGTCCCGCAAGCACGCAGCAAAGCGGCCAAGTCCCGTACAGATGCAGCACCCGCTCCAGCGCGAGCCGGCGCGGTGGCGGTTGAATACGGGGCCTGATCCGCGGTCGGACGCGGTGCGAAGCGGATCCGGCCCCAGCGCAGCGCGCACAGGCCCGCAGCCGCCCCACACGCGCCCCGCACACCGCCGGCCCAGCCGCGGGGCTCAGCGCGCGGCGATCCCGGCCATCAGCGCGTCCACCAAAGCCCGCGTGAACCCCTGCGCCAGCGGCTCGCCGGGGTGCTCGGACTTCATCGTCAGCACGATCGGCGCGCTGATCATGCGCACGGTGAGCTCCACGTCCAAGTCGGCGCGCAGCTCGCCGGCGGCCATGCCGTGCCGCAGGATCACCCGCAGCTGCTCGCGCCGCGGCTCGATCGCCACCCGGTGGTAGTTCTGGAGCAGCTCCGGGTGCAGGGTCCCGGCGGCCATCACCGAGGAGAAGACCAGCCCGGCCAGGTCGTTGTGCATGACCTCGACCATGTTGTCCAGGTACTCCAGGATCCGGTCGCGGGTGGAGCGGTCATCGCTCAGGTTCGGCGGCGGGCACTCCTGCCACAGGGAGGCGACCGAGTCGACGACCAGGCTCTCCTTGTTCGGCCAGCGCCGGTAGACGGTCGCCTTGCCGACGCCGGCCCGGGTCGCGACCTGTTCCATGGACAGCGAGCCGTAGGGGACCCCTTCGCTGAGCAGGCCCAGCACCGCCTCGACGATGGCCCGCTCGGCCGCCTCGCTGCGCGGGCGGCCCGGCCGGCGGCGGCCGTCGGCGGGGCCCGCCGCGCAGGCCGGGTCGGCGCAGGCGCCGGCCACGTGCCCGGGATGGCGCTCGTCGGATCGTCGGCCGTCACGGATCATCGTCATAGCGCTCCATCATCTCCTCGATGCCGGGCCGAAGGGGGCAACCCGGGGAAACCGCGATTCGGTTCCCCCGGGCCGGGTGCCGCGGACGGTCCCGCTCAGGCGACTCCGGCGGCCTCGGCCGCGGCCGAGGCGTCGCTGCCGGAGTCCGAGCGCCGCGGGCCGGCCGGCGCCCCGGACGCCTTGCGCGGCAGCCAGGTCAGCGACACGATCGCGGCCAGGAAGGCGACGATCGCGGAGATCGTCACGGTCATGTGCATCGCGTGGATGAACGCGGCGTCAGCCTGCGGATAGAAGCGCGCCAGGGCCGGCAGGTGCTCGCCGGCGCCCTTGGTGGCCTGGATCGAGCCGTCGATGTCGTGCAGCGCCGAGGGGTTCGGGACCACCGTCTTCAGCGGGCCCTCCATGCGGCTGCGGTAGGCAGTGGTGAGCAGCGTGCCCAGCACCGCGACCCCCAGCGCGCCGCCGACCTGCCGCACCGTGTTGCTCACCGAGGAGCCCACGCCGGCCTTCTCCCGCGGCAGCGAGGTCATGATCGTCGTGGTCGCCGGCGGCATCACGTTCGCCATGCCCATGCCCTGTAGGAAGAAGATCAGCAGCAGCAGCCACGCCGCGGACGTCTGGTTCACGAACTGGTACATCAGGAACGTGACACCGATGGTCACCATGCCGAAGGTGGACACCGCGCGGGCGCCGAAGCGCTGCACCAGGCGCGCTGACAGCGGCGAGAAGATCAGCTGGGCCAACGCGAACGGCGTCAGGAACAGACCGGCCTTCAACGGGCTGTAGTTCAGGACCGACTGGAGGTAGAAGGACAGGAAGAACAGCACGCCCATCATCGCGAAGAAGGACAGGCCGACCAGCATCACCGAGGCCGAGAACGGCCGCGAGCTGCGGAACAGGCGCACGTCCAGCGCCGGGTGGTCGGTGCGCAGCTCCCAGTACACGAACAGCGCGCTGAGCACCACGCCGGCGGCCAGCGTCCCCCAGATCTGCGGGTTGGACCAGCCCAGGTCGCCGCCGCGGATGATGCCGTAGACGAACACCACGATGCCGGCCATCGACAGGAACACGCCCAGCGGGTCCAGCCGGCCCGGGTTCGGGTTCTTCGAGTCCGGCACCAGGAACGACATCGCGATCAGCGCGATGATGATGATCGGCACGTTGATCAGGAAGACCGAGCCCCACCAGAAGTGGTCCAGCAGCAGACCGCCGAGCACCGGGCCGATGGCCACGCCCAGGCCCACGCCGCCGGCCCAGATGCCGATCGCCTTCGGCTGCTCCTTGGGCTCGAAGACGTTGGCGATGATGGCCAGCGTGGCCGGCATGATCGCGGCACCGAAGAAGCCCATGGCGGCCCGGGTGACGATCAGCGCGCCGGGGCTGCCGGCGTAGGCGCACAGCACCGAGGCGATCCCGAACCCGACCATGCCGGCCATCAGGATCTTCTTGCGGCCGAACCGGTCGCCGACGATGCCGAAGGTGAACAGCAGGCCGGCGAAGACCAGCGTGTAGGAGTTGATCGCCCATTCCAGATCGGACTGCGAAGCCCCCAGGCCCGGCTGGTGCGGGTCGTTCTTGGGCTGCGAGATGATCTTGAGCGCGACGTTCAGGATCGTGTTGTCCAACACGACGACGAGCAAGCTGAAGATGAGTACGCCGAGGATCGCCCACCGGCGCCTCTGCAAAGTCTCCCGATCCATGTTCCCCTATTCCCCTCGATCGGTGTGGATCCGATACGAAACGGGACCGTATCGATTTCCTGCGGCGAGCGTACGCCGCGGAGTATCGACACGCAACCGTTCCGTATTAGATTCCGAGGGCCCGCTTCGGGAACGGGGCGCACTTCGGGAACGGGGGCGCCGCTCAGGCGCGAGCGTGGACGCCCATGCCGCCGGAGACGATGAGGTTGTCGCCGGTGATGTAGGACGCGGCGTCCGAGGCGAGGAAGGCCACCGCTTCGGCGATATCGGCGGGCGCCCCGACCCGGCCGAGCGGGACGTCGCGACCCCAGGCCTGAACCATGTCCGGGGAGACGCCGAGCTTGCCGTAGGCGGGGGTGTCGATCAGACCCGGGCTGACCGCGTTGACCCGGATGCGGCGCGGCGCGAGTTCCAGGGCCAGAGCCCGCATCAGCGGCAGCAACGCGCCCTTGGCGGCGGTCATGGCCGCCCCGAGCCCTTCGCCGGCGCCGACGGTGAACACCACCGAGGCACCCTCGTTGAGGAGCGGCAGCGCCTTCTGCACCGTGAAGAAGTGGCCCTTGACGTTGACGTCGAACAGGGCGTCGAAGGCCGCCTCGTCGGTGGACTCGATCTGGCCGGGACGGGATATGCCCGCATTGAGGAACAACAGGTCGAGGGAGCCGAACTCGCGACGGGCGAGGTCGATCGCGTGGTCGAGGTCGGGCAGGGAGCGGGCGTCGGCGCGGACCGCCAGGACGCCTTCGGGCAGTCCGGCGTCGGCGACCTCGTCGAGGCCGGTGACCAGGACGCGGTAGCCGCGGGAGTGCAGGAGTTCAGCGGTCGCCTTGCCGATGCCGCTGGTCCCGCCGGTGATCAGAGCTGCCGGCGTGGGTGTTGCTGGTGTGTGCATGATTGACAGCCTACGCCAGTCTGGCAGTCACTGCCAGGCTGGCAGCCGGCGCTAGTCTGGACCCATGACGACGTTGTGGGACCGGACGCGCCAGCTGGCCTCCCAGGAAATCCTGGCGACGGCGCTGCGCCTGTTCACCGAGCAGGGCTACGACGAGACGTCCATCGCCCAGATCGCGCGGGAAGCCGGCGTCTCGCAGCGCACCCTGTTCCGCTACTTCGGCGGCAAGGAAGACCTCCTCGGCGGCGGGCAGGAACGGTTCGGGCAGGTCCTCACGGACACGATCAGCACACAGCCCGCCGAGGCCGACGTGTGGGAGGTCCTGCGCGCCGCGATCGCCGCCGTCCTGGCCTTGCACGAGAGCCACGAAGAAGCCCTGAAACGGTTCCGGCTACTGCACAGAACGGCTTCGCTGCGGGCCGGTTGGCTCGAAAAGCGGCTGCGGTTCCAGGACGAGTTGCTGCCGCTCATCAAGGCCCGCATGGACAGCGCCGACGGCGCGGCGGAGCTTCGGGCCCGCGCGGTGATCGCGACCGCGTTCGCGTGCCTGGACGCCGCGACGATGGTCTGGGTCGACGACGACGGCGAAGGCGACGTCATGGACCTGTATGACGCGGGCTTGGCGGCCGTACGCGGCTGATGATGATCGTGGCGGCAGAAATACCCTGGCCGTGACGACCTGTGCCTGGAAAGGCTCTCCCTGAGATCAAGGAACGGAGAAGCCTGTGAAGCCGTCGCAAGTCGAGCGAGTCCGCAAATACCTGACGTCCGCCGGGGTGGAGGGCGAGGAGGTGCTGGCGGTCGCCACCGCTTATCCGGCCGGCCGGGTGTCGACGCTCACCAAAGGAATGAAGTCCGAGGTCACCGGGCTCGCGGTCGGGGGCGGGGTCGGCGCGCTGGCCGGGAAGAAGGCGGGCCGCGATCGGCAGAAGCAGCGGGTCGACGCCGCGCTGGACCGTTCGGCCGGGCCTGATCTGCCGGTGCGGGAGCGCAACGTGCTGGCCCTGACGACGGGGCGCCTGCTGGTCTTCTCGCTCGGCGGGCTGATCACTTCGCAGCCGAGGAAGTTGCAGTGGGACCTGCCGCTGGCCGAGATCGCGTGGGCGGCCAAGGGCGAGCTGACGACGGGAATGGCGATGGCGTTGCGGGTGGACGTCGGACTGGCCGGCGGCCGGGTGGCGCGCTTGGAGTTCCCGAGGGCCGCGGTCAAGGACGGCACGGCGTTGATCGACGAGCTCATTCGGCGGTTGCCTGAGCCGCCCGCGGAGCCGAGTTCGTGACGGCGCGTTCCACAACCGCGCGCATCACGGCGGTGCATTTCGCAACAGCGCGTTTCGCAACAGCGCGTTTCCCGGCGACGCTCTAGCGATACGTATCCGCCGACCCACCCGCGACCTGATCGATCAACGCCGTCAACCGATCGCGGAAGCCGACCTTGGGCCCGCCGGCCCGCCCCTTGCGTTCCTTGTCCCCGGCGGTAGAGGCGAGCAGGTGCTGCGCGGCGTCGAAGCCGGGGACAATGCCGTTCTCCGGCAGGAACAAAGCGTCGTGCGACAGCGTCAGCAACTCGCCCGAGGTTTGTTCGTCCTCTGCGAGAGTCAGGATGGCCGCACCGCGGCGCCGGGCGTCGTCGACGCGTTCCAGCAGCGGGACGCCGGGGTCGTCCGGGGCCACGATGAACACCGCTTCGCCTTTGCGCGCCTGCTCCAGCCGAGCCAGTGGAACCGACAGGTGCGGGGGCGCGCCGTCCGGTATCCGGTGCCGCACCAGGGTCGGCGCCAGCTGCGGCAGATCCGCGAGTCCGGCTTCGGTGTCCAGGTGCGCGGCGAGGTGCCACGGTTCTTCTTCCGGGGTGCCGACCAACAGCAGGCCACCGGGGCTGCGGGGGGCGCGGCGGAGGTTGCGGGCGAAACCGCGGCATTCGCCGAACCACGCGGTTCCGCTGACGAGTTCGCGGAGGAGGGTGGTCTGCGCGGAGTCCATGCCTTCATACTGCCGGTCCGGGCGCCCTCAGGACACCCGGACCGGATTAAGAGCGACCGAGGATTGGTGGCCGGGCGGGCTGAGCGACATTGGGAAACCAGCGTCGGAGCTCCGAGCCTGGCCGCACCGGTGCCTTGCGGCGCTGCGCTTGCAAGCCCATCGCCCACGACGCTCGTGCCAATTTGCGCGCAGGCGCGGGCCAGGTCGAGGGCGATGGTCCGGCACGCCCAGCCTCGTTCCCGCCGAGTTTTCCGTGCGCTGCGGCGGCTGCGCCGCCTCGCCAGACCGGCCACCAATCCTCGGTCGCTCTAAACCGTGCGCATCAGGGCTCAGTGATACGAGTGCGACTCGTCCGGATACGCGCCGTGCACGACGTCGCTGGCGAAGGCGCGGGCGGCGTCGCCGAGGACGGTGCGCATGTCGGCGTACTGCTTGACGAACTTCGGGACGCCGCCGGGGGTCAGGCCGGCCATGTCGGTCCAGACCAGGACCTGCGCGTCGGTGCCGGCCCCGGCGCCGATGCCGACGGTGGGGACGTCCAGTTCGGCCGAGACCCGGGCCGCCAGTTCGGCCGGGACCAGTTCCAGGACGATCGCGAAGGCGCCGGCGTGCTGGAGGGCCTTGGCGTCGGAGATCAGCTTCTCGGCCTCCTCATCGCCCCGGCCGGCTATCCGGTAGCCGCCCAGGACGTTCACCGACTGCGGGGTCAGGCCGATGTGCGCCATCACCGGCACGCCGGCCTGGACCAGCGCGTCCACCTGGGGCAGCACCCGGCGGCCGCCTTCGAGCTTGACGGCGCCGACGCCGGCTTCCTTCATGTAGCGGGCCGCGGTCTCCAGCGCCTGCTGGGGCGAGGCCTGGTAGGAGCCGAACGGCAGGTCGCCGATCACCATGGCGCGCTTGGTGCCGCGCACCACGGCGCCGGAGAGCATGACCAGCTGGTCCACGGTCACCGGGACCGTGTTCTCGTAACCGAGGTGGTTGTTGCCCGCCGAGTCCCCGACCAGCAGGACCGGGATCCCGGCCTCGTCGAAGACGCCGGCCGTGAGGGCGTCGTAGGCGGTGAGCATCGCCCACTTCTCGCCCTCGCGCTTGGCCTTGGCCAGGTCCCGGACGGTGACCCGGCGGCCCGTGCCGGTCCCGCCGTAGAGCGAGAGCTTCGGCTGGGCCGATGATTGCGATACCGCGGATTCCTGCGTGGCGCTGCTTTCAGCGGACATGCTGGTTTCTCCTTGAGAGACGACTCGAGGCGCCGAAACGGCGTACCCGGACGAGGCTGATCGTCTCACGACCAGCATCCCTTGTTAAGAGTGTGCGCGCATGCGCGCGATCACCAGGGAACCACCTCACGATCACCTCCGTGACGCCCGCCACACGGCCGGAAGCCGGCCGGAAGCCGACCGGAAAGTCGTTTGCCGGGCATGTGCGCGGGCCCGAACAATCGGCGCGTGACCGCAGATCCCCCGGAGTCCGACGGCGAGCCGCGCCGAGCCGGACCGGCCCGGCGCCGCTGGCGCGAATTGAGCGTGGACCTGACGCCGCTGCGGGTGTCCCGCGACTATCGGCTGCTCACCGCCTCCTCGGCGGTCTCCGGGTTCGGCTCGTTCCTGACCTTCGTCGCGGTTCCCTTCCAGATCAAGGCGCTCACCGGATCGGCGCTGGCGGTCGGGCTGCTCGGCGCGACCGAACTGGTGCCGCTGGTGGTGTGCGGGCTGTGGGGCGGGGCGCTGGCCGACGCCATGGACCGGCGCAAGCTCGTGGTGTCGACCGAGGCGGCCTGCGCGCTGTTGTCGGCGCTGCTGTTGCTGAACGCGTTGCTGCCGCGTCCGACGCTGTGGCCGATCTACGCGCTGACGGCCGCGTTCGCGGCGGCGAACGGTTTGCAGCGGCCGTCGCGCGAGGCGATCGTGCCGCGGGTCGTACCGCCGGACCTGATCGTGCCGGCCGGGGCGTTGCAGTGGCTGCTGGGGTCGTTCACGCAGATCGCCGGGCCGGCTTTGGGCGGCGTGCTGGTGGCCACCACCGGGCCCACCGTTTCGTATGCGACGGACGCGGCGACGTTCGTGGTCTCGTGCTGGTTCCTGGTGCGGCTCAAGCCTTCCCCGCAGCGGGAGGACGCCGAAGGGGCGAGCCTGAGCGGGATCGCGGCCGGCTGGCGTTACGCGCGCAGCCGGCAGGAGCTGATCGGGACGTATGTCGTCGACATCGCGGCGATGACCTTCGCCATGCCGACCGCGCTCTTCCCTTTCCTGGCCGACGATTTGCACGCCTCGTGGTCGCTGGGGCTCCTGTACGCGGCGCCCGCGGTCGGCTCCGCGCTGGTCTCGCTCACCAGCGGTTGGACGAAGCACGTCCACCGGCACGGCCTGGCGGTGATCTGGGCCGCCGGGGCGTGGGGCGCGGCGATCGCGTTGGTGGCGGCGACGCGGCAGGTGTGGTTCGTCTTGGTCTGTCTGGCGATAGCGGGTGCGGCGGACGCGGTCAGCGGGGTCTTCCGGATGTCGATCTGGAACCAGACCATTCCCGACGTTTTGCGCGGGCGGCTGGCCGGGATCGAGCTGTTGTCCTTCAATAGCGGGCCGATTCTGGGACAGGTGCGGGCCGGATCGATGGCCGCGTGGCGCGGTCCGGTGTTCTCGGTCGGATTCGGTGGCGCGGCCTGCGTCGGGGCGGTGGTGGGG
>NZ_JAAFZA010000237.1 GCF_015356865.1 Catenulispora pinisilvae
GTGCCGGGGGGCGTCGGTGCGGTGGCCGGGGCCTGGGCCGGCAGTGAGCCGGCCGGTGCGCCCGGGCCTGCGGCGACCGTGGCGTGGACCGCCTCGGCCAGCATCAGGCGGAGCTTCATCGTCTCCGTGAGCTTGGCCTGGTTGTCCTCCTGGCCGCCGTAGGGGACGTCGATGGTCTCGATGACGCAGCGCGCCACCTCGTTGCCCGCCGCCTCGGCCAGGGTCCGGGTGAAGATCTGGGCCGCCTCGTGGAAGGGGCCCGGCTCCTCGGTCGCGGCCCGCATGCGTTCCAGGGCCGCGGTCAGCTGTTCGCGCTGGGGCGGGTGGATGCGGCGGGCGGCCAGCTCGGCCATCAGCGTCAGCAGGGCCGTGCGGACCTCGCCGAGCTCGGCGACCAGTTCTGGAGAGGATTCGTACTCCAGCTGCACGGTCAGGACCAGCGGGTCGAGCAGGTTCCACTCGGCCTTGGGCCGGACCGTGGTGCCGCGGCCGTGGCGGATGCGCAGGACGCGCTTCTCCTCCAGCGCCTTCAGCGCCTCGCGCAGAATGGTGCGGCTGACCGCGAACTCGGCCGCGAGCGCCGCCTCCGGGGGCAGATCCGTGCCCGGCGGGAACTCGCCTTCCAGTATGCGTAGCAGCAACCGCTCGACGACGGCGTTGGCGAGGCGGGCGGGCCGGATGACCCGGTGGACGTTCCATCCCTCGACGTACATGCTGCTGGTGCTCCTCGATCGTGCTGCTGCGTCACTGGCCGTCGCGCGGGGTCCGCCCGGCGTCCAGGCATCCGGTGTGATGTACCGACTTGCGCGCCAATGTACGAGCCGAGGTCTACTCAAGGCAGCTATCTGAGGGCTATTCCATCCTAAATGATGAATCCGCGCCTGCCTTGTCGGCGCGGTGGCGGCGGCGACGCTTGATCAGCAGGAACAATGTCAGAGCCGTGATCAGCGGGAGCCAGCGGTTCTTCTCGTATCGGCCGCTCCAGACCGCCGCCAGCGGGTCGTCGGAAAGCGATTCGTCGAGAGCCGGCGACACCGCGGGAACGATCGGAGGATTGGTGATCTTCTCCGATTCCGATTCCCCGGATTTATTTGACAGCGATTCCACTACAGCGGGTACCGCGGCTTCCTCGGCTTCCGCAGCTTCCTCGGCTTCGTCAACTTGGCCGGCTTCCGAAGGTTCGTCAGCTCCGTCAGCTCCGTCAGCTTCCTCGGCAGCCCGGTACTCCGCGGCCAGCGTCTCGATCCAGGCCGCGCCCAACGTCTCCACAGCCTCGTGCCAGTCCGCGCGCCCGAACTCCAAAGCGCGCCCGGAGAGCTCCAACTCCGGCACCACCGAGATGACGGTCCGCTCCCCCGCGTCCCCGGCCGGGCCCAGCGTGACCCGTAGATACCCGGCCAGCGCACCGTCGCCCCGTGCCTGCGCGGCGTCCACGGCGATGTCCAGCGTCCCCTTGTGCGCCTCGGCTCCCGCTATGCACGCGGTGCCGCGATAGGTGATGGTGGCTCCGGCCCCGCCGGCCCCGATCCGCAGCTTCAGCCGGCCGGCGACCACGTCCCCTGCGACCCCCTCGGGGCCGTCGGCCGGGGGCACCGTGTGCACCGCGTCGACGGTCAGGCCGGGCACGGCCCGCGCCATCTTCTCGGGATCGGTGAACGCCAGCCACATAGTCCGGTGCCGCACTGGCACCTCGACCTCGAACGCCATCGCGTACCCACCCCCTTGCCGGGAAGTCACCCGCGTTTCCGCCATCGGAGCGGACCGCGTGCCTGGTGGCACGTTACCAGCGCTTGGACATCCCGCGGCTGACCTTGGTGACCAGATTGCGCGGGACCAGCTTGGCCACCGCGGTGATGGCCTTGTACTGCATGCTCGGCACGCTGACCGCCAGGCCCCGCCGCAGGTCGCGCAGGGCGCCCTCGACGATCTCGTCGGCCTGGAGCCACATCCAGCCCGGAATGTCGGCGGTGTCGATGTCGGCGCGCTCGTGGAACTCGGTGTGCGTGAACCCCGGGCAGACCGCGACCACCCGCACGCCGGTGCCGTGCACCTCGGCGGAGATGGACTCGCTGAAGTTGGTGACCCAGGCCTTGGCCGAGCTGTAGGTGCCGCGCGGCACGAAGCCGGCGACGGACGACACGTTGATGATCGCGCCCTTGCCGCGCTCGATCATGCCCGGCAGCGCCGCGCGGGTCAGCCGCAGCACCGCACGCACCATGACGTCCAGCATCGCCTCCTCTTCCTCGACGGGATGCGACAGGAAGGCGCTGCCCTGGCCGAAGCCGGCGTTGTTGACCAGGACGTCGACCCCGCGCAGCGGATCGGCCAGCCGGTCCTCGACCAGCGCCCGGCCGTCCACGGTGGCCAGGTCGGCGGGCAGCACCTCGACCTTGCCCGCGCCCAGCAGGCTGAGCTCGGTGGCGGCGCTCTCCAGGCGCTCGGAGTTGCGGGCCACGAGCACCAGGTCATAGCGGGCCGCCGCGAAACGGCGGGCGAACGCGGCACCGATGCCGGCCGTCGCCCCGGTAATCAAGGCCGTCGTCATGGCCTCAAGCCTGGCATGCCCCCTCCGGCGCCACCAGAGGGGGGTGCCCGGTGCAGGACCGTCCTGGTGGCGACGACGTCGCCACCGCCCCCGGCGTGCGGATACGTGTGCCAGCTGCGCCACAGCACCCCGGCCAGCCGGGCCGGCAGCGGCTCGACGACCACCGCGGTCACGGCGTCGGGGATCTCCGGGAACACCGCGATCGTGGCGCCGGGCAGGGCGTCGGCGTAGTCGCGCAGCGCGCCGGCCCAGGCCGGGAAGTGCTCGGCGGCCACCTCGCGGACCTCGCACCGGACCTCGTAGTGGTAGCCGTCGCCGAGTTCGCGCTCTATGGCTATCGGCAGCGGGCCCGGGGCGGCGTCGCGGCAGGCCACGGTCTCCCGGCAGACCAGGCGGCCGAGGTCGGCGGTGCGGACCAGGATCTGGTGCGAGGCGCCGAGGATGCGGACCTCGACGTCGAGCGGGCCGATGGGATGCAGGCCGGTGTGTAAGGGGGGTTGGTCGGGGGCCTCCAGGGACCACGACAGCTCCGAGGCGCGGACGTCCCTATAGGGGACCGATAAGGGAGCGATCATGCCTGATCAACGACTCGCACGCGGCCAAGGTCACGAAGAAAGCGTATGGTCCGACGATTTGATCAGCTGACCGGCCAATGGTCGGGCGCGAGCCCCGGATCAGCGGATCAGCGGCGACCCCGGCCGCGGCCCTTGTCTCGGCCGCCCCGGCCCCGACCGCCCTTATCGCGGCCGCCGGCGTCCTGTCCGCTGCCGTTGTCGCGTCCGTTGTCGCGTCCGTTGTCGCGCCCGTTGCTGCTTCCGCTGTCACGCCCGTTGCCGCTGCCGCTGTCGCGCCCGTTGCCGTTGCGCTCCCTGGCGGCGCCGCCTTCCTCGTGCTCCATCTGCCGGCCGTGCTCGGTCTCCCGGTGCATCACGGCCTTGCGACGCCCGACCATCGGCAGGCCCAGCATGCCCAGCCCGGCTCCGGCCAGACACGTGTAAAGCCACCAACCGTGGCCGTCGGAAATCAGAGTGGAACGAAAAGGTAACAAGATGACGAACGCAGCAGCCCACAGGCCGATGCCGATCCAGATAACCTTTGCCTCGTTGATCTGCATCGGCTCCAGAATCGGCCGGCCGGCGCGGCCTCGTTGGGCGGTGCGACCGGAAGAGTCACGCTCCGGCGTGCCCTCGGGTTCCTCCGCTCTGCGCCTGCGGCCCTGGGTTGTCATGTGGACAGGATATCGGCGGTCCGAGATCTCCAGGCGAGGAGTGGGAGTTGTCAGTTCAGACGGGAAGCGAAGGCGGTCCCGGCGGGGTGGGCGTTCTGGAACGCGCGTTCAAGGTGCACGAGCGGGGATCGACCTACATCCGCGAGGTCCGGGGCGGCCTGGCCACGTTCTTCACCATGGCCTACATCCTGGTGCTGAACCCGATCATCCTGTCCGGCCCCAAGGACAAGTTCGGCCACGTCCTGAGCCACACCCAGCTGGTCACCTCGACCGCGGTGGTGGCCGGGGTGATGACGCTGATCATGGGCATCGGCGGGAACCTGCCGCTGGCCATCGCCGCCGGGCTCGGGCTGAACGGGGTGGTGGCCTTCACCCTGGCCCCGACCATGTCCTGGCCGGACGCGATGGGCCTGGTGGTCCTGGAGGGGCTGGGCATCTGCCTGCTGGTGGTCACCGGGCTGCGGCAGAAGATCATGGACGCCATCCCGCTGGCCCTGAAGAAGGCGATCGGCGTCGGCATCGGCCTGTTCGTCGCCTTCATCGGCCTGGTCGACGCCGGGTTCGTCGGCAAGGGCGACGGCACCCCGGTCACCCTCGGCACCGGCGGCACGCTCAAGGGCTGGCCGATGTTCGTGTTCTGCATCGGCGTCCTGCTCACCCTGTGCCTGCTGGTCCGCAAGGTCCCCGGCGGCCTGCTGATCTCGATCGTCGGCACCACGGTGCTGGCGATCGTGGTGAACAAGATCGCGAAGGTCCCGGACGCGGCCTGGGGCACCATCGCCCCGAAGGTCCCGCACGGCGTGGTGGCACACCCGGACTTCGGCCTGCTGGGCAAGTTCAGCCTGTTCGGCGGCTTCCACCACGCCGGCGTGATGACCGCGATCGTCTTCGTCTTCACGCTGATCCTGGCCGACTTCTTCGACGCGATGGGCACCATCATCGGCATCAGCGGCGAGGCCGGCCTGCTGGACGACGACGGCCGGCTCCCCAACATCGGCCGCGTGCTGTTCATCGACGGCCTGGCGGCCTCGGCCGGCGGCGCGGGCTCGGCGTCGTCGAACACCTGCTTCGTGGAGTCGGCGGCCGGCGT
The DNA here is from genome assembly GCF_015356865.1 of Catenulispora pinisilvae. Lineage (GTDB taxonomy): Bacteria > Actinomycetota > Actinomycetes > Streptomycetales > Catenulisporaceae > Catenulispora > Catenulispora pinisilvae. The sequence continues at coordinate 4,864 of NZ_JAAFZA010000237.1, forward strand.
CGGCGAGGGCGCGCGCACGGGACTGGCGAACATCGTCACCGGCGGGCTGCTGTTCCTGGCGGCGTTCCTGACCCCGGTGCTGACCATCGTGCCGTCCCAGGCGGCGGCGCCGGCACTGGTCGCGGTCGGCTTCCTGATGATGACGCAGGCCAAGGACATCAACTGGGACGACTGGGAGATCGCGGTCCCGGCGTTCCTGACGATCGCGCTGATGCCGTTCACGTACAGCATCACCAACGGGATCGGGGCCGGGTTCATCTTGTTCTGCGTGCTGAAGGTGGTGCTGGGCAAGGCGCGCGAGGTGAACTGGCTGATGTGGATCGTGGGGGTGTTCTTCGTGGTGTACTTCGCGCTGGATCCGATCAAGCAGGCGCTGGGGATCGAGTAGCGGTTTCGGGGGTGGCAGGGGCCTGGCCGAGGCCCCTGCCGGGTAGCTCAGTCTTCCTTGAACATCTCCACGATGGCGGAGAAGTCGATGACCGCCGGGAACGGCCGCTCGACTTCGAGCCGGTCACGGTGGACACCGGCGAGGCGGTAGACCTGGTCTGGGCCGAGTTCGTGGACGTAGACGTCGACGTGGCCGCCATCGTCCTCGACTCGCCAGAAGTTCGGGATGCCAGCCGCCGCATAGAGCTGAGGCTTACGCTCGCGATCCCGGATCTCCGATTCACGGGACACCACTTCGATGACTAGAAGGACATCCTCAACAGGCACATCCGTTTGATCGAGGCTCTGTACCGCATGCTTGTCGGCAACGATCACGTCCGGTTCAGGACGTTGGCGGGGCGCCAGTGTCGTCGTCATCCGATGGAACACGTAGAACTCAGCCGGTGCCTGGTTCTGAAGTTGCCGAGCCAGGCGGTCGGCCAGTGTCGAGTGAAGATAGGTCTGGGGGCTCGGAAAGACCAGGCTCCCGTCGATCAGCTGGGTGTGCGAAGGCAGATTGGGAATCCGGTCGAGATCTTCGGCAGTGAAGCCTTCGTCGGGCGGGATGAGCCAGTCCGGCAGCCCTTCTGTGCGCATAAGCACTGGGCACCTCCGATCGCAGGTGGCAGTTGTATCAATACCCAGTGTGCACAAATCAGCGAAACGCCGCGCCGATAACAGCAGCATTCACCCATTCAGAGCATTGCCATGCTCAGAACAAGCCCTACCGCCCCCGCGCCTTCACCAGCCCGGTCTCGTAAGCCAGCACCACGGCCTGCACCCGGTCCCGCAGCCCGAGCTTCATCAGGATGCGGCCGACGTGGGTCTTCACGGTCGCCTCGGACAGGAACAGCGTCCCCGCGATCTCCGCGTTCGACATTCCCTGCGCCACCAGTAGCAGCACCTCGTGCTCGCGGTCGGTGAGCACGGTCAGTTCCGGGGGCGCCGGCTCGCTCTCCGAGGGGAGCATCGGGGCGAACTTGTCGAGCAGCCGGCGGGTGGTGGACGGCGCCACCACCGCCTCGCCGCTGTGGACTGCGCGGATCGCGGCCAGCAGGTCCGGGGGCGGGACGTCCTTCAGCAGGAAGCCGCTGGCGCCGGCCTTCAGCGCCGCGAAGGCGTACTCGTCGAGGTCGAACGTGGTGAGCATCAGGACCCGGGGGCGATCGCCGCGGGCCACGAGTTCGCGGGTGGCGGCGACGCCGTCTAGGCGGGGCATGCGGACGTCCATCAGGACCACGTCGGCCTGGAGGGTGGCCAGCAGGTCCAGGGCGGCCTGGCCGTCGCCGGCCTCGCCGACCACGGCCAGGTCGGGCTGGCTGTTCAGGACCATGCGGAAGCCGGTGCGCAGCAGTTCCTGGTCGTCGACCAGGACGATGCGGACGGGGGCGTCGGTCTCGGTCGGCGGTTCCGGCGCGGTCTGGCTCAACGTCACGACTCCTGGGATTCGGCCTGCGGTTCGCTCCGGTCGGCGGACTCCGGGCCGGCGAACGGCAGGATCGCCTCCACAGCGTAGCCGCCGGAGACGTGCGGGCCGGTGACGAGTGTCCCGCCGAAGACCGAGACCCGCTCGCGCATGCCGACCAGGCCGTGCCCCATGCCGTCGCCCGGGGCCTCGGCGCCGCGGCCGTTGTCGACGATGCGCAGCACCAGGCAGTCGTCGGTGTACATGAGCGCCACCGAGGCCTTCACCTGGGGGCCGCCGTGCTTGCGGGTGTTGGTCAGCGACTCCTGCACGATCCGGTAGACCGCCAGCGCCAGGCCGGTCGGCATCTCCCGCGGCACCCCCTCCACGGTCAGCGCCACCTGCAACCCGCTGGAGCGCACCTGCTCCAGCAGATCGCCCAGCTGCTCGATGCCGGGCTGCGGGGCGAAGGTGCCGGCGTCGTCGGCCGAGCGCAGCACGCCGAGCATCCGGCGCATCTCGGTCAGGGCGGTGCGGCCGGTCTGGGCGATTGCCAGCAGCGCCTTGCGGGTCGCCTCCGGGTCCTGGTCCAGGGCGTAGGTGGCGCCGTCGGCCTGCACCACCATGACCGAGACGTTGTGCGCGACCACGTCGTGCAGCTCGCGGGCGATGCGGGCGCGCTCGGCGGCGGCGGCTATCTGGGCCTGCGCGTCCCGCTCGCGCTCCAGCCGCTGCGCGCGGTCCTCCAGGCGCACGTAGTACTCGCGCCGGTACCGCATGGAATCGCCGGCCACCCAAGCCAGGCCGACCAGGCCGCCGATCAGGACGGCGACGAACACGAAGGTGACCCAGTTGAAGTGCCCGGTGTGGTTGTACGGCGCCTCACCGCCCTGGTAGCAGCCCGCCTGCTGCCCCGGTTCGGGCGGGCCGCACGCCGTCTGGTCGTCGAACAGGTGCAGCAGCTGGAACTGGATCAGTCCGCCGACCCAGACCAGGCCCATCGCCGGCATCGACCAGCGGCGCTGGCAGTAGGCGGCGACCGTGTAGAGGTAGATCAGGAACGCGAAGTCGGCGGCGTTGAAGGCCGCCGCCGCGGCGAAGAAGCTGAGGAAGCCCGCCACCGCGGCCACCGCGAACGTGCCGCGCGGCCACCGGCGCCGGAAGATCAGCGGTACCGTCGCGGCCGCCACCAGTGGCGCGACCAGCCACCGCGCCGCCCGGCCGGGATGGTCGGACGCCATCAGCGAGGCCAGGCCGACCACCAGCAGGAAGGCGGCCGGGATACTGTCGATCAGCTTCGGGTGGCGCTGAATCCAGGCGTAGACGCGGGACACGCCTTCAGCGTAGGCGCCGCCCCCGGGTCCGGACATGGCGCCGAGGGATGATCCGGTGGTCATCCTCAGGTCGCATGAGCTGGGCGGTAGCGTGGCGCCCGTGACGGAATGGGTGACGTGGCGCACGGCGATGGAACGGGCCCTGTACGGCCCGGACGGCTTCTACCGGCGGCCCGGCGCCGGACCCGCGGCGCACTTCCGGACCTCCGCGCACAACCCGGTGTTCGCCGAGGCCGTGGGCCGGCTGCTGCTGCGGGTGGACGAGCGGCTGGGCACGCCGGGGCGGCTGGACTTCGTGGACATGGCGGCCGGGCGCGGGGAGTTGGCAGCCGGGGTGGTGGAGTGGCTGGCCGCCGAGGCGCCGGAGGCGGCCCGGCGGCTGCGGGCGGTGGCGGTGGATCTGGGGCCGCGACCGGAGGGGTTGCCGGAGGCGGTGGAGTGGGCCGGGGCGGCGCCCAGCGGGGTGGTCGGGTTGGTGGTGGCCAACGAGTGGTTGGACAACGTGGTGTGCGATGTCGCTGAGGTCGGGGCGGACGGGATCGCTCGGATCGTGGAGGTGGACACCGGTAAGGAGGTGGACACCAAGGAGGTGGACACCGATAGGGAAGTGGACACCGACAAAGGGGCAGAGCGGTTGGGGGCCGTGCCCGATGCGGAGCAGCGGGAGTGGTTGGCACGCTGGTGGCCGCTGGGGGTCGAACCCGGCGCCCGGGCCGAGATCGGCCTGGACCGGGACGCGGCGTGGCGCTCGCTCGTGGACCGGCTCGACCGGGGCGTGGCGGTGGCCGTCGACTACTCCCACGCCGCGGCCGACCGTCCGCGCTTCGGCACGCTGACCGGCTACCGGGACGGGCACCAGGTACCCGCGGTGCCGGACGGGACCTGCGACATCACCGCGCACGTGGCGCTGGACTCCTGCGCGGCGGCGCTGGGGCCGGGGATCGAGACCGTGCTGACCACGCAGCGTGCCTATCTGCGGGAGCTGGGGATCTCCGGCGCGCGCCCGGATCTGGCGCTGGCCTCGTCCGATCCGCTCGGGTACCTGCGCGGGCTGAGCCGGGCCTCTTCGGCGGCCGAGCTCACCGACCCGGCCGGGCTCGGCGCGTTCGGCTGGCTGTTGTCCTTCTCAGGCTGCTGAGACGCTCCTCGGCCGAGCGCGATCGTCCCGCGCGACCCAAGCGCTGGATCACGCCAGAGCATCGGTATCCCGCCATCCCGTCCCCGCTCCGCCCAGCCTCATCGGCCACTGTCGAACACCGCTGCGGACGCCACCGCCGAGCGCCAGGGCAGCATCGGCGCGGCCACCATCGCAGGGCCCGCATAACGCCTCGACAACGATCCACTCCTCCAAGTTTCACCAACCGTGTTTGGGGTAGAGAGTCCGATTGCGCCCCGACTTTGTCAGACCCGCTAGCTAGAATGTGCGTATGACAGCATTCTTCAGCAAGAAGGATCTGGAACGGCTGGCCGGGCCGCGTTCCTATCAGCGGGGGGTGGCCTCCGTCCCGGCCGTCGACGCCCTGGGGACTTCGGGGGCGGAGATCACGGCGACCGTCTACGGGTCGGAGCCGTGGCAGGTGCGGCTGGACCGGCGGCCGGCCGGTCTGGACTACTCCTGCGACTGCCCGCGCGGGATGGTCGGGGAGTTCTGCCGGCACTGTGTCGCGGTCGGGCTCGTGTATCTGGACGGGCCGGTCGAGAAGACGCGCAGCGCGGAGTTCATCGCCGCGCAGCGGGAGATCGCGGGGCTGCGGCGGCTGTTGGGGATCCTGGACCGGGAGGATCTGATCGGCCTGCTGCTGGACTGCGCACACGACGACCACGACCTGCGTCGGCACCTCGCCGCGCGGGTCGACGAGATGGTGGCCCCGGGCACCGACGTCAACGACACCGAACTGCGGCTGGCCGATGTCCGGGCCCTGACCGACCCGGCCAGCGCCATCCCGGTCTACAAGAAGCACATCGAGGCGCGGATAGCGGCCCGGAACCGCCGCGACTACGCCGAAGCCGCGCGCTACCTCCAGCACCTGAAGGCGGCGTACCAGCGGCTGCACCTCAAGTCCGAGGCCGTGGCCTACATCGAGGGCCTGCGCGCCGCCAACGCGCGCAAGCACAACCTGCTGGAGGAGCTGGCCAAGCGCGGCTTGTAGCCGCCAGACGCGACAGCGAGTACAGCACCCGAACGACCGGCGGCCGCCATGGGGCGGTGGCCGCCGGTCTCTATTCCTCCTGACCCAGTCCTCGCCTACTGATCCAGGTCCTGGCCTACTGGCCCAGATCCTCGCCTACTGATCCACGTCCTCACGCGCCATCCGTTCCCGCCGCTTCATCAGCGTCCACCACAACAGCAGTGCCAGGCACACCGCCAGCAGCCCGGCCGCGACCAGGATCGTCGGGCTGCTCGACGAGGACCCGGCGCCCGGCGTGCCCGCCGCGTCGTTCGAGCTGGCCGGCGCCGGGGTCGGGGTCGGGGTGTCGGACGCGCTCGGCGTGGCGCCGGAGCCGTCCGTGCTGCTGGTGGTCGGCCCGGGGGTCGCAGAGCTGCTCGACGGGACCGACGGAGTCGACGGGGCCGAAGGCGTCGGCTGCTGCGGCGGCGACTGCACCGTGACCGTGCCCGCCACGGACGACTGTCCCACCAGCGTCAGCCCGGCCGGGCCGAGCATCACCGGCACCGCCAACGGCTGGACCGGCGTCGGTGAAGACGGCAGGCCTGGTGTGGACGCCAAGCCCGACCCCGACCCCGAGGTCGAGCCCGAACCCGGTCCCGCGGCCGAGCCGGAGGTCGAACCCGAGCCCGAACCCACAGCCCCGAAAGCCCCGGCCCCGACCGTCACCCGCACCGAGAACTGCGCCGTCCCGCCCGCCGCCACCGCCAGGTCCGGCAGCACGGTCGCGTGCATCGGCACCGAGCCCGCGGCATCGACCACCGAGACGCCGTGCCACGCCCCGCCGCTTGCCTGTACTTCCACCTTCACGTCCGAAGCGTGCGCGACGCACCCCGTCGGACCGTTCGGGCACAGCATCAGCACCACCGGCACGTGCTGCAACCCGACGTCCGTCGGATTGGTCAGCTTCCCGGTGAACACCGTCGCCGTCCCCACCCGCGCCGAGGCCGTCATCCCAGAAGCCTGAAACGCCGGCCCGGTCACCGGGATCGCCGCGACCACCGACGCCCCGTCGGCCGAGGCGGTCACCTTCACGTCGTCGACCGCCGTCGTCCCCGGCGACAGCCGCAGCTTCAGGACCTGGCTGCCGCCGGCCGGGATCGTGACGCTGTCGGTGACCCCGAACGACCCCTGGCCGGCCGGGATCGTCTCCGTCTCCCACGCCCCGCTCGCCAGGTTGTAGTGGTCCAGCCGCAGCGACACGGTGCTGACACCCGAGCCCTCGGACGTCAGGTTGACGTTCACGTCCCCCGAGTAGCCCTGGCCGCCGACGTCCTTGACCGTGACGTCGACCTCGCGCTCGGGCAGCTGCTGCCCCGGCAGGTCCAGCGGCAGCTGGGCGGGCACGGACATGGACAGCTGCACGCCGTTGGCCGCGACGCCCGACACGGTCTGCTGCTGGGGCGCCGACGGCGGCGTGGCCGCCGGGCCCGCCCCCGCCGCGACCGCCGTCCCGGCGAGTGCACCCGCCCCGATCGCCCCCGCTCCGATCACTGCCAGGCCCGTCACGACAACACGAAGCCTTCGCCTCATATCCGACCCCTGATCACCCCGCGGCCCGTCGACGCGGGCCTCCCACCGCTTAGACGCGATGCGGCGGTTCCGGTTGCTTGTCGTCACCGAACCGTGATCGGCGGCCCCGAACCCGGCCCGGAACCCGTCCTTGAACCGCCCTTGAACCGCCCTTGAACCGCCCTTGAACCCGGCCCTGACCCCGCGCCGGACGCCCCCGGACGGTCAACCGCCCGACCCCGGCCGGGCCGCCTGGCAGAATGGCCGCCATGACCTCCCAGCAGCTCACCGAGCGCATCGCGGGCACCGGCACGGGCCTGGAGACCACCGACATGGTCCTCAACATCGGCCCGCAGCACCCGGCCACCCACGGTGTCCTGCGGCTGCGGCTGGTGCTGGACGGCGAGCGCATCGTCTCGGCCGAACCGATCATCGGCTACATGCACCGCGGCGCCGAGAAGCTGTTCGAGGTCCGCGACTACCGGCAGATCATCGTGCTGGCCAACCGGCACGACTGGCTCTCGGCGTTCGCCAGCGAGCTCGGCGTGGTGCTGGCGGTCGAGCGGATGCTCGGGATGGAGGTCCCCGAGCGCGCCACCTGGGCCCGCACCCTGCTGGCCGAGCTGAACCGGATCCTCAACCACCTGATGTTCCTCGGCTCCTATCCGCTGGAGCTCGGAGCGATCACCCCGATCTTCTACGCCTTCCGCGAGCGCGAGGAGATCCAGGCGGTGATGGAGGAGATCTCCGGCGGCCGCATGCACTTCATGTTCAACCGGGTCGGCGGCCTGAAGGAGGAGCTGCCGCTGGGCTGGACCGACCGGGTCCGGGCGGCGATCGCCAAGGTGCGCTCCCGGATGTCCGACATCGACCGGCTGATCACCGGCAACGAGATCTTCCGGGCCCGGACCCGGGGCGTCGGGGTCCTGACCCCCGAGCAGATCGCCGCCTACGGGGTGTCCGGCCCGATCGCCCGCGCCTCCGGCGTCGACTTCGACCTGCGCCGCGACGACCCGTACCTGGCCTACGGCGAGCCGGAGGTGCGCGACAAGCTCAAGGTGGTGACCGGCGAGCGCGGCGACTGCCTGGCCCGTTTCGAGGTGCTGCTGGCGCAGGCGTACAACTCGCTGGACCTCGCGCAGGCCTGCGCCGACAAGCTGGACACGCTGCCGACCGGGCCGATCAACCAGCGGCTGCCGAAGATCCTGAAGGTGCCCGAGGGCCACACCTACGCCTGGACCGAGAACCCGCTGGGCATCAACGGCTACTTCCTGGTCTCGCACGGCGACAAGACCCCGTGGCGGCTCAAGCTGCGCTCGGCCTCGTTCAACAACATCCAGGTGCTCTCCGAGGCGCTGCCGGGAACGCTGGTGTCGGACATGGTGGCGATCCTGGGGTCGATGTTCTTCGTGGTCGGCGACATCGACAAGTAACGGTGACGAGTAGCGCCGACATGTAGCAGCGACAAAGGGCGGCGGCAAGGAACGGCGGCCGGACAAGAAAATCGCCCCGCAGCAGACCTGCGGGGCGATTTTCGAGGAAACCTCAGGGCATTTGAGAAACCTCAGCCGGTCCCGGTCTCCCGGTGCTCGATCTTGGCCATCTGCTGGGTCTCGTCGTACATGGTCAGGTCGACCGGCGCCGCGTTGGACGTGGTGCCCTGATCCGCGCCGAGGTAAGGCCGGTACAGCCGCTCCGGGGCCACCGGGCGGCCCTGCGGCAGCGCCGGGGGCAGGCCGTCCTCGCGCTGGCGCGGCACCACCACGCCGGGCACGGTGTACGGGTCCTGACCGGGGCCGGCGACCTCACCGGCGACGTCGAACCCGACCTCGTCGCGCACCGCCAGCACCGCCGAGCGCAGCGGGCGCGGGGCCCGGGCGAACAGCTCGGCTTCGGCCCGCGTGCCCTGAGCGGCCTGCGCGTTCTCGGGGTGCGCGGCCTCGGCGACCGGGGTCAGCGGCACCGGGGCGTCCTGCATCCGGACCGGCACCGCGGCGGCCGGCCGCAGGTCGATCTCGGCGCCGACGCCGTAGCTGCCGTAGTCCGCCTCATAGGCCGCGGCCGGGTCCTGGACCGTCTGGGGGTCGTAGCCGTGCCGGGCAGCGTAGGCCGGGTCGTATTCGAGCTCGTACGGCGCCGTGCGTGCCGCGGTGTAGCTCGCGAACGTGTGGTCGTGCACCGACACCGGTTCGAACTGCCGGTCCGGCTCGAAGGGCTGGACCTGGGCGAAGGACTGCACCGCCGACCGGGTCAGCTCGGCCGCGGCCGTGGTCTGCTGCACCCACGCCGAGAGCACCGCCAGGTCGTGCTCGGCCCGCACCCGGGCGGCCTCGGAGGCGTCCGCGCGGACCTGCTCCCCCTTGGCCCGCTCCTCGAACAGGACGACGGTCTCCTCGGCGGCCAGCGCGTCGGTCTTGAGATCGGCGATCTGTTTGTCCCGCCGCGCGGTCTCATAGCGCAGCTCGGCGGCATGGTCCTCGCGCATCGTGGCCACCAGTTCGCGGCGCGACGTACGGTCGCGGCGCGCGGCGAGCACGGACAACGAGGAGAAGACGGCCCCGGCGGCGGCCATGCCGACGCCGAGCCGCAGATGGAGCGAATCGCTCCACACAAGAGTGGTCGCGATGCCCGCGGCCGCGCCCGTCAGGGACGCGGAGGTGGCGACGATCGAGGGCCATGCCGGGCCGGCTATGTCGCCCCCGCGTCGCTGGGCTTGGAGCTGCCGAGCGTGACGCATGGCCGAACATTACTGGTTGCGGGCTCGCACGGACAAGCGAAACGTACGAGCGATACCGGGCACGCGGATATCAAGATCTTGCAAATAGCCAGGGTTCGGACATACCCGACGAATCAAGACCCTGAATGGTTGGACTCACGCCGCACCGGAAAGGTCCCGTCCGGACGGTTGCGCACCGGACGCGTCGGGGTGGCCGTCTTGCTCTTGGTCCCGCTCCCGTTCTTCGGCAGCGCGTCGTCCGGGCCGCTGGGCGGCACCCGCAGCACGTACTCCAGATACAGCGCCGCGGCGACGAGCGCCAGCCCGCACAGGACCGTGATCCCGCAGACGACGGCCCGGCTGCGGAAGGTGTCGACGCTGAGCTTGCTCAGCAGGAACACGCCGTACCCGGCGTAGACGCCGGAGACGATCGCCCCGACCATCGACGAGGCCTTGGCGAACATCACCGCGCGCGCCGCCTGCAACGGGTCCAGCGGCTTCGGCGGGCGCTGCCCGGGCAGGATCGGCGGGGTCGGCTCCCCGTCCAGGACCCGCTGCACGGCCTCACGCTGCGCCTTGAGCCGCGCACGGAAGGCGAGCGCGGTGGCCAGGATGATGACGGCCAGGATCGCCGGGGTCAGCGGGGCGGAAGCCGGGACGCCGGGCGGGATGCCGTAGTGCGACCAGAGTTGGACGCCGCCGTAGGACAAGGCGCCGATCACGAGGAACGCGACCGCGAGTGCCAGAGGACGGGTGGGCTTCACAGGGTCCACGGTACGCGGCCGGTACGCCGGGAAGCGAGCCGCTGCGGCTCCGGCGCCCGGCGGAGCGGCCCACGGCCGCGGCGAAGGCCCGCCCGGGCCTGGGACGAGGCGCTGACCAGTGGCTGAGTCGGGGCCGGACAATCCGCCGGCGACCGCTTCGGGACCCGGCCGACGCGCCGGGGCGGCGATCGGGGTGGCTGGCCGGTGCGCTGGCTCGCTGGCTGGCTGGTGCGCTGCCTAGTGCGGTGGCCGGATTGGTTCACCGGGTTGGTGGTGTGGTCACCTGTTGGACGAGAGTCGGGTGCGGAGGCCGCCGGTCGTGTACGGGGTTTAAAGGCGTTGTTGAGAAATCGGCAGATTTCGG
>NZ_JAAFZA010000238.1 GCF_015356865.1 Catenulispora pinisilvae
GGTTCACCAACTGCAACCCCCGCCCGCCCTCATCCGTCTCCTGCGCCCGCCGCACCTGCGGCACCACATCCAGCGCGTCCCCCACCTCCACCAGCAGCCGGTCCGTCTTCAGCATGTCCAGCGACACCGGCGAGCGCCCGTAGCGCTGCGCGTTCGTCACCAGCTCGCTGACCAGCAGCTCCGCGGTGTCCGTCAGGCCGCCCATGCCCCATTCCGCGAGGCGTTCGCGGACCTTGCGCCGTGCGTCCGAGACGGCCGAGGGGTGCGCGTCCAGCTGCCAGTGGGCCTTGCGCTCCGGCGGGATCGACTGGACCTGGGCCAGCAGCAGCGTCGCGTCGTCCGAGGTGTCGCCGGTGATCCCCAGGACGTCCGTCACCGCGTCGCAGCACTCTTCCAACGAGTCCGGTGGGCAGTTCGCCAGCAACGCCGCCATCACCCCGATCCCCTCGTCGATGTCGCGGCCCTTGTCCTCGACCATCCCGTCCGTGTAGAACGCCAGCCGGGAGCGGTCCGGGATGTCGAACTCCTTCGTCTCGAACACCCAGCTCCGGTACGCTCCGCCGCCCACCCCCAGCGGCGGCGAGGGCGGCACGTCCAGGCCGCCGACGGTCCCGTCCGGGGCCAGCAGCAGCGGCGGGGGGTGGCCGGCGCGCGAGACGGCGAGCTTGCCGGTCGCCGGGTCGTAGACGGCGTAGATGCAGGTCGCCAGGTGGTTCTCGGACAGCGACGCGCCGAGCTCGTCCAGCTGGTGCAGCACCTGCGCCGGCGCCAGGTCCAGTCCGGCCAGCGTCCGCGCGGCGGTCCGGAACTGTCCCATGATCCCGGCCGCCCGGACCCCAACCCCCATCACGTCCCCGACCACCAGCGCCACCCGGGCCCCGGACAGCTGGATCACGTCGAACCAGTCCCCGCCGACCTCGGCCCCGACCGACCCCGGCAGGTACCGGAACGCCACCTCCACTCCCGGCAGGCGCGGGATCCGCTGCGGCAGCAACGCCCGCTGCAACATCAGCGCGGTGGTCCGCTCCCGGTAGTACAGCCGCCCGTTGTCGATCGACACCGCGGCCCGCGTCGTGATCTCCTCGGCGACCTCGATGTCCTCGGACTCGAACGGCGGGCTGTCCGGATGCCGGTGGAAGTGCACCACCCCGAGCAGCGCCTCCCGGGCCCACAACGGCACCAGGATCGAATCCCCGCCCGTCGGCTGCCACAGCAGCGTCCCGTCGACCGACCGGATCGGCTCCTTGGCGACCGCGCTGATCCCCGCCGAGGAATGCCACGCCGCGCCGCCCAGCATCCGGTCGCTGATGTCCGGATCGGTCGACCACGCGCTGAACCCCTCAGCCAGCACCGGATCCGGGACCGCGCCGATCCCCTCGTGCACCAGCACCCGGCGCCTGCGCACCGGGGCCAGCCACACCGGCCCGACCGGGCCGATCCGCTCGTCGAAGACCTCTTCCTTGATCTCGATGACGATCGCGTCCGCGAAGTCCGGCACCGCGACGTCGGCCAGCTCCCGCGCCGTCCGCTCGACGTCCAGCGCCGTTCCCATCCGCGACCCGGCCTTGTTCACCAGCGCCAGCCGTCGCCGCGCGCCCGCCGCGGCCGCCGCGGCACGATGCCGGTCGGTGACGTCGAGGATCAGCCCGGACAGCCCGATGACCTCGCCGTCGGGTCCGTGCAGCCGGTTGTAGCTGACGGACCACACCCGCTCCTCCTCGGAGGCCGGCGTGAACCCGCCGTACTGCTCGTCCACCACCGGGATCCCGGTGCGCAGCACCTCGTCGGGGATCTCCTCCAGCCTCGGGTCCACACCGGGCAGCACCTCACGCACCCGCTTGCCGATGTGCTCCGAGACCGGCAGACCGTTGATCTCCTCCAGAGCCTGGTTCAGGCGGACGTACCGCCCCTGCTCGTCGTAGACCACGATCCCGACCGGGAACTGCTCGAACAGCGAGTCCAACACGGCCCGGTCCCGCGTGAACCGGATCAGGTCCTCGGCGGAGTTGGCGTAGCCGAACACCACCACGTGCCCGGCGCCGTCCCGCAGCCCCATCAGATGCACGTCGACCGGCACGCTCGCCCCGCCCGGCGTGACCGCGTCCAGCGCCCCGCGCGCGTCGTCCCCGGACTGGACCGCCGCGACCATCCGGTCGGCGGCTTCCCGGTCGGCCGGCCGGAACATCGCGTGGAACGGCTTGCCGATCATCTCCGTACGCTGCCATCCCAGCAGTTCCTCGGCGTTCAGCCGGAACTCGCGGATGACCCCCTCGCCGTCCAGCATGAAGGTCGCGGACCGCACCCGCTCGATCACCCCGGCCATCCGCCCCAGCTGCCGCTGCGCGTCGCCCTCGGACCCCTGCCCGAACACCGAGGTGGTCATCGCCCACCCCGGTCCGCGCCACCCGGGGTTGTCCAGCCGCTCCCGGTGGGGCTGCTGCTCCTGCGGCGCGTCGGGCATCGGGCGGTCTTCGATTCTGTGCTGTCTCAGAATCTGTGTCGTCTGAGAATCTGTGCAGTCGGGAACCCCGTGCTGTTGCGCATCCGGGTCTTCCGTGATCCTTCCCGGTATGCCGCACTCTCAAGCAATTGATCCGACTTTCACACTATGAGAGCAGTCACAGGTTTGACCAGGGAATACGACTCAATTCCAGGACGATGGGAACGTCCGGTGTCAGCCAGTCAAGATCCGGTAACCCTGCGCGCGGAACCCACGCCAGAAGGTCGTGGTCCGCCAGCGGCGAAGGCTCCGGCTGCCCGGGTTCCAGCCGCGCCAGGAACACCCGCAACGTGAACCGGTCGTCGATCCGCGCGTCGGCGCCGACCTGCTCTCCGACCCGCACCTCGACGCCCAACTCCTCGCGGCACTCCCGCACCACGGCCTCGGCGTCGCTCTCCCCGGCCTCGACCTTCCCGCCGGGGAACTCCCACTTCCCGGCCAGGTGAGCCGGGGCCGACCGGCGCGCGCACAGTACGGAGTCGTCGCGGGCGATAGCCGCTCCGACCACGGTCACTGGGGTCTGGTTGGTCGCGGAAGTCATCCCGGAAGTCATCCCGGAAGTTTAGGCCGATCACACTCCGTCACCACCTACTGGCCCCCTCTTGGCAACCGGACGACAATGAGCACATGCGCATACTCGAGCAAGAGGAGATCTGCCCGCTGTTGGCGGACCACCCGGAGTGGACCGGCGGCGCGGAACATCTCGCGCGCGTGTTCACCGCCGCGGACTTCCCCGCGGCCATCGCCGTGGTGGACAAGGTCGCGGTGATCGCCGAGGAGCTGAACCACCACCCCGACATCGACATCCGCTGGCGCACCCTGCGGTTCTGCCTCTCGACGCACTCCGCGGGCGGGGTCACCGACCTGGACCTGGAGCTGGCCCGGCGGATCGAGGACGTGCTGGCCGCGCAGTCCCGTACGCAGGCCCGTTAGCGGGCGACAGCCGTCGGAGATCCCCGGATCCGGCAGGTGAGCCAGACCAGCCGACGGCACCGGCGACACCGGCTGCCCGGCTACGGCGACTACCACGACTACCGGCCGCGACCCGCCTAACCGAAGATCGCGTGCGTGACCCACCAGACCAGGGCCGCGCAGGCCCCGGCACACGGCAGCGTGAAGATCCACGCCCAGAAGATGTTCCGGGCCACGCCCCAGCGCACCGCGGTCTTCCGCTTCGTCGCGCCGACGCCCATGATCGAGCCGGTGATGATCTGCGTGGTGGACACCGGCGCGTTCCACACGAACGCGGTGAAGTACAGCACGCCGGAGGCCACGGTCTCGGCGGCGAACCCGCGCGGCGGGTCCAGCTCGATGATCTTGCGGCCCAGGGTGCGCATGATCCGCCAGCCGCCGGCCCAGGTGCCCAGCGAGATCGCGCACGCACTGGACAGCAGCACCCAGTTCGGCACGCCGGACTTGCTGGTCGCGTGCCCGCCGGCGATCAGCGCCATCATGATCACGCCGATCGTCTTCTGCGCGTCCTGGATGCCGTGGCCCAGCGCCATCGCCGCGGCCGAGATCGTCTGCGAGATCCGGAAGCCGCGCGTCACCCGCCCCGGATGCGCCCGCCGGAACGCCCACAGGATCCCGACCATCAGGAAGAACGCCAGCACGAACCCGACGAGCGGCGAGGTCACCATCGGCAGGATGACCTTCTCCCAGACGCCCTTCCACTCCACCGTGATCCCGGCGGCCAGCCCGGCGCCGATCATCCCGCCGATCAGCGCGTGCGAGGACGAGGAGGGCAGCCCGTAGTACCAGGTCACCACGTTCCACACGACCGCGCCGACCAGCAGTGAGAACACGATCCACAGCCCGGCGTCGCCGCCGGGGGTCTTGATGATCCCCTTGGTGATGGTCGAGGCCACCCCGCCGCCGAGCCGCAGCCCGATGTAGGAGCCGAGCAGGTTCATCACCGCGGCCATCGCCAGCGCGACCCGCGGGGTGAGCGCCCGGGTGGAGATCGAGGTGGCGATCGCGTTCGCCGAGTCGTGGAAGCCGTTGGTGTAACTGAACCCCAGGGCGACGGCCACCACCGTGACCAGGCCGAGCCAGTGCACCGGTCAGGACTCCTTGACGACGATGGACTCGACCGTGTTCGCGACGTGCTCGAAGGCGTCGGCGGCGCCCTCCAGGGAGTCCACGACCTCCTTGAGCTTCATCACCGTCAGCGCGTCGTACTCCCCGGAGAACAGGTGGGCCAGCAGCTTGCGGTAGGACTGGTCGCCGGCGTTCTCCAGCCGGTTGACCTCGATCCAGTAGTCGGACAGGTCCTTCATCCCGCGCAGCCGGCGCATCGCCTCGGCCGTCAGCTCGGCGGCCCGCACCAGCGTGTCCACCTGATCGGCCACCCCGGCCGGCAGCGTCTGGATGCCGTAGAGGTTGACCAGGTCGACGGCTTCCTCCATCTCGTCCATGACGTCGTCGAGCGTGGAGGCCAGCGCGTAGATGTCCTCGCGGTCGAACGGCGTGATGAACGAGGAGTTCAGGGTGTTGTAGATCTTGTGCGTGGTGTCGTCGCAGGCGTGCTCCGCGGCCCGCATCCGCTCGGCGATCTTGGCCCGCTCCGCCCCGGCCCCGGGCCCGGTCGCGCCGAGCAGTTCGGTGAGGATGCCGGCCCCGACGACGAGGTGGTCAGCCTGCTCGGCGAACAGGTCGTAGAAGCTGGTCTCCCTGGGGGTCAGACGCAGTTTCACTGGAAGTCTCCGGGTTTTCAGTTGCCGTTAATCCGGGCAGCGGCTGATTGTTCTGGCTTGTTCGCCGTAAGGATGCTAGGTGCTCAACCTACCCAGCGCACAACCCAGTCACTACTGTCGCGGCCGTCACTGAGGCCGTGTCCGGCGCCGGGGGTGATCTCCGGGGGCCCAGATGTGATTTTCGCCATGCCGAAGGGCTCCGGCGCGGCTGGCACGGCTGGCCCGGCGCGAGCGCTGATCCCGGCGAAGAGTCGAGAGCCGAGGGTCGCGGGCTGAGGGCGAGAGTTGAGATGCCAGACCTGAGGCGCGAACGCTGAGGTCAGCTAGTTCCGGTCCCGCTTGGGATCGGTCGGCGGCAGCCCCAGCGCACGGTCGATGACCGCCCAGTCCAAGCGCTTCTCGCTGCCGGGGTGCTCGGCGACGACCTGCAACAGGTCGCCGTACAGCCGGATCTCGTCGAGCGCCGAGCCGTCGTACACCGAGGGCAGCGCACCGTAGCGGCCGTACGCCGAACCGGAATCGTGCTGGTAGAGCGTCATGGCTGAATCACCGCCCGTCGTCGCGACCCCTTGGTCCCCGACGGTGGAGCCTATTGCGTACCGAGGCCTGCGGGTATGGCCCAACAGGACTATTTGTGAGAACGAGTGGGGCTAGAAGGGTGAGCCGACGGGGTGGTCGAACGCCGCCGCGCCTGGGTGCTCTGCGTCCCGGCCGGTGCCCCGACCGCGGCCCCGGACGCCGCCGGCGAACCGGACGCCGACCCCGCGACGGTCGGCGTCACGACCGTGACCGGCGTCCCGAACCCGTAGAGCTCGGTGGCCGAGGTGACCTGGGCGACCGGCTTGGTCGTCGGATTCTCCACGAAGGAGAAGCTGGCGACGAAACGCCGCAGCCGTCCCTGTCCGTCCAGATAAGCGTCGAACGGGACCTTGGTCGTCGTGAACGCGCGCGCGGCGTTCGTCAGCGCCTGCTTGTCGGCCGCGGCGTCCTGCGCGGCGGCGCCGCCGTCCTTGGCCATCGCCTGTCCGGCCAAGGCGGTCGCCGCCTGCGTCAGATCGAGCGTGCCCTGATAGTGCGCCACCGGGGTCCCGCGCACCGAGTCCTGGCCGACGTACTTCACGCCGCCCTGCATGCCGCCGAGCATCGCGAACACCAGCGACGGCTCGGTGGCCCCGCCGGAGATCAGGTTGCCGTCGGAGACATTAGCGGTGGCCATCTTGGTCCACGCCGAAGCCGACGCCGCGGCGGCGGTCGAGGTCGCCGTGGCGGCGCCGCGGCGCAGGTACACCGTGGAGGGCGTCAGCACCTCGTTCAGGGTCCCGGTCGGCACCGTGAGGTCGACCGAGCCGACCTGCTTGCCGAAGTCGAAGAGCCCGGTGCCGTGCATGGTCAGCGTCTGCGCGGCGACCGCGGGCGTCTTGCCCCGCGCCGGAGTCGCCGGGCTGGCGACCGTGACCACGGTGTCCACCTGCGCGGTCCCGGCCTGCCGGGTGGCCGCCGCCGCGCCGGTGACCGCGGCGGCCGGCGCCGCGTGCAGATCGACGGCGTTGGCCGAGCCGCCGGATCCGAACATGCTCATCGCGCCGGCGGCGACGACGGCCAGCCCGCTGACCGAGGAGACCCCGATGGCGATACGGCGACGGTTCACGGCTTCCCCCTGGTGGGTGCGGCGGGTTTGTAGCTGCCCAACGAGCCACACCGAGGGTGGTTACGTGATGACGCGCCGATACCACCGGATCGGAGGAACCTGTGCTAAATGCGAGCGGCGTACTCCCGCAACGCTTCCCCGGTCACCTCGTCCGCCGGGAAGAACGTCTCCAACTGCATGTCCGCCAGCGTCAGATCGGCCGCCGAACCGAACACCGCGGTGCAGCTGAAGAACGTCAGCACCTGTCCGTCACGACGGAAGCGGAACGGCAGCACGACGCCCGCGTACAGGTCCGGCTCCGGTTCCGGTTCGGGATGCGGATAGGCGACGCACTCCCTCAACAACGCGGTCAGCTCCGGATCGCCGGAGGCCGCCGCCCGCCGGCTCAGCGCCCGCAGCAACCGGTCCCGGGCCTCGCCGTGGTTCACCAAGTGCGGCGCCAGACCCTCGGGATGCAGCGTGAGCCGCACCGTGTTGCCGCCGCCGGCCAACAGATGCGGCGCCACCAGATCGGTGAAGATGCCGACCGTCTTGTTGGCCTCGATGATGTTGGAGTGCTGGTCGTGCATCAGCGCCGGATACGGCAGATGCCCGGTGAGTACCACGTCGATCGCCCGCCGCACCGCGGCCATCTCCGGACTGGCCAGCGGCCGGGCCTTGAACTCCGGGGCGTAGCCGGCGGCGACCAGCAGCTTGTTCCGGTCCCGCAGCGGGACCTGCAACTCGTCGGCCAGCCGCAGCACCATGTCCCGGCTGGGCTTGGCGCGGCCGGTCTCCATAAAGCTCAGATGGCGGGTGGACACCCCGCTGGCCGAGGACAGGTCGAGCTGGCTGACGCTCCGGGTCCGGCGCCAGGCCCGCAGCATGGCGCCGAATTCGCCGGACTCGGTCGGCGGCTGCTTCTTCAGCTGGGCCGGGCTCGGGGCGGTCGGGACGGTGGTCCGGGGCGCGGCGATGGTCGCGGTGCTCATGCCGGTCACGATACGGAGCAAGCCCGGTCTGTGCTCGCCGGGCCGGGCCGGCCGAGTGCCCGCTTACTGAAAGAGCACCCTTATATAAGGACACGATTGTGGCCCGACACGACGGCCCCGCACGGCCCCGCACGACGGCCCCGCTCGGCCGCCCTACATGGCGGCCATCGACACCCCGATGAAGTGCAGCGAGAACGCCGCGATCGTCAGCGTGTGGAACACCTCGTGGAACCCGAACCAGCGCGGCGACAGGTCCGGCCGCTTCGTGCCGTAGACCACCGCGCCGACCGAGTACAGCACCCCGCCGACGACCATCATCACCAGGATCGCGACCCCGCCGGAGTGCAGGAACTGCGGCAGGAAGAACACCGCGGCCCAGCCCAGCGCCACGTAGCACGGCGTGTAGATCCAGCGCGGCGCCTTCAGCCAGAAGACCCGGAACGCTATCCCCGCCAGCGCACCGACCCAGACGGTGTACAGCAGCGCGCGCTCGGCACTGCCGTGCAGCAGGAGCACCGTGAACGGCGTGTAGGTCCCGGCGATGATCAGGAAGATGTTCGCGTGGTCCAGCCGGCGCAGTATGGCCTCGCCGCGCGGGCCCCAGTCGCGCCGGTGGTACAGCGCCGAGGTGCCGAACAGCATCACGGCGGAGAACGCGAAGACCGCGGAGGCCACCCGGGCCCGGCCGTTGTCGGCCAGCGCGATCAGCACGATCCCGCCGGCCAGGGCCAGCGGCGCCGTGCACAGGTGCAGCCAGCCGCGCAGCTTCGGTTTCATCGGCGCGACGGCGTTCGATACGGCATCCACTAGCGGCGGCGTCATGTCACTGAAGGTAACTTACGGATGCGTAACTTCGATAGGGCCGGACACGGGAACGCCGCCGAAACGGTATGGAAACGGTCCAGAACCGGACGCGATGTCGAGCCGACTGTGACGAACTAGCCATTGCCGACTATCCACCATGTGGACTGCGCTGGGTACACTCCGAAATACCCTCATACATCGACCGGGCCCGCCTACCAGTGCGGATGGGAAGCGAGCCCGGTGTCTTAGGAGCGCGCCATGACTGACGTGTCCACAAAAACCGTGCCCGCGAACAGCCTCGCGGCCATACCGGGGCTCGATGCCGCCCCGACGGGCCACGCCGCCCTCAAGGCGTGGGTCGCGGAGATCGCCGAGCTCACCCAGCCCGATTCCGTCGTGTGGTGCGACGGCTCGGACGCCGAGTGGGACCGGCTGACCGCCCTGCTGGTCGAGCAGGGGACCTTCACCCGGCTGAACGAGGCCAAGCGTCCGAACAGCTTCTACGCCAAGTCCGACCCGAGCGACGTCGCGCGCGTCGAGGGCCGCACCTTCATCTGCTCGCAAGAACAGTCCGACGCCGGCCCCACCAACAACTGGATGGCCCCGGCCGAGATGAAGCAGACGCTGCACGGCCTGTTCGCCGGCAGCATGCACGGCCGCACGATGTACGTCGTGCCGTTCTCGATGGGCCCGATCGGCTCGCCGCTGTCGGCGATCGGCGTGGAGCTGACCGACTCCCCGTACGTGGTGGTCTCGATGCGCGTGATGACCCGGATGGGTCAGAAGGTGCTGGACGAGCTCGGCACGGACGGCGAGTTCGTCAGGGCCGCGCACACCGTCGGCGCCCCGCTGGAAGCAGGCCAGGCCGACGTGCCGTGGCCGTGCAACACCACCAAGTACATCACCCACTTCCCGGAGACCCGCGAGATCTGGTCGTACGGGTCGGGGTACGGCGGCAACGCCCTGCTCGGCAAGAAGTGCTACGCCCTGCGCATCGCCTCGGTGATGGCCCGGGACGAGGGCTGGCTGGCCGAACACATGCTGATCCTGAAGCTGACGCCGCCCTCCGGGCAGGCGAAGTACGTGGCCGCGGCGTTCCCGAGCGCCTGCGGCAAGACCAACCTGGCGATGCTCACCCCGACCATCCCGGGCTGGAAGGTCGAGACCGTCGGCGACGACATCGCCTGGATGCGCTTCGGCCAGGACGGCCGGCTGTACGCCATCAACCCGGAGGCCGGGTTCTTCGGCGTCGCCCCGGGCACCGGCCGGGAGACCAACGCCAACGCGGTCGACACCCTCTACGCGAACTCGGTGTTCACCAACGTCGCGCTGACCGACGACGGCGACGTGTGGTGGGAGGGCCTGACCGAGGAGAAGCCGGCGCACCTGACCGACTGGAAGGGCCGGGACTGGACCCCGGACAGCGACGAGCCGGCCGCGCACCCCAACGCCCGGTTCTGCGTGCCCGCCGCACAGTGCCCGACCATCGCCGAGGAGTGGGAGGACACCGCGGGCGTCCCGATCTCCGCGATCCTGTTCGGCGGCCGCCGCGCCACCGCCGTCCCGCTGGTCACCGAGTCCTTCTCCTGGCAGCACGGCGTCTTCCTGGGCGCCAACGTGGCCAGCGAGAAGACCGCCGCGGCCGAGGGCGTGGCCGGCGAGCTGCGCCACGACCCGTTCGCGATGCTGCCGTTCTGCGGCTACAACATGGGCGACTACTTCGGCCACTGGCTGCGGATCGGCGAGAAGACCGAGGCCGACAAGCTGCCGAAGATCTACTACGTCAACTGGTTCCGCAAGGGCGCCGGCGGCAAGTTCCTGTGGCCCGGCTTCGGCGAGAACTCGCGCGTCCTGAAGTGGGTCGTGGACCGCCTGGAGGGCACCGCCGAGGGCGTCCAGACCCCGATCGGCGTGCTGCCGACCAGGGACGCGCTGGACCTGACCGGCCTGGACCTGTCCGAGGCCGACCTGGACGTGCTGCTCAGCGTCGACAAGGACGTCTGGAAGCAGGAGGCGGCGCAGATCCCGGCGCACTTCGACCGGTTCGGCGACCACCTGCCGGCCGAGCTCACGGCCGAGTACGAGGCTCTGGTGTCCCGGCTGGAGAACTAGCCGGAGAACTAGGCGATTAGTTCTTATCGGTTCTTATCGTCCAGGCACATCCGCGTACGCGACCAGGCCCGTCCCACAGGGGGCGGGCCTGGTCGCGTCAAGCGACCGACGGCGGTCTTCACGAAACCCGCACCCAAGGGTTTGCTGAAGCCCGTGTCGAGACGCGCCGGGACTCCGATAACCTCGTTGCGTCCCCGAAGACCCCCATGTCCCCCCGAGAGGCGCCGTGCTGTGAGCCTGCGAGACGTCGCCTACAGCCTGTACGAACGGCGCCTGGCGGCCCGGCTGCACACCGACGTCCAGCGGGGCAAGAAGAAGGTCCCGCGACACATCGGCGTCATCATGGACGGCAACCGCCGGTGGGCCAAGCAGATGGGCGAGCAGATCGCCACCGGCCACCAGCGCGGCGCGGACAAGATCCACGAGGTCCTGAACTGGGCCGAGGAGGCCGGGGTCGAGACGGTCACGCTGTGGCTGTTCTCCACCGACAACTTCAACCGGCCGCCGGAGGAACTGACCGACCTGCTGCGGATCATCGAGGGGTCGGTGCGCTCGCTGGCCGACACCGGCCGCTGGCGGGTGCATCCGCTGGGCGCGCTGGACCTGCTGCCGGCCGACTTCGGCCGGCACCTGAAAGAGATCGAGGAGCAGACCCGGGACAACCCGGGGATCCACGTCAACGTCGCCATCGGCTATGGCGGCCGCCAGGAGATCGCCGACGCGGTGCGCTCGCTGCTCGCCGACGCCGCGGCCCGCGGCACCTCCATCGAGGACCTGGTGCAGATGCTCGACGTGGAGCACATCACCGAGCACCTGTACACGCAGGGCCAGCAGGACCCCGACCTGATCATAAGGACCTCCGGGGAACAGCGTCTGAGCGGTTTCATGCTCTGGCAGAGCGCCCACAGCGAGTTCTATTTCTGTGAGGCGTACTGGCCGGCCTTCCGCAAGGTCGACTTCCTGAGGGCGCTGCGCGACTACGCGAACCGCCACCGCCGTTACGGCACCTAAAGCGGTATTCACGGCGGTACCCGACGCCGGGCCATTCCTTAACAACGCCACAGAATCTCGCGCGCATTCTGTTACGTAGTGTTATCACTACAGGTCAGAACCGTGACAACAACGGACAGTGCGTTTAGCCCCATCAGGTGACGGGAACTTCCCAGACGTGCCGGTGGAGCAAGGTCGACTCACACAGATGGCTGTGGCGGGTCTGCTCCCCGGCGTTTGTCGCTTCTGGGGAGACAGACAACAGTGGCAGCTACCCCTCGCCGCCGCGCCTCCAGCAAGGCCCGGCGCCGCACCTACGTCCTCGACACCAGCGTCCTGCTCGCCGACCCGTCGGCACTGACCAGGTTCGCCGAACACGAGGTCGTCGTCCCGATCGTGGTCGTGACCGAGTTGGAGGCCAAACGGCATCACCCCGAGCTCGGCTACTTCGCCCGCAACGCGTTGCGGATCCTGGACGAGATGCGGATCACCCACGGGCGCCTCGATGCCCCGATCCCCGTCGGCGAGACCGGCGGAACCCTGCGTGTGGAGCTCAACCACACCGATCCCGAAGGCCTGCCGCCGGGCTTCCGCCTCGGCGACAACGACTCCCGGATCCTGGCCGTGGCCTGCAACCTGCGGGCCGAGGGCCTGGACGTGACGCTGGTGAGCAAGGACCTGCCGATGCGGGTCAAGGCCAGCGCCGTGGGACTGGCCGCGGAGGAGTACCGCGCGGAGATCGCACTGGAAGCCGCGTCCGGCTGGACCGGCATGGCCGAGGTCGAGGTCGCGGCCGATTCCGTGAACGAGCTGTTCTCCTCAGGGCTCGTCGACATCCCCGAAACCGCGGGGCTGCCCTGCCACACCGGACTGGTGTTGCTCTCCGAGCGTGGCAAAGCCCTGGGACGGGTCAGCCCGGACAAGAAGGTGCGCCTGGTGCGCGGCGACCGCGACGTCTTCGGACTGCACGGCCGTTCCGCCGAACAGCGCGTGGCGCTGGATCTGCTGCTGGATCCGGACATCGGCATCGTCTCGCTCGGCGGCCGGGCCGGCACCGGCAAGTCCGCGCTGGCACTGTGCGCCGGCCTGGAATCGGTGATGGAGCGCCGACTGCATCGCAAGGTCGTGGTATTCCGGCCCTTATACGCGGTCGGCGGCCAGGAACTCGGCTACCTGCCGGGCACCGAGAACGAGAAGATGTCGCCGTGGGGACAGGCGGTGTTCGACACCCTGTCCGCGCTGACCTCGCAGGCCGTCATCGACGAGGTCGTGGACCGGGGAATGCTGGAAGTGCTCCCGCTCACCCACATCCGCGGCCGGTCACTGCACGATTCCTTCGTCATCGTCGACGAAGCGCAATCGCTTGAACGCAATGTGCTATTGACCGTTCTGTCCCGCATCGGCACGGGTTCGCGGGTTGTGCTCACCCATGATGTAGCGCAGCGTGACAATCTCCGTGTGGGGCGTTACGACGGAATCGTCTCCGTGGTGGAAAAGCTGAAGGGACACCCCCTGTTCGCCCACGTAACTCTCAGCCGGAGCGAAAGGTCCCCCATCGCCGCATTGGTGACAGAGTTGCTGGAGGAGCTGGCGGTTTGAGTGCGGACCCCCCTCGTGCTGGGGTTATCACGCTGTGTCCACTGTGACACAGGACACGCCCGATTGAGTTGAAAAGGGACCAAAGGCCCTGCATCGTCGAATGCGTAAGACCCCGCGTCTGGCAATCGCATTCGACGATCCAGGGCCTGACGGCCGCCGGCGCCGGAAGCGAGAACCGGGAGTTTTCCCGGCTCGACTTTCGCTCTCGACCGCAATGAGTCATTGCATTGTCGCTGTCTGTGAACAGCTGATGAGTCGAGCCGCAGCGGGGTGAACCCACTTCGGAAGGCTCCCTTTGTTCTCCGTGCGGAATTCGGTGTCCAACAAAAACCCGGTGTCCGGTATGCGTATTTCCCGGACGAAGGCTCTGGCTGTCACCGGCGCTCTGGCCGTGACCGGCGCGTTCGTCGCCACCGGTGTGGCCGCCCACGCCTCGTCCGTCAACAACGGCAAGGCCGCCATGGCCGACGCGGCCGTCGTCTCCACTATGAAGGCCAACCAGGACAAGGCCGCGGGCACCGCCGCCGACGCCGCCCTGGCCCAGCGCACCGGCGCCGCCGAAGCCGCCAACCGCAGCGCCGAGCGCGCCGCCCTCCCGGCCGGCGCCCCGGCCGCCGACACCACGGTCGCCGCGCAGGCCGCCGCTCAGAAGGCCGCCACCGACAAGGCCGCGGCGGACGCCGCAGCCAAGGCCGCCACCGACAAGGCCGCCGCCGACGCCGCCGCCAAGGCCGCGTCCGAGAAGGCGACCGCGGAGAAGGTCGCCGCCGCCCAGGCCGCCGCCGCTCAGGCCGCGCAGTCCCAGGCCGCCGCCCAGGCGCAGGCCGCCGCGGCCGCCAAGGCCAAGGCCGCCGCCGCCGCCGCGACCCCGACCTACGCGAACAACCTGGACGGCTGGATCAAGCAGGCCGTCGCGATCCTGGACTCCAACGGCACCCCGACCTCGTACAACGCCGTCTACCAGGCCGCGATGCACGAGTCGGCGGGCAACCCGAGCGCCGTCAACGGCTGGGACTCCAACGCCGCCAAGGGCACCCCGTCGATCGGCCTGCTCCAGGTGATCCAGCCCACGTTCAACTCCTACATGCTCGCGGGCCACGGCAACATCTACAACCCGGTGGACAACATCATCGCCGGCGCGCGCTACGCCGCCGCCACCTACGGTTCGCTGGACAACGTCGTCGCTCAGCGTTGCGGCGGCTCCTGCTGGGTCGGCTACTAAGCCGCCGGAATCAGCACAAAAGCAGCACCTGACCGGTCGCTCTCTCTGAGGGTGACCGGTCTATAACTCAATGTACTGTGATTTTTCCGACCCTCTCCCGGCTTGAGTTCGATCTCACTTCCGGGAGAGGGTCGATTTCTGGAAGACCCCGCGCTCGGGCTCGCGGGACCAAGGTCCCTGTCAGGGACGTTGATCCACCAGGGGGTGGATGTGGCGGCGATGGTGCCGCCTATCCGTTCGCCCATGCGCCGCTCCATGAGGGAGCCGGTCGTTTCTTCCCACTCATCACGGACGAATCCGTGCTGTGCGGAAACGGCTGTCGAAAAGGGGTGAGGCACCGCGAAAGGCAACTCTTGTCCAGCCATACCGGCCACGAGCACGACCCCGAGCACAACCCCACCTCGCAGGACCCGAAGTCCGGGATCGCGGGCGCCGCTTCGACAGCGGCGGGCAAAACCCTCTCGTTCATGACCGCCAAACTCCCTACCAAGACCTCTCGAATAGTCGCCGCCGCGGCGGCCGGCACCATGGTCCTGGCAGGTGCGGGCACCGCGTACGCGGTCCATTCCAATGACGTCTCCAACCACAACAAGCAGGTGGCGGCCGCACAGTTCGCGGCGGAGCAGAAGGCTTCGGCCGACAAGGCAGCCGCCGACGCCGCCGCCCAGGCCGCCGCCGAGAAGGCTGCCGCTGACAAGGCGGCTGCGGATAAGGCCGCCGCGGACAAGGCTGCCGCGGACGCCGCGGCGAAGGCCGCCGCGGACAAGGCGGCTGCCGATGCCGCAGCCAAGGCCGCGGCGCAGAAGGCAGCGGCGGACAAGGCCGCGGCCGACGAGCGTGCCGCCGCCGCGGCCGCCGCGAACCGCGACGAGCAGCGCCAGCCGCTGCCGTCCAGCACCCCCACCCAGACCTCGACACCCACCC
>NZ_JAAFZA010000239.1 GCF_015356865.1 Catenulispora pinisilvae
CCGGCACAACCATTACCGAAGGCCGTAAAAAGCCCTTTAACAAACCGCAGCACAGGGCAGCGGAAGCCCGCTGCCCTGCCGCTCCCTCAGATGTCCTTCCCAGCGAACACATCATCCGCATCGGCGATCCGATACGCGTACCCCTGCTCCGCCAAGAACCGCTGCCGGTGCGCCGCGTACTCCTGGTCCACGGTGTCGCGCGAGACCACCGCGTAGAACCGTGCGCCGCGCCCGTCGGCCTTCGGGCGCAGCACGCGGCCTAGCCGTTGCGCCTCCTCCTGGCGGGAGCCGAATGTGCCGGAGACCTGGATGGCGACGCTGGCCTCGGGTAGGTCCACCGAGAAGTTCGCCACCTTCGAGACCACCAGGGTGGGGATCTCGCCGGTGCGGAAGCCCTCGTAGAGGCGTTCGCGTTCCTTGACCGGGGTGGTGCCCTTCAGGACTGGCGCGCCTAGGCGCTCGCCTAGGTCGTCCAGTTGTTCCAGGTACTGGCCGATGACCAGGGTTGGTTCGCCGGCGTGCTTTTTCACCAGGGCCTCGACCAGTTTTGCCTTGGTGGCGGTGGTTGAGGCTAGGCGGTACTTCTCCTCCGGTTCGGAGCTGGCGTAGCGGAGGCGCTCGTGGTCGGTGAGGGTGACGCGGACCTCGACGCAGTCCGCCGGGGCGATGTAGCCCTGGGCCTCGATGTCCTTCCAGGGGGCGTCGAAGCGCTTGGGGCCGATCAGGGAGAAGACCTCGCCTTCCAGGCCGTCCTCGCGGACCAGGGTCGCGGTCAGGCCCAGGCGGCGGCGGGATTGGATGTCCGCGGTGAAGCGGAAGACCGGGGCCGGGAGGAGGTGGACCTCGTCGTAGACGATCAGGCCCCAGTCGCGGGCGTCGAACAGTTCCAGGTTGGCGTAGACGCCCTTCGTCTTGCGGGTGAGGACCTGGTAGGTGGCGATGGTGACCGGGCGGATCTCCTTGCGGGCGCCTGAATACTCGCCGATCTCCTCGTCGGTCAGGGTGGTTCGCTTCAGTAGTTCCCGGCGCCACTGGTGGACGCTCACCGTGTTGGTGACCAGGATCAGCGTCGTGGCCGCCACGCCGGCCATCGCCGCCGCGCCGACGATGGTCTTGCCCGCGCCGCAGGGCAGGACGATCACGCCGGAGCCGCCGTGCCGGAAGCCCTCGGCGGCCTCCTTCTGGTACGGGCGCAGGGTCCAGCCGTCCTCGCGCAGTGCGATGTCGTGGCGTTCGCCGTCCACGTAGCCGGCCAGGTCCTCGGCCGGCCAGCCGACCTTGAGCAGGACCTGTTTGAGGGTCCCGCGCTCGGAGGGGTGGACCTTGATGGTGTGCTCGTCGACGCGGGCGCCGATCAGCGGCTGCACCTTCTTGTGTCGGATCACTTCCTCCAGCACCGGAACGTCGGTGGTCTCCAGGACCAAGCCGTGCGTCGGGTGCTGGAGCAGCCGCAGGCGGCCGTAGCGGTCCATGGTGTCGGCGATGTCGACCAGCAGTGAGTGCGGCACCGGGTAGCGGGTGTGGCGCAGCAGGGCGTCGATGACCTGCTCGGCGTCGTGGCCTGCGGCGCGGGCGTTCCACAGGGCCAGCGGGGTGATGCGGTAGGTGTGGATGTGCTCGGGTGAGCGCTCCAGCTCGGCGAACGGGGCGATGTCCCGGCGGCACTCCTCGGCCTGCGGGTGGTCGATCTCGAGCAGGAGGGTCTTGTCGGACTGGACGATCAAGCAGGTCACGCATACCTCCGGGCGCGGCGCTGGGGTCGGGCGACGGGCATCCTTCTAGTGTCGCTCATCGCGGCGGTCCGCAGCACCACACATCCGGTGTGGACGGCTCTGCTCCCGGTCGGCGACGCCGGTCACGTCCGGGCCACGCCCGGTATCCGTTCCCGGACCAGTGCGTACAACGGCACCGAGACCGCCATGATTCCGGCGGCGGTATACACCCCGGGTGCCCAGCTGCCGGTGGAGTCCCGCAGCACGCCGCTGACCACCGGGCTGGCCACCGCGCCGATCTCGGCGATCAGGTTGAACACCCCGAACACCGCGCCCCGGTCGGCGTCCGGCACCTGGTCGCCCAGGATGCTGTGGACGATCGGCTGGAGCGCGTTGAAGAACAGGCCCGAGGTGAACAGGATCAGCCCGAGCAGCAGCAGCGAGGGGTGCCCGGCCTGCAACGAGATGCCGAACGCGACGGCCAGCACGGTGTGCACCACGGCGCAGGTGATCGCCAGCGGCTTGCGCCCCTTGCCGGCCCGCACCCGCCGGTCGGCGATCCACCCGCCGACCGGGAAGCCGATGATCCCGGCCCCGGCGTTGAACGCGGCGGTCAGCGCCGCGGACGTCAGGCTGCTGTGCGCGGCCTCCGAGACGATCTCCACCGACCAGTAGGAGAAGAACCACAGGTTCCACATCACCGCGATGAACGCGATGTAGAGCAGCCACAAGTCCCTGGTCAGCAGGGTCTTGGCCCGGCCGGTCCGGGTCAGGTCCCGCACCACGAACGCGATCATCACCGCGGCCAGCACCCCGGACCCGATCGCGGTCTCCCACGCGGTCCACCCGGCCTTGTCCGAGATCAGGTACAGCGCGGTGATCGCGGCCGCGCACGGCACCGAGTAGCCGATCAGCCGCAGCAGCGGCGGCCCCAGGCGCAGCGGCCGGTCGCCCCGGGCCCGGAAGAACAGCCAGGTGGCGACGCCGACCAGCAGCGAGAACGCGCCGAACAGGTACAGCGGCATGCTCCAGGCCCGGGCGCCGAAGCCCGCCGACTTGCCCCAGTCGATCATGTAGGGGGTGGCGATCGTGGCGATGGTCAGGCCGATGGACAGGCCGGAGACGGCGACGCCGAGCCCTATGGTCCGGCGGCGCGGCGGCGTGTGCTCGATGACCAGCACCCGGTCGTTGGAGTAGAAGACGCCCTCGCCCAGCCCGGTCAGCACGCGGGCCACCACGAACACCACCAGCCCGGTGGCCAGCCCCGAGACCAGCGTCAGCACCCCGGCCCACAGCAGCGAGAGCACCAGCATCTCGCGGTGCCCGTACCGGTCGCCGAGCCGCCCGCCCGCGTACTGCGTGAGCATGTAGCCGGTGAAGAACATCGACCCGATCAGCCCGCCGAGCGCCGCCGGATGGGCCGAGCTGCCGATGAAGCCGCCCTTGTCGTGGATCATCCACGCCACGACGGGCCCGGTGACGGTGCGGTCGGCGTAGCTGACCAGCCAGCCGAACAGCAGGAGCAGCCACAGTTTCTGGTAGCTCCCGGTGAAGGCCGGCCGCGGGCCCCCCGCCGCGCGGCCTGTCTCCTCGGCGTCCGGCTGCCGCGCTCCGATGACCTCGCTCATATCGCTCCTCGGCGCGTTGGGTAAGCGCTTTCCCGCTTTCTGGACACCATGCCCGCCGATATCAAGATGGTCAAGGGTTTTCCGGCAGGTGACGGAGGTGTCACCGACCGGAGTCGGCTGGCTCGCTCACCGAACTAAGCGAGAGGCGACAAGCGAGAGGCGACAAGCGGGAAGCGACAAGCGGGAAGCGGGAAGCGACAAGACAAGCGGGAAGCGGGAAGCGACAAGCGGGAAGCGAGAAGCGAGAACAGAATCTCCCCGGCGCCCCACCGAAGGGCGCCGGGGAGATCTCAGGGTTCGACGTTCGCCGCGCGGACTATTCGGCGCCGTCCCCGTCCGGCTTCCGGTCCGGCGCCGGCTGCTTCTGCCAGGGATGCGGCCCGTCCAGCGGCCGGTACTCCACCCCGAGCGCGTCCAGCCGCTCCAGGTGCTTCTCCAGCCGCGTCCGGAACTCCGCGAACTCCCGTCCCGGCGCCGACCACACCGTCTCGCTGAACGCCGCCAGCCGCGGCCAGGCCTGGTAGTCGTGGACGCGGGCGTCCGGGATGTACTCGCTCCACAGCGTGGCCTCGGAGCCGATCACGTGTCCGACGAGTTCTTCGGGCATCCCCTCGGGCACCGGCTCGAAGCTGTACGCCTGCTCCAGCGACGTCGGCGCGGCGAACGGCGCGCCCGGCTCGCCTTCCGCGTCGGACTGCCGGTAGTCGAAGTAGACCCAGTTCGTCGGGCTGGTCAGGGTGTCGTGCCCGCGCCGGGCCGCCTCGACCGCGCCGTCGGTGCCGCGCCAGGACGACACCACGGTGCCCGGGAACAGCTCGCCTTCCAGGATCTCGTCCCAGCCCAGCAGTTTGCGGCCCTTGTCCGCGACGTGCTCGCTCACCTGGTGCATGAACCAGGCCTGCAGGTCCTCTTCGGTCTTCAGCCCGAGTTCGGCCTTGCGCTCCTGGGCCCGCGCGCTGGCCCGCCACTCGTCCTTGGGGCACTCGTCGCCGCCCAGGCAGACGAACTCGCCGGGGAACAGGTCGCAGACCTCGTCCATGACGTTCTTGTAGAACTCGACGGTCGCGTCCTCGACGTTCAGCACCGACTTGGCGATCCCGAACCGGGTCCACACCTCGCGCGGCTGCCGCGCGCTCGGCACGTCCTGGTTGCCCAACTCCGGGTAGGCGGCGATGGCGGCCGTGGAGTGCCCGGGGATGTCGATCTCCGGGACGATCGTGATGTGCCGCTCGGCGGCGTAGTCCACGATCTCGCGGATGTCGTCCTGGGTGTAGAAGCCGCCGTGCGGCTTGCCGTCGCCCAACGTCTCCCGGCGCCAGCCGCCGACCTCGGTGAGCTTCGGGTAGCGCTTGATCTCGATCCGCCAGCCCTGGTCCTCGGTCAGGTGGAAGTGCAGGACGTTCAGCTTGTGGAAGGCCATCAGGTCCAGGAAGCGCAGCACGTCGCGCTTGGGCAGGAAGTGCCGGGCCACGTCCAGCATCGCGCCGCGCCAGCGGAAGCGCGGCAGGTCGATGATGTCCACGTGCGGGATCGGCCAGGACTGGTCGCCGCCGTTGCTGCGCAGCGCGCCGGGCGGCAGCAGCTGCTTCAGGGTCTGCTCGGCGTGGAACAGGCCGGTGGGCGAGGAGATCTGGAAGGTGACGCCCTCATCGGTGACGGTCAGCCGGTAGCCGTCGGGGCCCAGCTCGGGCCGGCCCTCCTGGAGGTCGACGACGACGTCGGAGCCGAACATCAGCTGTCCGGTCCCGACCTGTACGTGAAAGGGCTTGGGGATGATCGAGATCTCAGGCGCGTCCATTCCGACAAGATCTCATGGATCGTTCATCGATAAAACGATAAAAGCTGGCGGGTCGAAAACGACCCACCAGCTTGATAAATCGGGGGAGTGAGAGCGCTCGGACTCAGACCGCGACGAGTTCTTCCAACTCCGCTTCCGCCTCGGCCTCGGTCTCGCTCTCGGACACCCGGTTCCGCCGCTCGGCCAGCGCCGCCGCGCCGACCGTCAGCGCCCCCACGCCGACCCAGCCGAGGAGCGTCCAGGCGTGCCGGGCCAAGCCGGTCCCGCCGAAGTACAGCAGGCTCCGCACGCCCTCGACGAGGCCGGCGCCGTTCCAGAAGGCGTGCAGCCCGCCGAAGAAGCCGTCCTGCAACTCGGGCTGGAACAGCCCGCCGGAACTGGTGAAGTTCAGCATCACGAACAGCACCATCATCACCAGCGTGGTCCACCGCTTCAGGAACGGGTGCAGGCCCACGCCGATCAACAGGATCGCCGCCGAGTAGAGCCAGGCCAGAGCCCACACCCCGGCCAGGCTGTGGTGCGCGAGGTGGAAGACCGGGCCGGCTAGCGCCGCACCGATCAGGCTGACCGCGGTCGCGGTGCCCAGCGCCAGCGCGGTCTTGCGCTTGAGTGACCAGCCGGTGGCGCCAGCGCCGATCGCGGCGACCGCGCTGTAGGACCCGATGCTCACCGCGATCATCAGGAAGAAGGGCCCTGAGTTGGTCGGGTCGTCGGCGGTGGTCGGGGCGACGTCGGTGACGGCCAGCGGCTTGTTCTCCAGCGCGGCGACGGTGGTGAAGACCTTGGCGGCGACGGTGGCCGAGGAGTCGCTGTTCCCCTCGGCTATGTACAGCTGCGGCTTCGCCGGGTCCGGGACGAACGCGCCGACCAGATCGCGGCTGTGCAGCCGGGACACGGCGGCGTCGGTGCTCGGCAGCGTGGAGACCGTCAGCGTGTCGCCGGCCTTGCTCTGGATCGCCTGCGCGACCGCCGCCACCTGCGGGCCCTGGCCGATCACGGCCACCTTCACGTGGTGCGGGTGCGGGACCATGAACGCGCTCATGTAGGCCAGCCCCATCCCGATGCACATCAGGAGCGGGGTGATCAGGTGCACGAGGACGTGGCGGACCGAGGCCGCCTGCGCGTTCGGCTGCTGCCGGACCGGGTTCGTCGCCGGGTTCGTGGCCGGGTTCATCGGCTGGTGCCTTCTTCCTCCGAATGACCGCTGTTGGTTGCTAACTACAACCTAGCTATAGATGTACTATACAACTACCCGGAGGGAGTGGAGACCGTGACCGACAGTGAGACGCGTCACCGCGAGGCGGTGGACGCCATCCAACGGGAGATGACCGTTTTCGCGCGCCGGGCGCGGGCCTTCGCCGGCCGGCTGCACCCGGAGCTGACTCTGGTCTCCTACACATTGCTGGCGCACCTGGAGGATTCCGGCGGTTGTCTGGCCAAGGATCTGGCCGTGCGCTACGGGTTGGACAAGTCGACGGTAAGCCGCCAAGTGCAGGCACTTGAACGGCTCGGCTTCCTGGAGCGCCGGCCCGCCCCGGAGGACCACCGCGCGCAGATGCTGCATCTGACGCCGGCCGGGACCGACATCCTGGCGCAGGTCACCGAGAGCCGGCATGCCGCGGTCGCCGAGCGGCTGGCCGGCTGGGGCGACGCTGACGTGGCCGGATTCGCCGAGCTGCTGATCCGTTACAACGCAGGCCCGGAAACCTCTGGTGACGGTTCGATCACCCAGGAGTATTCCAACCCTGACATCGCCGAAACAGTGCGCTGACCGGGTATCGGGTCCGCACGGGGTCCGGCGGAAGCAAAGGGCTGCTTTGCACGTGCAAAGGGTCTGTGCATTTGCTGGTTCGGCGCTTACGCTGTGCAGGGTGGACGTGTCCCTGTTGGAGGCCTTCGAGCCGGTGGCCCATGACCTGCGAGCCGCGGGTCTGGACTGCCAGCTGACGGAGGACCCGAACCCGGGCGAGTCGGCGGCCGGCGCCACCGCCGTGCTGATCGTCTCCGGTGTGAAGGTGGGGCGGCTGACCTTGGGGGTGTCGGTCCTGGACACCGCCTCGCGCACGCTCTATCTGGCCGCGCAGACCCAGCGCCTGGTGCAGGGCAACCTGTCGATCGGCGGCCGGCTCATCGAGTGGCCGCCGTGCCTGCCCAGCCACGCGCATCCGATGATGGCCACCCGGGGGCAGCGGGCGCCGCTGTGGACGTGTCCGTTGGGCGGGTCGGTGGCGGTGCCGATCGGGGAGCATCCGTAGGGCTCGCAAGGGATTCCGGCTCCATCGCAGTGCCCTGTCGCACTGCTGTCCTGCTGCCCTGCGTCAGGTTTTGCTTTGCCCTGCAAGCCCTGCAAGCCCTGCTTGTCGGCCTGCCTGCCCTGCGGCGCCATGGGCGTGGCGTTCAGCGCGGCGCGTAAGCCCTGAGGAAGAAGTCCACGCCCTGCGCGACCCGGCGCTGGAACTCGGCCTCGAAATCCACGCCCGGTTCGATCCGCCGCACCGCCGAGCCGGCCATCGCCGTGAGCTGATACGCCAGCAGGTCCGGGACGTCCAGCACTTCGGCGGGCACGTCCAGCAGCCCGGCGCGGGCCAGTGCGGACAGCAGCCGGTTCAGGCGCGGCATGGTGCGGCTCGGGCCGTTGGTGAACCAGCGCTGCTGGAGGTAGGGGTGGTGCTCGGACTCGGCGTCGACCAGCTTGCGCAGGGCCACCAGCGGGCCGGTGTAGACCACGCGGATCCACTCGCCGGCCAGTTGCAGTAGGGCCGCGCGCAGGTCTTCGGGGCCGGTGAGCTTCGAGGGGTCCGGGAAATCGCGGTCCATCAGTTCCATGACGTGCGCGACGGTGCGGTCCTGCACGTCGTCGGTCATCGCCATGAACAGGCGCTCTTTGTCCCCGAAGTGGTTGTAGACGGTCTGCTTGGAGACCTTCGCCTCGGCCGCGATCGCGTCGATGCCGGCGCGGGTGAAGCCGTCGCGCAGGAACACCGTGCCGGCGGCGTTCAGGATCGCCCGGCGCTTCCTCGGGTTGCCCTGGGGCTCTTGGGGTTCCTGGGATTCCTGGTGCGCTCGGGGCTCCTTGGCGGTCGCGGTCATGCGGTCATTCTCCTCGCTCGGAAGTCCGTTGCGGGTTTGGACTCCTCAGTCTAATCTCTTGGACTACTGAGTCTAAAAATATGGACTCACTAGTCCAGCTATCGGGGAGGAACGATGAACCCTCAGCCGTCCGGCGACCGGCTGCCCCGCGAGTACCTGAAGATCGGCTCCGCGCTGGTCCTCGGGGCCGCCATGGCGATGCTCGACGCCACCGTGGTCGCGGTCGCGACCCGTACCCTCGCCGAGCGCTTCGGCTCGCCGCTGTCCGCCGTGGCCTGGGTGTCCACGGCCTATCTGCTCACCATGTCCGTGGTGGTCCCGCTGGCCGGCTGGGCCATGGGCCGGTTCGGCGGGCGCCGGGTGTGGCTGCTCTCGGTGACCGCGTTCCTGGTCGGCTCCGTGCTGTGCGGCGCCGCCTGGTCGATCCCGAGCCTGATCGCCTTCCGCGTGCTCCAGGCGCTCGGCGGCGGCCTGATCCAGCCGGTCGGCCAGGCGCTGCTCGGCCGCAACGTCGGCCCGCGGCACATGGCCCGGGTGATGGCCGTGATGTCGGTGCCGATGGCGCTGCTGCCGGTGCTGGGCCCGGCGGTCGGCGGAGTGCTGCTGGCCGAGTGGGGCTGGCGCTGGATCTTCTTCATCAACGTGCCGATCGGCCTGGCCGGCATCGTCCTGGTCCGGCGCTGGGTGCCGGCCTCGGTCGGAGCCGCGGGCAGCGCCGGCCCGGCAGCCGATGCGGCACGCTTCGACCTCCGGGGCTTCGCCCTGATCTCCCCGGGACTGGCGGCACTGGTCTACGGCTGCTCGGCGGCCGGCGACCACGGCGGCTTCTCCTCGCCGGCCGCGTGGGGGCCGGTGCTCGGCGGTCTGCTGCTGGTGACGGTGTTCGTGTTCTACAGCCTGCGCACCAAGATCCAACCGCTGGTGGACCTGCGCCTGTTCGGCGACCGGGCGTTCGCCGTCGCGATGCTCAACGCCGCGCTGATGGGCGCGACCCTGTTCGGCGCGATGTTCCTGCTGCCGCTGTACTTCCAGCAGGCGCACGGCGTTTCGGCGCTGCGAGCCGGTCTGGCTCTGGCCCCGCAAGGGCTCGGGACCGCGATCTCGACCTTCGCGGCCGGCCGGCTGACCAACCGCACCGGCCCGCGGGTGCTGGTGCTGACCGGGACCGCGGTGGCGACGGCGGCGACGCTGCCGTTCGCGATGGTGGGAGCCGGAACGTCGGCGGCCGCGCTGATGGCGCCGCTGTTCCTGCGGGGGCTGGGCCTGGGCCTGGTGATGGCCCCGCTGATCGCGGCCGGCTATTCGACCCTGCGCCGCGAGTCGATCCCGCAGGCGACGACCACCTTCAACATCCTGAACCGGGTCGGCGGCTCGATCGGCACCGCGGTCCTGGCGGTGATCCTGGTACGCGGCCTGGCCGGCCGGGCAGTGACGCCCGCGCACGTCGCCTCGGCCTACAGCGCCACCTTCTGGTGGGCGCTGGGCTGCACGGCGGTGACGCTGGTGACGGCGGCGTTCCTGCCGGGGGCGAAGGCGATGCGGGCGGCGCTGGCGGCGGCCGCGGCGCATCAGGCCCCGAACGCTGTCGGCACGGAGCGGAAGCCGGTCACGGCTGCCGCGTGATGGCGGGGGCGGGTTCGGCGGCCGTCACGCCGCCGGACCCGTTGCCGGCTAAACCTTCCCGGTTACGCGTTCCCGGTTACGCGTTCCCCGACTCCGGCCAGTTCGACCAGTGCGTGTTCGGCGCCTGAGACGGCCGGTAATCGTGCGCGTTCCCGCTGTCCAGCACCTTGGCGATCAGCTGGAACGTCTCCTCCCGGCTCGGGCGCTCGACCAGCACGTCGGGGTGGTGCCAGGCCTCCAGGCGCAGGATCTCCGGCAGGTCCGGCGGGATCAGGGCGCGGAGTTCGGATTCGTCGGCCAGGAGCAGGTCGCGGTGCTCGGGCACCAGTTCGCGGACCACTTCGGCGAAGTACTCGCCGGGTGACGCCTGGACCGGGAGGTCCCGGCCGCGGACCCGGATCGGGACGCCGCCGATGTAGTTCTCGTCGTCGTCGATCAGGTCCGCGATGTTCTCCACCCGGTTCAGCTGGCTGCCGCCGCGGACGCCGTAGCCGGTCAGGGCGTCGGTGACGCTGCGCGCCTTCGGGTTGAAGCCGACCGTCTCGAAGACCACGGCCCAGTGCTTCTCGTCGCGGTAGACGTGCAGGCGGACGTCTACCGCGTAGTAGAAGCCGTGGTCCAGGAAGGGGAAGGTGAAGTCCTGCGCCGAGGCGTCGACTTGGTCGAGGAATTGTTGTCCGAAGCTCACGGAAAAATCCTAGGTCACCCGGCCTTCACGAAGGCACGCACCGCGTCGGCGACCATCTGCACCGCGATCGCGGACAGCAGCAGACCGGCGATCCGCGTCACCAGCGTCACCCCCGAGTCCTTGATGATCCGGATCACCTGCACCGAGAAGCGCATGGTGAGCCACAGCGTGATGTGGATCGCCACGATCGCCGCCCCGACCGCGAGGATGCCGGACCAGTGGTGGTCGGTGGCCTTGGCGAACACCATCACCGCGACGATCGCGCCGGGTCCGGCGAGCAGGGGTGTGCCCAGCGGCACCAGGGCGACGTTCACCGACTCGTTGGAGTGCGACGGCTCCTCGCTGCGGCCGGTCAGCAGTTCCAGGGCGATCAGCAGGAGCAGCAGTCCGCCGGAGCCCTGGAGCGCGGGCAGCGTGACGCCGAGGTAGTCCAGGATCTGCTGGCCGAACAGCGCGAACACGCAGATCACGCAGAACGCCACCAGGGCCGCCTGCCACGCGGCCCTGGTGCGCTGTGCCTTGCTGCGGCCGTTGGTCAGCGCCAGGAAGATCGGCAGCGTCCCCGGTGGGTCCATGATGACGAACAGGGTGATGTAAGCCGAGAGGAAGAGCTTGCTGTCGAACACCCTGGAAGAACTATCACCTGGAACGTTTCCCCACCATGTCTGTCCGCGCTATCCACCTGGTCGGCGCATCACAGCCGAACACATCAGATCTTTGCGAACGCCGAATCGAGGTCCTCGATCAGGTCCTCGGCGTCCTCCAGCCCCACCGAGAACCGCAGCAGCCCGGCGTCCGGCCGGGCGTCCGGCGCGACGTGCCGGTGGCTCAGCGAGGCCGGGTGGGTGATCAGCGACTCGGCGCCGCCGAGCGAGGCCGCGTGCAGGATCAGCCGGACGTTCTCGGCCACCGTGGCCGCCGCGTCATAGCCGCCGCGCATCTCGAACGAGAGCATCGCGCCGGGCAGCAGCATCTGCTTGTCCGGGCCGATCAGCCCGTCCGGGTCGCCGCCGGGCAGCCCGGGGTAGTGCACGCGCTCCACGGCCGGGTGCGCGGCCAGCCACGTCGCGATCGTCCCCGCGGTCTCCGACGAGCGCTTCACCCGCAGCGGCAGCGTCTGAAGCCCGCGGTGCAGCAGGTAGCCGGCGATCGGGTGCAGCAGGCCGCCGGTCTGCACCCGGATGTCCCGCAGCCGCGCCGCCCACTCCGGCGTGGTGGCGACCACGCCGCCGAGCACGTCGCAGTGCCCGCCGAGGTACTTGGTGGCGCTGTGCACGACCAGCGTCGCGCCGTGCCGGGCCGGCTGTTGCAGCACCGGGGTCGCGAAGGTGGAGTCCACCAGGTAGGGCACGTCGCCGCAGGCCTCGGCGACCGCGTCCAGGTCCAGCAGCCGCGCGGTCGGGTTGGCCGGGGTCTCGACCACGACCAGCGCCGTGTCCGGGCGGGCGGCCAGCGCCGGGGCGATGTCCGCGGGGCCCTGGACCCAGGTCACCTCGGTGCCCAGGGTGCCCTTGGTGAGCAGGCCGTCGGTGCCGCCGTAGATCGGCCGCAGGGCCACGACGTGCCGCTTGCCCGCGGCCCCAGCCCCAGCCCCGGCCGTGGCGGTCGCGGCCAGCAGGCAGGCGGTGATGGCGGCCATCCCGCTGGCGAACGACACCGCCTCGGGCAGGCCCTCCAGCTCGGCCAGCGCCTTCTCGAACCCGGCCGTGGTCGGGTTCCACATCCGCTGGTAGACCAGGCCGCCCTCGGCGGTCGGCGGGCCGCCGGCGACGAGCGATTCGTAGCTCTCGCCGCCGGCGTCGACGCCGGGCAGGTAGTAGGTCGCCGACAGGTCGATCGGCGGAGTCGGGTTCGTGGCGGTTCGTCCAGCGTGGACGGCAGCTGTGGCGGTTACCCGGGCAATGTTCCGATCAGCGCTCATGGAAGTGATTATGCGAGGCGTGCGCCGGGACCGGCATAGCCGTTCACCATGTGGTGGCCTGCTCGGTGGGCTCGGCTCCCCGAGCCCACCTTGCCAAGCTCAGCCCCCGAGCCCACCTTGCCAAGGTCAGCCCGCCGAGCTCACCTCGCCGAGCTCAGCTCTCCAACTGGTCGGCGACCGCCCGCAGTACCCCGGCGAGTTTGCGCGAGGTGGCCTTGTCCGGGTACTTGCCCCGGCGGAAGGTCTCGGACATCCCGTCGAGCAGTTTCATCACGTCCTCGACGATGACCACCATGTCCTCGGCCGGCTTCCGGTCGCGGGCCGCGACCGCGGCCTCCACGCTCGGCCGGGTCTCCAGCAGCTTCACGCCGATCGCGGTGTCGCCGCGCTTGCCGGCCGCCACCCCGAACTCCACCCGCTGGCCGCTCTTGAGCTCCGCGGTGTCCGCGGGCAGGGCGGAGGAGTGCATGAACACGTCGGGCCCGTCGTCACGGGTGATGAAGCCGAAACCCTTTTCGGTGTCGTACCACTTGATCTTGCCGGTAGGCACGGTGGGACCCTCGCGTCTGCTTGTCGTCGTGGTGATTCACTCTTGCGGGGTAAGCGTAACCAGGAAACGACCACCTTGGGCAGGGATATCCCAGAGCGGGAGCCGGGGCTCGGGAGCCGGTGGGGACGGGCTCGCCGAGGCCGGGCGCCGGGTGCGGGACACCGGTGCCGATCAGGCGGCCAAGTACCCGTCCAGCCAGGCCGGGAAACCCCGCAGATCGGTGAGCACGACATCGGTTCCGGCCGCCGCGAGGTCGGCGGCGCTGATCGGTCCGGTGGCCACCGAGACCGCCACCGCGCCGGCCGCCCGCGCGCCCTGGATGTCCCCGATGTGGTCGCCGACGTAGACCGACGCGCCGTGCTCGCGCAGCGCCTCGCCCTTCTTCGGGCCCCAGTGCCAGCCGACCAGGACGTCCGGGGCCAGGCCGAGGTGGTCCAGGTGCAGGGCCGCGTTGGGGCCGTACTTCGCGGTCACCACCATGACCTTCCCGCCCCGGTCGTGGATCGCGGCGAACGCCTCGGCGGCGCCGGGCAGGGCCGGCGTCGGCTTGATCGCGAACTCCGGATAGAGCTCCCGGTACCGATCGCCGGCGGCGGCGATGTCCTCGGCCGGGAACCAGCGCACCAGCTCTTCCTCCAGCGGCGGCCCGAGCCGGGTGACCGCGGCGTCGGCGTCGATGTACCGGCCGGTGACCCGGGACAGCTCGGTCATCGTGGCGTGGATGCCGGGCCGGGAGTCGATCAGGGTCATGTCGAGGTCGAAGCCGACGGTCAGCGGTGCGGTGATCATGCGATAAGGGTATATGCGAACACGTTTTCCCCGGGCCGGCGCGGGCATCGGGGACCCATGGCTGGAGCAGGAGGCAAACGGGCGGCCGGAGACCTCGTCTTCGTGGCCGTCGTCGTCATCGCGATCATCCTGGTCGGGTACATCGTCTTCGTCCTGATCGGCGCCAACGGGCAGAACGACATCGTCAAGACCGACTCCGACTGGGCCGGTTTCTTCGCGACGTGGTTCAAGGACCTGTTCACCCCCAAGAGCCCGAAGCTCAACGTGTTCCTGAACTACGGCCTGGCGACCGTGGTGTATCTCGCGGTCGGCGGGGTGTTGCGCAGGGTACTGAACGACGCGTTCGGGTAGGCCGGGCTAGACGCGGTCGCGGTCGCCGGGTGCGGCCAACGGGCTCTGTCAGCGGCTCTGTCGCTGGCACTGTCACCGGTTCGGGCGAGCGGGGAGGGCGCGGAGGGTAGGACGAGGTGTGCCCGGGGTAAGGTGAGGCTACCCTGACCAGCCGCGGTGATCGTCCGGTTCCGGCGGGACCCGTGCGCCGGTCGTGACCCCGCCCCCTGAGAGACCTGCCCGTGTCCGTCTGCGATTACGCCCTCGGCGGCTGTGCCGCGCTGTGCCGGGCGGCGCGTGAGCCGCTGCGGGACACCGCGCCGCCGCGGGCGAAGGCCTGGCTGGCCGTGGAGCACCCCGGGCCGTGGCCGGCCCTCGGCTGGCCGTCCGACCTGCCCGCTTCGGCGATCGAAGTGCTGACCGCCGCTCCGGCCTACGACGTGCGTCCGCAGCTGATCCGGCGTCCGGACCGCGAGGGCCGGGTCGTGACGGGGGACCGGGTGGTCTTCGTCGCGGGCGGACCGCTCGGCGCGCGCTGGCTGGAGCGGCGGGTCACCTCAGACCTCGGCGACGTCGAGAAACTGGATCTCGCACTGTTGGCCGAGGGCGGTCCGCCCGGGTTCGGCTCGGCGGTGCGGGAGCGGGTCCTGCTGGTGTGCACGCACGGGAAACGCGACGTGTGCTGCGCCCGCTACGGTGCCCCGGTCGCCCGGGAACTGGCCGCGCGCGGGCTGCCGGTGTGGGAGACCACGCACTTGGGCGGCGACCAGTTCGCGGCGAACATGGTCTGCCTGCCCGACGGGACCTACCACGGCCGCCTGGACCGGGAGTCGGCCGCCGAGGTCGCGTTCGGCTCTCTGCGCGGGGAGGTGTC
This sequence comes from Catenulispora pinisilvae, assembly GCF_015356865.1. Taxonomy (GTDB): domain Bacteria; phylum Actinomycetota; class Actinomycetes; order Streptomycetales; family Catenulisporaceae; genus Catenulispora; species Catenulispora pinisilvae. Next base: position 15,004 of record NZ_JAAFZA010000239.1, read on the forward strand.
CCCGGCGCACTACCGGGGCCGGGCCGGGGTCAGCCCGACTTAGCGACCGCCTTGAACAGGCGCCAGAGCAGGTAGAGCGCCCCGAGCAGGCCCAACATCGTGGGCACGGCCGTGAACCCGTCCTTGGCCGCTTGCCAGGTCTGGCTGGAGTTCAGCGGGTTGTCGTGGCCGGTGGAGCGGCCGCGGGCCAGGAACAGGCCGAAGGCGTAGAACACGAACGCGGCGATCGGGACGCCGATCAGGGCGAACCGCTTCTCGCCGGGGGTGAACGAGTACGACGTCAGCGCCAGCAGGTAGCCGACGACGATGATCGCGATCGTGAACGGCGACAGCGCCACGGCGTTGACGATCGCGCCGACGCACAGGATGGTCACGGCCGCCAGCGCCTGCGCGTGGCCGGTCGCCGTGCGCCGCACCATGGGACCGGCGGCCAGCGGCGCGGGCGGCGGCGGGGGGCTGTTG